>USMU01000031.1 GCA_900555925.1 uncultured Clostridium sp. | reverse complement strand
GCGGACATCGCCGATGAAGGCGGATTCGTTATCGAAGCTCCCGTAGGTTCTCAGTTCGTTCTGCCCGCCGCTTCTTTTGTCGGGGCGGACGACAAGGGCTTTGCAGGTTGGCAGCAGGTGAAAGACGACGGAAGTCTGAATACTTCCGTGAAGCGGCCCGGCGATAAGGTTACGGCCGCAGAGGGAATGACATTCGTCGCGAAAACGGAAAAGACGGTGACTATTACGTTTGATGCGAACGGCGGTACGGGAAAGGCGCCCGAAGCTATCGTTGCGGGGAACAATCTGTATTTCGTCTTCCCCGAATGCGAGCTGACAAAAGACGGCTACGTCTTTAACGGCTGGGGAACGTCTGCGACCGCGAAGTCGGGAAGCATGCCCGGTGCGAGGGCGTATAAAAAGGCGGATACAACCTATTATGCCGTATGGCGGCAGCTTCGCACCATATCTTTTGAAACGGGAATCGAAGGCAAAACCATAGATTCCGTCGAGCAGGGCGAAGGAATGAAAATCACGCTGCCCGAAATGCCTTACGAAAACGAAAATAAACTGTTCGACGGCTGGTCTGACGGAAGCAAGCTCTATCAACCCGGCGCTTCCTATACCGTCGCCGAGGGCAAGGATACCGCATTTACGGCGGTATGGCGGGACCTCGTTACCGTCGAATTCAACGGCGGAGAAGGTGTTACCGGTTCGGTTGAGAATATCGAAGTATATCAGAGCAAATCCTTTACTCTGCCCGAAAATAATTTCGTCAAGCCGGGAAGCATATTCGGCGGCTGGTCGGACGGCGAAAATAACTATATGCCCGGCGATACCTATACGATAGCGGAAGACTCGGCGGCGAAGGTTACTTTCGATGCAGTATGGAACGAGGGTACTCCCTTTGCGGATTATACCGTAATCTTCCGTGCGGGACAGACCTCCGAAGTCGTGTATAAGGATGCGGAAGGAAAAGACGTCACACTCAACAATTTCTTCCCTTCCGGTTCCATGACGGAATTGGTTTTAAGGCCCGACCTCACCGCGGATTTCGTCGTGAAGTCTACTTTGTCCGAAAAGGATTTCAATACGCACAACGAAGCGGGAAAGCTCGGACTGACGCTCGAAAAATTCCAGGAAAACTTCAAGATTGACAAAAAGAACATTTCTTATGACTATGACGCTGCGACGGGCGTCGTCACGCTCAATCTCGGAGACGGAGAAAAGCTGGAACTCAAAATCGTCAAGACCGCGAAAAACGATAAGATTGGTTACGATAACGTACAGTTTGAATTTGCACTGAAAAACAAGATCGGACAGGTGGAAAAGCTCACGTTTGCCGCGATAGACGGACAGCCTAAATATTTTGAGGAAGCAAAGACGTTTACCGGAAAATTGCCCGAGGGCGTTCCTACGGTCGGAGGTATGGATGTTACTTTGACCGTAAATACAGACGGGACAGGAAAATTGAAGGTCTTTATCATGAATATGGATTTCACCCACCAACTGACGGCCGATGGAAATACCATCATCTGGCTGGGCAGTGAGGGTGACCGTCTGGAAGGTAAAATCGGAAAGACGGAGGACGGAAAAATGACCGTCAGTGTCACGTTGATGGGCGTAACGCTCACATTGACGGAACAGGCGTAAGCGAGTGAAAAACTTAACAGGAGCTACTATGAAAAAGCGTTTAATCAGTTTATTATCGGTCTGTGTCCTCGGCGCGAGCTGTTTGCTCGCGACCGCGGCCTGCGGAGAAAAAAGAGATTACGATTTCAGCGTTTGGGTGCCCTTCAAGAGCAACGCGGTCGGGCAGTACGACCAGCACATCGTTTTTCAGAGGCTGGAAGAAATCAGCGGACTGAAAGTGAAATATGTCCACGACAGCATGGACAACGTCAATAACGTATTTGCCCGCGGCACCTATTGCGACGTCATGATTCTAAACGACTCCATGCCCAACTATACGGGAACGTATCCGGGCGGCGTTGAAAAGGGAATTTCTGACGGAAAAATCATCGATATCAGCGATAAAATGGAGGAAATGGCTCCTAATTACTATTCCCTCGTAGAAAATGACCCCGACGTAAAACAGGACGTTATCACGGATGACGGAAGGCTCACGCGCTTCTACGAGATCGCGAACAAGGAATCGGACAGCTGGTATGGCTACATGATGCGCGAGGATTGGCTGAAAAAAATCGGCTATACCGTGGACGGAACCACGACGGGGGAAGTAAAAATCCCCAAGACCTATGCGGATTGGGAGACCGTTTTACAGGGGTTTAAGGATAAGGGATTGAGCGACACTCCGTTCTTCCTGTATTCGGTCGGCGTAGACCCGTTTAACTCTATCAGTGCAGGCTTCGGAGTCACCTTCGATTTCCAGCTCGACGAAACGGGAAAAGTCAATTACGGACCGTACATGGACGAATTCGAGGATTATCTCGAAAAAATGCATTCCTGGTATGAAAGGGGATTCATCAGTCCCGAATATGCCGCTTCCAAGGAATATGTGCCCATTACCGACGCCGTGGGCGGCACTAACAGCGACGGTTCGTACAAGGAGGCCAAATACGGAGCCTTCACGCAGATGTATATTTATATGACGCAATATGAAAATACTGCGCATGCGCTCAAAAACGAAGAGTATTCCCTTGTCGCCGTTCCCAATCCTAAAATCAACGAGTCGGACGAAATGCATATCCGGCAAAAAGCAAATCGGGCGGGAAATTATGCGGTCATTACCGACAAGCTCCCCGAAGATAAAATCGACGACGTGATGAAGTGGTTTGACTATCTGTATTCCGAGGAAGGGAGCCTTTTGATGAGCTACGGAATAGAAGGGGATACCTATACGCTCGATGAGGACGGAAACCCGCATTATACGGAAAAAGTCACTGACAATGAAACTCTGTCGCCTTCCGATTCCGTCAAAAAGTATTCCGCGCAGGGATTCCCCTGTTTCTATGACATCGATAGAGAAAAACAGGTTTCTACCGAAAAGGAACAGGCCGCTATGAAGACTTGGACGGAAGGCTGCGACGCAGATTGGGTTCTGCCCGTCACTTCTCTGACTTCGGAGGAAGGGAAAGAATTCGGGGAAGTCATGCAAGAGATTCAGGAGGAAGTCCAAGATTATATTTTCGATTATATCACGGGAAATTCGCCCATGGAATTTTCTAAATTCCAGGAAGAATTGAAAAAGATGGGAATCGAAAAAATGATCGCGATGAAACAAACGTCGCTGGACCGCTATAACGCACGCCTTTCTAAATAACGATGCGAGGATCGGCGACGCAAATTCTTGCGTCGCCGATTCATCGACGGGAGGATTTTGAGATGATCGAAGAAAAAGAAGGAACGGTAATCGTTCAAAATACAACTGCGGTAAAAGAAAACGTATTCAAAAGAGCTTGCCGCGCCGTCAAAAAGGACGCTAAAAAGAATTGGGTAATCTATTTGCTGACGCTCCCCGCTCTCGCGTTTTTTATCGTGTTTTGCTATTTCCCCATGGTGGGGCTCATCATGGCTTTTCAGGATTTCGATATGGCAAAGGGATTCTTTGGAAGCCCTTGGGCGGACAATAACGGCCTCGAACACTTCATTCGCTTTTTCAACGATAAAAATTTTTGGCTGTATTTCAGCAATACGCTGATTTACGGACTTTTAAGCCTCGTTTTTGTATTCCCCGCACCCATTGTCCTGGGATTGATGATCAACTCGGTAAAGAAGGCTTGGTACAGGAGAGTGATCCTTACGCTCGTCTATCTCCCGTACTTTATTTCCATCGTGGTCACGTGTACGATCATCAATCAGCTCACCTCCAATACGGGCGTTTTTACCGAACTGTTCCGAAATCTCGGCGTCCTCAAAAAGGATATCGGCCTCATAAACGACCCGCGTTTCTTCCGCGCCATTATCGTCATCAGCGATATTTGGCAGACGATCGGCTTTAACAGCATCATTTATATCGCCGCTCTCGGCGGCATTGACGTCAGCTTATACGAGGCTGCCGAAATCGACGGGGCCGGCAGATTCAATAAACTTTGGCATATTTCTCTGCCCTCCATTCTCCCTACCATTATGATGTTGCTCATTATGAAGGTCGGCACGATGCTCAATGTCGGATTCGAGAAACTGTACCTGCTCAAAAACGAATTGAACGAGGACGTCGCTTATACGATTTCCGTATTTATTTACGAAAAAGGCGCTTTGGGAACCGGCGCTTGGAGCTATACTACCGCAATCGGGCTGTTCAATTCTGCTCTGAGTTTTCTGCTTCTTCTCTTGGCAAACTGGGTCAGCAATAAATTGACGGCGAACGGCATTTTTTAAGGAGGTACTTAAAATGGAGAAAAACAAATCGAGAAGACATTCTCTGTCGGATATCGTGATTGCCGTACTTTTATATCTCTTTCTCGCCGTGGCCGGACTCGCCTGCGTTTTGCCTATGTGGCATGTATTGATGGGTTCGCTCAGCGAAACCATGAAGTTCGGTACCTATGAGGGATTCCTGCTGTTTCCCATTGCAGGTAAGTTCACCTTTGAATCCTATACCTATCTGTTTACGCATCAATACCTGTGGCGCAGTATTGCCAATGCCGTCATTTATACCGTTTCTTCGGTGGCTTTGGGACTCATTATGAGCATTATGGCCGCGTATGCGCTCACGAGAAAAAATGTACTCTTCAAACGGCCCTTGATGATTATCATTTTAATTACCATGTTCTTTAACGGCGGCATGATTCCTTTCTTTATGGTCGTCAATCAGTTGGGCATGGTCGACACGCCTTGGGCTCTGATTATTCCCACCTGCTGCAATGCCATGAACATCGTCATGCTCAGAACGGGGATTCAGGCGATTCCCGACGCGATTTTTGAGGCGGCGGAATTAGACGGGGCCGGGCCGCTTCGTATTCTCTTCCGCATCGTCGTGCCTTTGACGACCTCCTTTATCGTGGTTATTATCCTCTTCAACGGCGTGGCGCAGTGGAATTCCTGGGCCAATGCAAGTATGTTTATCTCTACTTCCCGTCAGGATCTATATCCCTTACAACTCGTGCTTCGGGATTTGTTGATGTCGAGCGTTTCCGATATGGGATTGAAAATTCCCTCCGGTTCGGGGTCGTCGGAAGTATATGCTCCCGGTATCCGTATGGCCGGCGTCATTATCGCCAGCTTACCTTTAATTATCATCTATCCTTTCTTGCAAAAACATTTTGAAAAGGGCATGATTATCGGAAGCGTTAAAGGATAATCTTTAACGGAAAAACCGATTTGACGAAGCCGCTGCGATGTATTGATCGCAACGGCTTTTTAATTGCTTCATAAAAAAATTTTTTCACTTTTTCCGTTTTTTTGCTTGACAATAGTACGGAATAGAACTATAATATAATACGGTTTCGGACTAAAATATATGGAAAGGGACTGCCATGGAAACGATTAAAGAAAAAATCAGACGATATATGATTATCACGGAACGGATCGACGAAATATATTCGCATTTTTCCAAAGCGATGGGTATGAATGAATCGGAATTGTGTGTGCTTTATTCGCTTGACGGAGAACCGTCTCTTTCTCAAAGACAAATTTGTGAACAATGGCTGATTCCGAAGACGACATTGAATACCATTATCAAAAAATACGAAAAAGTAGGGTATGTGCAGTTCGAAACAATTCCAAACAATCGAAAAGAAATGCGCCTGCGTCTTACAGAGAAGGGAAAGGAATATGCTGCAACATTTCTTGAAGCCGTCTATCGGGCGGAGGACAGAGCCATGCGGGAGACGCTGAAAAAATACGGCGATTCCTTTATTGAAGCGAATGAATGTTTTGCCAATGAACTGAAATCGGCGTTTGAACAAAAATTGAAAGCTCATCCGATCGGCGGAGGCGGAAAGGGATAACGGGAAATGAAGAATATAAACCGAAGCCGCAGGGAGGAATATAGGAAAAAGCTCGGACGCGAGGGAATGTTCGGGGCTCTTAAAGAGTTTGGAAAAGCCGAAAGTGTTGGAAGTACGTGTTTGTGAAGAAATAGGGAGAATTATCGGCACCATTGAGGTTATATGAGAGTATTTTTGAAATTTTTGAAGCCTTATAAACGGCTTTGTTTTTTTACTGTTCTCGTTTTAGCGGTCGATGTCATCGGGGCACTGCTCATTCCGAAACTGACCGGAAAAATGATAGACGTAGGCGTGGGAAATCGCGATTACGGATTGATAGTCCGAACCGGTTTGCTCATGCTCGGCGTAGCTTTGGCCGCGGGCGTAGGGACGCTCGTGGGAAGTTTTCTTTGCGCGCGGCTTTCGGCGAAACTCGGAAGGGATATACGCAACGCGCTGTATGATAAAATATTACAATTTTCCGCGCAGGATATGGAAAAATTTGGTACGGGGTCGTTAATTACGCGCGCTTTGAATGATACGAACATCGTTCAACAGGCGTTTGTTTTTTCCGTTCAAATGATTTTGCCGGTGCCGATTATTTGCGTGGCGGGAATCGTGATGGCGTTTTTAAGCGATTGGACGATGGGACTTCTCTTATTGGGAGCATCGGTCGTGTTAGTAATTTGCGCTCTCTTCGTCACGAAAAAAGCAGCGTTGATCTTTCGGAAATTGCAGGAACATCTGGACAGAATCAATGTGGAAGTACGCGAAAATATTACCGGCGTGCGTGTGGTGAGGGCTTTTCATAAAGAGGAATATGAAGAAGAACGCATGAACCGCACTTTCACGCATTATGCCAATACGGGGATCAAGGCAAATCGTCTGTTTGCAGGTCTGGAATGTCTCGCTTTCCTCGTCATAAATATATGTATCGTCCTTATTTTATGGCTGGGTGGGAATAGAATTGCAGTCGGGGCGACCGCTACGGGTCAGATAGAAATCGGCAAACTTACCGAACAGATCGGTTATGCGACGCTCATTCTTTGGTATCTCATCATGGCGCAAATGGTCATTATTCTTCTGCCGCGTGCAAGAACCTGTTTGGGGCGTATCAACGCGGTTCTGACGCATGTCCCGCAGATTGCGGACGACGGACGGGAAGTTACCGAAACGGAGATTTCAGAGGAAATTTGTCGCTTTGAAAAGACAGGTTTTCGCTTTGCCGACGCCGAGGAGGCGACGCTCGAAAATCTGAATTTTGTCTGCCGCCGCGGAGAAACGACGGCGATCATCGGCAGTACGGGCAGCGGAAAGTCTACGATCGCTAAATTACTTTTGCGGTTTCACGAAATTACGGACGGAGTTTTATCCTTTGAAGGCTGCGATATTCGCAATATTCCTCAACACATACTGCGAGAAAAGGTAGCCTATGTTCCTCAAAAAGCATGGCTGTTTTCGGGAACGATAGAGAGTAATTTGCGTTACGGAAATGAAAACGCAACCAAAGAAGATATGGAACGCGCTTTGAAAATTGCTCAGGCGGACTTTGTCGAGCGATTGCCGGACGGGCTTCAATCCCGCGTCGCGCAGGGCGGAACAAATTTTTCCGGCGGACAGAAACAGCGGCTTTCCATCGCCCGCGCGCTCGTTAAAAAGGCCGATTTATATATTTTTGACGACAGCTTTTCCGCACTCGACTTTAAGACGGACGCCGCGCTTCGGCACGCCCTTGCAAGCGAGATTAAGGACGCTGCTGTATTGATTATTGCCCAGCGCGTCAATACCATTCTCCATGCAGACAATATCATCGTTTTGGAGGAAGGGAGAATCGTCGGAATGGGACGGCACGATTCCCTTATAAAGGACTGCCCCGTGTATGCGTCTATCGCAAAATCTCAGATGAAAGGAGGCGCTTGATTTATGGAAGAAAACAAGGAATTGGAACGAGTAAATTCCGATAACTTTTCCGACGACTTTTCCATCGATGTCGCCGCGCATCCTTGGCGCGTCGTCAAACGATTGTGGAAATCCGTCAAAGACCAGCGGCTGAAACTCGCCGCCGTGATTTTCTCGGTCATTTTTTATACGGCTCTCTCTATCGCGGCTCCCGCTTACAGCGCGGTCATCATCGATCTCCTGTTTGACAGTATTCGGGCGTGTATCGAAGCGGGAACAGTGTTTGCCGTGGCTTGGGGAAACGTCGGTGCGCAAATCTTTCTTTTATTGTTGATGTATCTCGGGGCATGGGGATTTTATACGCTTCAATCCTTTTTGATGACGACTTTTGCAGAACAGCTTTGTCTGCGTCTGCGTAGGGAGATCAGCGAAAAAGTCAATCGCCTGCCGCTTTCTTATTTCGATAATCATCGAGTCGGCTCGGTATTGAGTTATTCCACCAACGATCTCGACAAGGTATCGGAATCCTTACAGACGGGTATGCTTAAATTGTTTTCCGCAATAGGTCTCATTGTCGGTTCGATTGCCATGATGTTCGTTTATCATTGGATACTGACTCTGATCTTTTTGGGCGTCACTCTCGTCGCTATGTTCGTAACGCAGATTTTTACCAAAAAAACGATGCGCTGTGCCGCTCTGCGGCAGGAACGCATGAGCGAAGTGACCGGACTCGTGGAAGAGGGCTTTTCCGGCCATACGATCATCCGTGCCTATAACCAAGAGAAAAATAGTGCCGATCGGTTCCGCGAATCGACGGAGGCGCTCGCATTAGCGTCTGAAAAATCGGATTTTATGATTAATGCCATCAATCCCGCCATAAGACTGATTAATCGTCTCGGACAGGTAGGTATCGCGATGCTTGCGGGAAAATTTCTGATCGACGGAGTTCTGTCACCCGGTGTGTTTCAAGCATTTTTTCAATATCTCAATCAGGCCGGAGAGCCCTTGACCGAGGCCTCATATATGATCAATTCCATGCAATCGGCGCTCGCTTCGCTTGAACGAATCTATGATATGTTGGACGAACCCGAAATTGCGCCCGATCCCGAAAATCCCTCCGACGTCCTTTCGGCCGAAGGAAAAATCGAATTTCAAAATGTAAAGTTCGGGTATTCTCCGGAACGCATTTTGATGAAAAATATCAGTTTTACAGCTCATTCAGGGCAAAAAATCGCTGTCGTGGGAAGTACGGGAGCGGGAAAAACGACTTTGATCAACTTACTCATGCGGTTTTATGAAGTAAACGACGGAGCCATTTTTCTCGACGGAAAAAATACGGCGGATATGACGTATGCGGGGCTTCGGAGCAATTTCGGCATGGTTTTGCAGGACACCTGGCTGTTTGAGGGGACGATTGCGGAAAATATCGCCTACGGAAAGCCGAACGCGACCAGACAAGAGATAGAAGTGGCGGCAAAAGCCGCCCGCGTCGATTTCTTCGTACATACGTTGCCGCAGGGATATGATACCGTGCTTTCCAATGAAGCGGAAAATATCTCCGTGGGGCAGAGGCAGCTCCTCACCATTGCTCGCGTATTTTTATGCGATCCGCCCGTACTCATTTTGGACGAAGCGACGTCGAGTGTAGATACTCGCACGGAAATGGAAATCGGCAAGGCGATGAAAGCGCTCATGAAAAACAGGACGAGTTTCGTTATCGCGCACCGCCTTTCCACCATCGTCGATGCGGATTTGATTCTCGTTATGGAAAACGGAAACATTATAGAACAGGGAACGCACCAGAGTCTTTTGGAAACGAATGGAGCCTATGCCGCTCTCTATAACAGTCAGTTTGCCGTTTGACAATCTTTATATAAATGAACAGCGGAGGAGATACTTTTATCTCCTCCGCTGTCTTTCAATACGGAATACCGAATCAAGAAAAGGGACTTCTGTGCGTCAGATTTTTATATCTTTGAGGGAATCCGCCAAACAATCGTTTCTAAGGGAAAGCGTTTGAGGGATACTCACTTTACGGACTCCGCTTTCCTGCGAGCAGATTACACTTTTAATGGCGTCTGCGAGAAGCGTAGAGTTTTGCCGTATCGCTGAAATAGAGAAAAACTGCAACCAGCGATTGTCGTCAAAGGTAATGAAACGAACCTTTGAGAGTTTTTTTCGCATGATATGAGATAGCACTTCCAGCCCTGCCACATTTGTGGCCGTAATGATTCCGTCGGGGGAAAATTCGTCTATGGCTTCGGAAAGCACGGCAGTATCGTAATCTATCAGAGGAAAACGTAGAATTTTATATACGGCGTCGCTGTCTTTGAACGCCTGTAAAAATCCCGTGCTTCTATCGGGACGAACTTTTCCCGACTCCAAATATCGATATTCTACATCGACGAGCAGCAATCTGCGGCAGCCGAGCTCCAATAATTTTTCTGCGGCCTGTTTACAGCCCGATTCATCGTCGTTGATGATAGTATCGAGGTCCTCGTAGATATTTCGGAAAAGCTGTACTACCTTGATACCGTTTTTCTTGGCTACCCGTATAATTTCCGCGTTCTGTTTGCTTGTAGGCGTAAAAAAAATTGCAGAGACACGGCTGGCAATCAAGGAACGAAAACAGGTTTCCTCGTCTACGGGATTTTCGGAACTGAACGCAATGACCAGATTCATTCCGTTTTCATTGAGCATTTTCTGTATATCCGAAAGAATACTGAAATAATATTCATTGTTGCTGTCGGAAATGATAAATCCAACTGTTTTTGTTGTATTTTTCTTTAACTGCTGCGCCGTGGAATTCGCTATATAACCTAATTCTGCGGCCGCACGAAAGACGCTTTCGTGCGTTTCATTGCTTATATAACCGATTCGCCTAAGCGCACGCGAAGCTGTTGAAGGAGAAACTTTCGCGCGGCTGGCAACGTCTTTTATGGTAATCATTTTCTGTCTACCCCCGCAAAAATGAATTTCTGTATATTTTGAATTATAACAAATCGAATAAACTTTGTAAAGCGAAAAAAATCCGAATCGCTCTTTTGCCATAAAAAATTCTTAAAAAAATTTTTCAAATCCCTATTGACAAAATAAAAAGTATATGATATACTAAAATCAAAATACAAACGTTTGCATATCGTTTTTTTGTCAAACGATTATTATTTTTTGTAAAATGTGCAAACGTTTGCATATCAAAAAAGAAGATTTAACGGAGGCGACAATGTTTTATAGGGCACCGGGGAAAGCGGTATGTGCGGACGTAATACCGTTTTTCGAGGACGGGGAGTTTAAGCTGTTTTATCTGAGGGATTACCGCGACATTGCAGAGCACGGAGAAGGGTGTCCGTGGTGTCTTTTGACCACAAAGAATCTTGTGGATTATACGGAGATGGGACCCGTACTTTTGCGCGGCGGGGAAGACGAGCAGGATTTATATGTTTTCACGGGCTGTTGCATCAAGGCGGGAGACGAATACGTTATTTTTTATACCGGTCATAATCCTCATTTGCGGGCAAAGGGGCTTCCCGAGCAAAAAATTCTGCGGGCGACCAGCCGCGACCTCATTCATTGGGAGAAGGACAGAAACTTTGTATTTGAAGCGCCCGATTGGCTGGAAATGCACGATTTCCGCGACCCGTTCGTATTTTTCGACGAGGAAAAGAGGAAATATTGCATGCTTATCGCGGGACGACTGAAAAACGGAGACCCCGTATTCAGCAAGGGCGTGACGCTCATCGCACATTCGGACGACCTTTTGCATTGGGAGGTCGATAAGGAGCCGTTTTTTGCTCCGCATGCCTATTTCACGCACGAATGTCCCGATTTGTTCAGGATGGGAGATTGGTGGTATCTCGTGTTCAGTGAATTTACCGATAAAATCGTGACGACCTACCGCATGAGCCGTACTCCTTACGGGCCGTGGATTTCTCCGAAGGTGAACAATTTTGACGGCCATGCCTTCTATGCGGCGAAGAGCGTTTCGGACGGCCGTCGGAGAATTCTGTTCGGCTGGAACTGTATCAAGCTCGGAGAAAAAGACGGGGCGCCCTGGCAGTGGGGCGGGACTATTATCCCTCACGAGATTGTGCAGGAAAAGGACGGTACGCTGAGCGTAAAATGTCCCGATGAGATAGCGAAGCAATATGGCACGGCGTTGCCGCTCGCGGAAGGAAGGACGCTCGGAAACGTCGAACGGGAGAAGGGAATTACTTCGCTTGCAGAGGCGGAGAAAGGCGGAGATACATATTCACTCGGGGGAGAGGGAAAGAGCCTTGCCCTCCTCGGAGACCTTCCCGAAAACGGAAGGATAGAAATGGCGTTTACCGCCTCGGACGATTGTGGGGATTTCGGAGTATATATGCGGGCAGATGAGGAATTAAATTGCTTCTACGCCGTAAAGTTCGAGCCGCGCTTCAATCGCTTGGCGTTGGATATTCAGCCGCGCGAGGACAATACGAGACATACCCAGATCGATGTGGAGCGGTATTGTCCGATAAAAGCGGGCGAGAAAAACAAGCTGATGATTATATTTGAAGGGAGTGTATTGGAGGTATACGTAAACGACAAAGTCGCTATGAGTGCGCGCATGTTTGACCGGAAAGAAGGAAAATTCGGAATTTTTGCGCACAATACGAATGTACGTTTCGAAGATATAAAACTTTATCGATAAGGAGGACCGATATGAGAAGCACATTGATGTCATTTGCGGTAAAGGCGGCGTTATTTCTGTTGATTGCTAATATCGTTATGTTGATATTTGTGCCGTTCGGTACGGCGGAATGGTATATTACGGTCATTTCCGCCGGACTGATGACGATATTGATTGCCGTCGTCAAAGTAATATCCGTTATACGGGGGAGGAAGAACAGGGAATGAAAAAGAGTGTCGCGGCATTTCTTTTGTCGGCGGTATGCCTGTTGAACGTATTTGCCGTTTCAGCCTGTGGGGAAAAAGAGGAGGATAATCTCGTGGAAGAAAAACTGACCTATGCCGACCTGTATCGGACGGAACAGAAAAAATCGGAACCCCTGACGGGAAAGGCGCTGTATAAGGCGTCTTACGGCTATACTCTTTGCGAGGAACAGGGATATAATCATTTCCGCTATCAATATTGTACGGACGGAACTTTCTCCGATATGTCTTTCAAGGACGGAAGCTGGACGGGCGGGGGAGCCTCTATGGAGAACGGAACCATGCGCGCCGCGCAGGATACCGACGCCGTGCGGACGTTTTCCGTACCCGTTTCGGGACAGGCGCACGTTTACGGAAATCCCGAACTTCTTTCGGGCGAAAGAGCGAAGGTGTCGATTGTGCAGGGAGATTCTCTCGTCGCGGAATATGAAATAACGGATAAAATCGGCGTCTATCATTCGCATACGCTCGAATTGAAGGAAGGGGAAACGCTCCGATTCATCGTATCGGGCGACGCGGAAGTGTATTGGAATCCGACCGTCGATTATACGCTGGCGGAAGAGGTTTCCCTTCATCATACCGTAGACGGATATTACGGAGACGTTCATCCCTTTTACGACGAAAAATCGGGAAAATTGTATATGTATTACCTTTCTACCGGTCTTCAAACGCAAGATAAGGTCGAACAATACGCCTCGCTTCTCTCCGTCAGCGGGAATTTTATACAGTATGATGACGTTCAACTGAAAATGGACGAGACAAACCCGCCCGAACAGGAACTCTATTACGCTTTGGGCGTATATGTGGATAAGGACGGCCGCTATCGCAGCAGCTACGGCAAAGGAAATTATGCGGGAGGCTCCGTAAGCGACGACTTAATCGTCTGGAAAAACGCTGCCGAGCCGTATGTAGACGAAGCGGACGGACTTCTCAAATATACCTGGCGCGCCTATTTCGACGAGGGGGTATATTCCGGCCGCGACCCCGATATTTGTTACGACGCGGATAGCGGAAAATACTACTGCGTGGTAATGAATTATTATTCCTCTGCGGAGGCGCAAGGAGAAAAGGGGCTCGCCCTCTATACGGCGGGAGAAGACGGCATATTTTCCACCCAAGCAGTACGGCTGGTCGATTTGACGGGCAGGGGAGATCCCGAATGTCCTCAACTGAAAAAAATCGGAGATAGGTGGTATCTTTTCTATTCCGTTTACGGAACCGGTACGGCGGGAAATGTCGGTTATCTAACCTATCTCGTGGGGGACGTCGGCGTTTCTCCCGATAAAGTGGATTGGAATTCCAAACCCGAGCATGCCTTGGAGGGCGGCGACCTCCATGCCGCGCAGCTCTGCAAAGTGGGCGATATGTGGTATATGTACGGCTGGCTCAATTATACGCCGCACGCGAACGTTTGGGGCGGCTATCTCAACCTCGCGCGAGAAGTCTATCAAAAGCCCGACGGATTGCTCGGCACCCGCTGCGACGAATATCTCTCAGACCTTCTGAATATGGGGCGCGTCGCTTCTTTCGGAAAAGACAATGCCGAAGTTTCGGGCATGAACGTCTCTGAAAACAGCTTTATCGTTTCGAGCGATACGGGAAAAGCCGCTCTCGGCGAGACTTACGGCAGAAGCTGGCTCTCGGCGGATATCGAGCTTCCCGCTTCGGCTGATTATGCAGGCTTTACACTCTCCGAAGGCGGTACTACCTATTACGTCCGTCTCGAAAGAACGGACGGGGAACTGTATCTCTCCATAGACAGCGGCTCGGTAGGATGCAGTATAAAGCTGGAAGACGCGTCGGAAACCTCCTTCCGTTTGGAGGTCGTTGCGGACGGTCCGTTCATCGAAGCGTATGTCAATGACGAATATTCTCTTTCGTGCAATACCCGCCTGACGGGGAATTATACGCTCGGAATTGCGGGCGGCGGCGCGGGCGCGAAAATTTCCGCGGCGGAGGTATGTAAGCTCGCCGATTACAATAACATTTTTGATTAATCAATTTGACTGTATTTTCAACTCAAATAAATTCAGGGAGGAAAATTTATGAAATCCATTTTCAAAAAACTCGGTTGTTTTCTGACGTCTCTCGTATTGGGCGCTTCTGCTCTCGTCGGCTGTTCGGACGGCGGAGGAACGGGAAAAAATTCCGATAATTCCTTTTCCATGGTCGCTACTTGGACGGCGAGCGGGCTCGTCAACCATTACGACAGCAACACGTCCTGCAATGCATTCGACTACTTCGTTGTGGAAGGACTTTGGCGGTATGTTCGTTCCACGGACGAAATTTTCTGCCAACTTGCGGCGGAGCTTCCCACTCATTCCGAAGCGCCTATCGAGGACTATAAAGACGTAATGGGGGCGGACGCCTATGAGTATTACGTCGAGAACGGCGCGACTACCGTTCCCGTCACGACGGGAAAAATTCGCGAAAACGCCAAATGGCAGAACGGCGAGGCCTTTACCGCGAAGGACGTATGGGCTTACTATTACATTATGCACCCCACGTCGAGCAACTACATGGCGGCGGTCAAGGTCGTGGACGACTTGACCGTGGAATTTATCTGGAACCCGCTCAAAGAGCCTGCGGATACGGTAAAGGAATTGCTTCTCGCGCAGGATAAATCGGGCACCGTAAAATACGACGTCTTTGCGGCGTATGTAGACCCCGTTTACGAAATCGTCATGGAAAGCCCCGTCAACGAAAATCCCAATCTCTGGGGCGCGTTCAACCGCTTTTCGACGGACGAACAGATTTCCGAGCTCAATATCACCAAAAATGCGTTCTTCAATTACAGTCCGAGCTGGTACATTGCTACGGGGCCGTTCAAGCTCGATACTTTCTCGGCGACGCAAATATTGCTCACCAAGAACGAATACTATTGGAACGCGGATAACATCGGCTTCGAGCGCGTCAAGCTGTATTCCTCCAACGACCTCAATCAGACGTATTCTTTGATTACGAACGGATATGTAGACTATTACGACGGGTTTATTCAGAAGGATACTTTGGAAAGCATGCTCGCTTCCAACAGCGACCTCGTCAATCTCAAAATGTATGACCCGGGTGCAATCGGAATCGTATTCAATCTCGAAAACGAAATCCTCACCCCCGAAGTCCGCAGGGCGTTCCAATACATTTTCGACAGAGAGGAGATCACTCTTGCGGCAAATCCGTATGCCACGACCTCCTATTATCCCCTCCTCGGCATGGCTCCTTCCGAAGCCGAAACGTATATGAGCGAAGAACATTTTGAAGCTCTGCCCGAATATTCGCACGACGCGGCAAAGGCGGAAGAACTTCTCGATACGGCGGGCTGGAAGAAACAGAACGGGCTTTGGTACGATGCGAGCGGCAAGCAGGTCAGGCTGACTCTCGGTACGCCCAGCACTTCGGATATTGCCTCTACCGCGGCGGAAGCGGCTGCCGCTCAGCTCACTAATTTCGGCATAACGGTGGACCTTCTCAAATCTAGCAACTTCTATTCCAATGCGACGGCGGAAAATTGCCCTTATGATTTAATGCTGGAATGGACGGACTTGAATATGTCCTTCTCCTATCCCACCGGCTCTTATAATCAGTTTTCCAGCGTCTATTCGCAGTGGATTCACGTCGACAGATATCCTACCGATTACGAAGATGCACAAAAAGCAGGAAACGTGAAACTCGTGTTCGACGGATTGGACGGAGACGAAAAAACTTATGAATTTGCAGCGTATATTAACTCTTTCTACTCCGTAGACGAGGAAGATCTCACCTATCTCGTGGACGTATTCAATACGGGCCTTGCGAATATGGACCTCGGAATTCAGTTCTTCCAGAACGTTACCGCTTCTACCCTCAACGTCGGGAAAATCAGCGGCGTGCCGCTCGAAGAATATTGGTCTAAGGACAGAAACGTGACTTACGTTCCCGCAGCGGGAACGGACGACTTCTTTGAAGTCGCCCGCACAAATCTTGTATATGCCACTAACTATATGTTCATTAACGGCATCTATCAGCCGAATGTATAAAAGGATTGACTTATGAACGAAAGCATGAATCCCGTCGGGGCGGCGACGCCCCCCGGGAAATCCAAAATTAAAAAATTTTTCGGGGTATGCGGTCGCTTCTTTCAAAAGTACAGTTACTTTTTTGCGAAAATCGGCATATCCCTGGTTACCTTGGCGCTTTCGATTATCGCCTTGTTTTTCCTCCTGCGCATGATTCCGGGCGACATCGTCGAACTATATGCCCTCAAACTCCAAAATCAACAGGGCATTACCTTCGACAGGGCCTATGAACTTGCGGCGGGACTCCTCAACTACGACCCGAACGAAAATGTCTTTCAGGCTTTCGTTCGGTACATGGGCGGTCTGTTCCGCGGAGAACTCGGAAATTCTTACCTCGAAACGGGCGTCTCCGCGAACAGCCTGATTGCGACGAGGCTGCCCTGGACGCTGTTCATTTCCTCGGTATCGCTGTTCATCAGTTTCTTTATCGGGATTGCAGTGGGCGGATTTGTCGCGCAAAAGCGCAAGGGCGTGGCCGACAAAGTCGCGTCCGGCTATATCGCCGTTTCGGGGTCCGTGCCCGATTATCTCATCGCGCTCATTCTCGTCATCGTATTTGCCTATCAGCTCAAATGGTTCCCCGCAC
The DNA here is from genome assembly GCA_900555925.1 of uncultured Clostridium sp. Taxonomy (GTDB): domain Bacteria; phylum Bacillota; class Clostridia; order Christensenellales; family Borkfalkiaceae; genus Scatosoma. The sequence continues at coordinate 2,281 of USMU01000031.1, read as the reverse complement.
AGAACAATTACGACGCTTTCAAAGTGACGCCGGGGTTTAATCTTCCCTTTATTTTGAACGTGCTGTATTACGCCTTCCTGCCCATTTTGTCGTATACGATCGTGCAGACGGGCAACTGGATTTTGCACATGCGCGGAAGCTGTATCGGCGTGCTCGGAGAGGATTATATCCTCGCGGCCCGCGCGAGGGGACTGAGCGAAGGACTGATACGCCGCAAATACATGAAAAAGAACGCTCTTTTGCCGCTCATTACGCAGTTTGGCGTATCGTTCGGGGCGTTGTTCGGCGGCGCGACGCTCATGGAAAGCATTTTCAATTATCCGGGCATAGGTCTGGAAATATCCAATCGTATCGTAAATAAAGATTACATGGTCGTACAGGGATTGATTTTCTTTTCCGCCGCGATGGTCATTCTCGTCAACCTCGTCGTGGATCTCATCTATCCGCTGGTCGACCCGCGCGTAAGAAAGGGGTGAGCTTATGGCACAGGAAACAAAGGAAAATAAATGGAACGAATTTCTTTCCGCCTTTGCGCGCGTCATGCGAGAATTCGGCTCGTCGCTGCTTCGCGGACTGAAAAAAGTCTTTTCTAACGGCAAAACAATCGTAGGGTTTTCCATTCTCGCCTTTTTCATTCTCGTGGCGATTTTCGGACCCATGATTTTTCCGTATGACTCCAATACCGACATGGCGAACAGCTATCTCATGCCCTCCCTGAAACATCCCTTCGGGACGGATTGGCTCGGCAGAGACGTGTTCCGTCAGGTGATTGCGGGAACGGGCTCCGTTTTGGAAATAGCTTTCTATTCGGCGATTTTCACCGTCGTTCTCGGTACGGTGCTCGGCATCGTCAGCGGCTATCTCGGCGGTTGGGTGGATAAAATCATCATGTCTGTTACCAATATCTTTTTATCCATTCCGTCATTCCCGATTTACCTTTTGCTCGCGGCGATCGTTACCATCAATACGCCCGTATCGCTCGCCGTCATCATTTCGATATGGAGCTGGGCGGGACTTTGCCGCTCCATTCGCGTACAAATCATGAGCCTGAAAGAAAGGGACTTTATTCAGATTTGCACAGTCATGCACATGAGTAAGGCACACATTATCTTCAAGGAGTTGATGCCCAACGTCTTTTCGTATATTGCCATCAATTTCGTCATGGCCATGCGCAACGCGATTATGGCGAGCGTGGGTATCATGCTCGTGGGACTTGCCGCTTACGACCCGACCAACTGGGGCGCCATCATCAACGCCGCTCGGACAAAGGGACTCATGAACGTGAAAAATATCTATATACTCCTGTATCCGCTCGTTTGCATCATCGTCTTTCAAATTGCCACTTTGGTGCTGGCGAACGGGCTCGACGAGACGTTGAATCCTCGTTTGAAGGTACTTTGAGGTGGGATATGCAGACACAAACGGACAATATAGCGGTTTTCCGCAACGTATCCATAGATTATCCCCTGAAAAAGTATACCATCCGCGCGGTCACCGACGTAAATTTTGAGCTCAAACGCGGAAAGATCACCGCGCTCGTCGGAGAAAGCGGTTCGGGGAAAACCACGCTCGCTTCCTCGCTCATTCGCTGCATTTCCGAACCGGGACGCGTCGCGGCGGGAGAAATTCTCTTCCGCGGAAAAAACAAAGAGGGCGAAATAGAAGAAATCCGCGTGGATAAACTCTCCGATAAGGAAATGCGCGCCTTCCGCTGGAATAAGGTCTCCATGGTCTTTCAGGCCGCGCAGAGCGCGCTCAATCCCGTCATGACCGTGCGCCAGCAGTTCTTTGAAACGCTCGACGCGCACGAGGCGAAATTGCCCAAAGGGGAGAAGAAACAAAAATCGGGGGACAGGGAAGCAAAGGAACAAAAATGCCGCGATCTGATGGAATATGTCAAGCTGGACGCGGACAGAGTCCTCGCTTCCTACCCGCACGAGCTTTCGGGTGGCATGAAACAGCGCGTCATGATTGCCTTCGCTCTGCTGCTCGACCCCGAACTCATTATTCTCGACGAGCCGACGACCGCGCTCGACGTGATTACGCAGAACTATATTTTCAATCTTCTCCGAAAAATCAATCGCGAGCGCGGTATTTCCATGTTGCTCATGACGCATGACATCAGCGTCGTCGCAAAATTTGCGGATTACATGGGTGTGATGTACGGCGGCAGACTGATGGAATACGGCTCGGTGGCGAACGTGTTCAAATACAGAGAACACCCGTATACGGCGGGACTCATCGGCGCTACGCCGTCTATCGTCGGAGATATTGCCGACAT
>USMU01000030.1 GCA_900555925.1 uncultured Clostridium sp. | reverse complement strand
AGAAAGGAAAGCTATGGGATTATTTGATAAGAAAATCTGTGATATCTGCGGAGAAAAAATAGGTTTACTGGGAAATCGAAAATTAGATGACGGAAATCTATGTAAAAACTGTGCAAAAAAATTATGTCTATCGCGGGAAAATTATTTCCGTCCGTGCCGACGACGCTCTCCGTCCGGACGGGAAACCCTGTAAAAGAGAGATAGTGGAACACTCCGGCGGGGCCTGTGTGCTCTATTCGGAGGACGGAAAAATTTTATTGGTCAAACAATATCGATACGCTTACGGAGAGACGATTTATGAGATTCCCGCGGGCAAGCTCAATGCGGGAGAGGAACCGGCCCTTGCAGCAGCTAGGGAGCTGGAAGAGGAGGCGGGAATCCGTGCGGATTGTTTGACGCTTCTGTTTACGATGTATCCCACTCCCGGATATACGAACGAAAAGATTTATATTTATCGTGCCGAAAGCGGAACGCATACCTCCGCCCACCTCGACGAGGGAGAATTTCTGACGGCGGAGTTTCTGCCCGAAGAAACGGTTAAGCGTATGTTGGAAAGCGGAGAAATTAATGACGGAAAGACGATTATCGCTTTACAGGCTTACTTTCTGTCCTTGAAAAATTGAAAATACAGAAAACGCGCTTTATCAGAGAGAATTCAAAACCCAATTTCAGACAGCCAAGCCCCCGACGAATACTTGCGTCGGGGGCTTGTTATATTTTGGCGTACGAATATATATATATATATTGTCTGTTATTCCGCTTGATTTTCGAGCGTCCGTTTTTCCGTCCGAGAGCTTTGAGTCGTCTGTTACGTTGTCCGCATATTTTTTCGGTAATCCGTAGGCGAAATATCGTTGAGGTCTTTGAATTTTTTTGCGAAAAAAGAAGGAGAAGCAAATCCTACCGCGTTTGCGACGGAAGTCACATTGAGATCTGTGGTACGCAATAATATTTTTGCTTCCTGTATACGCTTTTGATTGAGATAGCGTATGGGGGAAACTCCGTAGGCCTGGGTGAAGAAATGAATTAAATGAAATTTATTGATAAAAGCCTTTTGCGCCAATTCGTCCAATGTCAAATCGAAAGCAAAATGCCGATCGATATACTGCTTTACAAAGACGATTTCTTTGGTTGCGTTTCGGTTGTCTACCGTTTCAGAGAACGAAAGATCGTTCGTCCGAAGTATGGGAATCAACAGACAGCAAAGCCGATGATATACCATCAATTCATAGTAAGGCGCCTTTTGCTCGAATTCATCCGCTATTTTTTGTACATATCCGAGCGTTCTTTCGCTGTATTCGGGATTGTGAAATACGGGACAAAAGCCACCGTTCTCCGCGAGCGTATCGTGTCGGGGGGGGGGTGATTTTTGGCGAGCAGATAAAGAGATATTATCGATTCCGAAAATATAATATTTGAGCGGATTTTTCGGGGAAGAAGTTTCCGTATGTATGGTGTACGGATTGATGATGACAAAATCGCCGCGCGTCAAAGAAAACGCCTGCGTATCGATGATAAATTCTCCCTTACCGTCAAAGACGTATAAAAGTTCCAAAAAGGGATGATAATGCGGGGTGGAATGCCAATCGTCCCCGTATTCCGACTGAGTCAGATATAAAAGCTTCGGCTTGAAATTGTTGAGTTCCTCATCGGAAAATTCATAGCGTATACTGCTCATATTGGAATTCGCCCCTTACTCTGTTACAGATATTATAACATAAAAAAAACTTTTCGTCAAGATGAAAATAGAAATTATATATTGATACATTTTATCGTTTGATTGGTATATAATTGTTCGTTTTTCAGAAAAATATCTGTATGTAACCGCAATTTTTTGATAGAACGGCGCAACTTTGTTATTGAAAGAGGGAATTTTTTCCTTTACAATATAGACAAGATAACGCGGAAAAAGCGAATATCTGAGGAGGAAAGTTATGAATAAAAAATTTGTAGCGTTAATCAGTTCGGTTGTGATGTTGGGAAGCTCGATAGCTCTTGCGGCGTGCGGCGATGATAACAAGAATCAGTTTACCGTCGCCTATCTTTCGGGCGGCCGCGGCGAAACCTATGTCGAGAGGCTGTACGAGGAATTCCAGAAGACAGACGTCTATAAAGACTACCTCAAAGAAAAGGGACTCGAAGATCTTAAACTCAACGTCATCAAGGGCGGTGCGGATAACGTAACGGGAGACGTACGGAATGCTCTGAATACGGGAACGAAAGTCGACGTACTGTTTCTGAACTTCGGAATGACGGGCGTGGATTTGACGGAAAGCCTCGTCCGCAGCAAACAGTTGACGGATTTGACCTCGCTGCTCGACGAAAAGGTCTACGGAGAGGAAACGACGCTGGGAGACAAGCTCGTTCCGGGGCTTTTGGAAAACTATACGACTAAGCCGTACGGCGACGGAAAAGTTTATACGCTTCCCGCATTCTACTCCCCGACGGGGCTTTGGTACGATGCGTCGAGATTCAACGAAAACGGCACGGACGGCAAATATAAGCTCCCGACGACCTGGGAGGAATTCTGGGCGCTCGGCGACGAGTTGAACGACGCAATTGAAGCGAACGGAAATAAAGTCGACGGAGAACATCCCGCACTGTTCACCTATCCCACCGCAGGTTATTTCGACGGGTTTATTTATGCTGCGGTCGCAGGAATTGCAGGAGAGGAAAAGTTCCTCGATATGCTCGGTTATACGGACGGGATTTGGGAAGACGCCGATATAAAAAATGCTTTGAGCGTCGTCGTCAAGCTCCGTAATTATCTCGAACCGAATACGGTCGCTCAGGCGAACACCGATTTCAAAAAGAATCAACAGGCAGTCATAGGCACTCAGGACGGAAAATCGAAAGGTACCGCTCTGTTTATTCCCAACGGCGACTGGCTGCCCTCCGAAATGTCGGCAAGCACCCCGAAAGACTACAAATGGGGATTCATGGCTCTGCCCAAGAAAGATGCAAGTTCCAAGAGCTACGTGAATACTTTCCTTGAAAACGTCTATCTGCATAAAGATGGGGCACATGGCGAACTTGCGAAAGAGTTCCTGCTCTATTATTTCAGCGATACGGGCGCGAAGATCGTCGCGGAGGAATCCAAAGCGATTATTCCCACGCAGGATGCTTTGAAGAATGCTAAGGAAAACAAGATTCCCGATTCCACGATAGAACTTTACAATGCATATAACGGCAACGGCGCGGTATCGGGCAGCTTTGTGGCGACCGACGAAGTTCCGGGACTTAAATGGAGCGACGTATTGTTCAACGACCTCAACGATAAAGTATTCAATTCCAGCAACGCGAGCAAAACGGACGAAACCCTTCTGAACGAATGGATCGCCAGGTTGGAAGAAGCCAGCGATAAGTTGCGGGCAAAAATCATTAAGTAACGATTGAATGGAACCGAGCAGGGAGGAAGGAGGCTCTTCCTCCCTTGATTTTCAAAAAGGAGGCAGATGATGGAAAATTTGTCTACGGAAGTACCCGCCGAGAAGACCGCGGGCGAAAAAGTATTCAAAAAAATTGACAGAGAAAAGCGAAGAGCGGACAAAGCTCGTACGGGGTTTATTATTGCGACGGTCGTTCCTTCGCTTGTTTTGTTCCTGTTGTTCGTCATACTTCCCGTATTCAATATGCTGTATACGTCCTTTTTCAGCTGGGACGGCATAGGGGATAAAGTATTTATTAAAACCGAAAACTACGAAGTATTGTTTCATAACGAAGATTTTTGGTCGGCGTTCAAGAATACGCTTTTTCTTATTTTCTTCGTAACGATCTTTACGATAGGCTTTGCGTTGTTTTTTGCGGCGGTGCTTTCTAAGGGGAAAACAAAAGGAAAAACTTTTTTCCGTATCGTATTCTATATCCCGAATATTTTGTCCATTGTCGTCATTTCCGCTATTTTTTCTGCGGTATTCGCTCCCTCTTACGGCGTGATCGGCGCGATAGCGAAACTTTTCGATAAGGCGTATACGGGTTGGCTGGGGGACATGGACGCGGTTATGTGGTGTATTACTTTCGCCATGGTCTGGCAGGCCGTAGGGTATTATATGGTCATGTATATCGCGGGGATGGACGGCGTCCCCGACCACCTTTACGAAGCCGCGGATCTCGAAGGATGCAGTAAAATTCGTCAGTTCTTCATGATTACGGTGCCTTTGACTTGGGACGTAATCCGTACCACGCTCACGTTCTTTATTATCAGTACGATCAATATGAGCTTCCTGTTCGTGGACGCGATGACGCAGGGGCAGGCGAATTCTCACGTGTTGCTTTCGTATATGTATAGTTTCTTCGGTTCTCAATACGGTTATGCCATGGCAATCGGAATGGTTGTGTTCGTGTTCGCGTACGGGGTTTCCCTGATTGTTCAATTTTTGACCCGCCGTGAAACGGTACAATATTGACGGGAGGAAAATATGATGGAAAATCAGATAAAAAATCAATCGGGTTTCTCCTGGGAGAAAGTAGGGCGTTATGCTGCGAAAATTTTCAAATATGCTTTGCTTATTGTATTCGCGCTCCTTATTCTGCTGCCGCTTTTCTGGGTGGTCATGTCCTCCTTAAAAACGACGCAGGAAATCAATTCCAACGCATTCTCTTTCCCGAAACAATTTTATTTTCAGAACTATGTCAATGCATGGAACAGAGCGAGCATGGGTACGTATTTCGGAAATTCGATTTTTCTGACAGCCGCGAGTCTTGCGTTGCTCGTCCTTCTTGCGGTGCCTTGTTCCTATACGCTTGCACGTTTCAAATTCCGAGGTTCAAAAGCCATAAGCCTCATTTTTATGGCGGGGTTATTTATCAATATCAATTATATTGTCCTGCCCCTTCATATCATGTTGTTCAATTTCGGCAAGGCGATAGGAATCGGGGCAAATATGACGAATAACTATTTTACCGTTATCGTACTGTACGCTTCCACGAGTCTTTCGTTCAGCATATATCTCATGAACAGTTATTTCAAAGCGCTTTCGCCCAGTTTCGAGGAGGCTGCGAAAATTGACGGATGCGGATATTTCAAAACTTTTTTATATGTTTGTGCTCCGCTTGCAATGCCGAGTATTCTGACGGTTATCCTCTTCAATTTCCTGTCCTATTGGAACGAGTATATTTTGGCGAATACTTTCTTGGATAAGGCAAAAGCGACGCTTCCCGTCGGGTTGCTCAGAATCATGCGGGAATCGAAAGTCGCCGACGACCTCGGAAGAATGTATGCGGGGCTTATGATTGTCATTATCCCGGTACTCATCGTATATTCTTTCGTGCAGGGACAGCTGACGAAGGGAATCACGGTCGGGGGCGTAAAGGGATAATACCTTTGAAAGAGCGATTTTTATAAAAGAATATTTGCATAAGGGCAAAGTTTTGCCCGATTTATCGGAGACAGAAATATGAAAAAGAAAACTTTTGGAGGAGGTCTCACGATTCCCACCGAAACGGGATTCGTAGACGAGACATTGAAACTTTTGGAACGTTGGGGCGCAGATGCGGTGCGCGATTGCGACGGAACCGCCATGCCCGATGAAATCAAGCGAGCGGGATATAAAATTTATTCGACCTATTTCGTTGCTCGCGGCGATAACGAATTTGCAAAGACCGTGCCCGATGAGAGGACACATTTCTTCGTATGCAGCGAATATATCGCCGCAGCGGAGGAAACACTGGTCGTGGATATTTTACGCGGATATTTCAAGCAACAGATTCAACCGGAATACGATTGCGACATGAGCAAGTATTGGGAGGTTATCGACCGCACGACGGGAGAGATAGTTCCCGTGTCCGATTGGTCGGCGGATAAGGAAAGCAATTTGGTGACGATTCAAAATTGTAAAAAGTTCCACCAGTATTCCGTTTCGTTTCTTGCCCGCGCCATTTGGGACAGTACGCAGATGTATAATTACATCACGAATCATTGGACGAAAGACAAGGATTTGCCGTTTGACGCGCGTTGTAAAAAGACGGGAGAATACATCGTAAAGCGCATGGAAAAATGGCTGGACGAACATCCCGATACGGACGTGGTACGCTTTACGACGTTTTTCTATCACTTCACGTTGTTATTCAATCATATCGGGAAGGAAAAATTTGTCGATTGGTTCGGTTATAGCGGTTCTGTCAGTGTGGAAGCGCTGGAAGCGTTTGAAAAAGAATACGGTTATGCGCTTCGTCCGGAGGATATTATTGACGAAGGGTATTACAATTCCCCCTTCCGTGTACCGAGCAAGGCCTTCTCCGATTATATGGACTTTACCATGCGCTTTGTTTCTTCCACGGCTAAAAAGCTGGTGGAAAAGGTTCACGAAAAGGGCAGGGAAGCGATGATGTTCCTCGGCGATAATTGGATAGGCACCGAGCCTTACGGAAAGTATTTCCAAAGTATCGGACTCGATGCAGTGGTCGGCAGTGTGGGCGGCGGAGTTACGGTGCGCATGCTGACGGATATTCCGGGACTTAAATATGTAGAAGGAAGATTCTTGCCGTATTTCTTCCCCGATACGTTTTATGAGGGCGGAGAACCGACCAAGGAATTAAAAAAGAATTGGCGCACGGCGCGTAGGGCTATGCTGAAAAAGCCGCTCGACAGAATCGGTTACGGAGGGTATTTGAGTTTGGCCGCGAAATTTCCCGATTTTGTGGAGGAAGTCGAGCATATTGCAGATGAATTCAGAGAAATTTATCGTAAGGTAAAGGGAAATAATCCCTATTCCAATTTGAAAGTGGCCGTTATTAACGCATGGGGTAAAATTCGTTCATGGCAGTGCTTCATGGTCGCTCATGAGTTGTGGTATCAAAAAGTATATTCTTATCAAGGCATTTTGGAGGCGCTCAGCGGAATGCCGGCAGACGTAGAGTTCCTGAGCTTTGACGACGTATTAAACGGCGCATTGGAGGGATTTGATGTCGCAATCAATGCCGGAGACGCGGGAACGGCTTATTCGGGCGGAAAGTGCTGGAATAATCCCGACTTGGAAGCAAAGGTCAGGGAATGGGTTTATAACGGAGGCGGACTCATCGGCGTAGGGGAACCCTCTGCCTATCTCAAAAACGGCAGATATTTTGTCCTTTCCGATGTATTCGGAGTCGATAAAGAACTTGGATTTACGCTTTCCACGGATAAATATAACCTCGAAAAAGTAAGCGGGCATTTCATTTTGGAGGATGCGAAAGCTCCTCTCGATTACGGCGAGGGAATGAAGAGTATTTATGCGAAACCCGATACTTCGGTTTTGGATATATGCGGACAGGACGTATTCATGGCGGTGAACGATTACGGCAAGGGCAGAGCCTTTTATATGGCAGGGCTTCCTTATAATGTCCAGAACGAGCGCATTTTGTACCGTGCCTGTCATTATGTGGCCCATAAGGAAAAATTGCTTAAACGCTGGTATTGTGACGATACGGCCGTGACGGTGCAATATTATCCGCAGATCGGAGAATGTGCCCTCGTCAATAACGGAGATTCGGCGGTCGATACGACTTTCTATGACGGAAACGGAAAAGCTGAAAAAATCTCCCTTTCGCCCGGAGAACTTCTCTGGCGCAAAGTATAATCGGATATGATAAAAAACCGGACGAATTTTTTTCGTCCGGTTTTAGTCTGATAAAAATACTCTTTCTCCGATTGACTTTGTTCCGGTTTTTTTGTATAATGACGTTAGGAAAGCGAGTATGAAAAGCTCGGCTTCCGCTGCAATATCCACGGAGGTAAAGCTATGAAACTTCTGATCATACGACACGGAGACCCCGATTACGTACACGATACCTTGACGGAAAAAGGAAAGAGAGAAGCTGAATTGCTCTCCCGAATGTTAGTAAAGGAAAAGATCGATTTTATTTATTGTTCTCCTTTGGGACGGGCCAAGGAAACTTGTGCCTATACGGCGGAAAAATTAAAAATGACGCCCGTAGTATGTCCTTGGCTGCAAGAATTTGACTATCGCGTTGAATTGCCCGACGGGGAAAAGAATCATTTGATTTGGGATATGCTTCCCGAATTTTGGACAGGGCGAAAGGAAATGTACGATAACGACTGCTGGCTGGATCAACCCTTTATGGAAACGGGGCATATCCGAGAACATTATCGTGACGTGATACAGGGGTTTGATGAACTGCTTGCAAAACATGGCTATATGCGGGAAGGGAAAATTTATCGCGCGGAAAATCCCAATCGAGATACCGTGGCGCTCTTTTGCCATTTCGGTTTAGAAACTGTATTGTTGTCGCGCCTGTTCAATATTCCTCCTACCGTCCTCGCTCATGTATTCGTAGCTCTGCCCACCTCCGTAACGACTTTATATACGGAAGAACGCCGCAAGGGAAAAGTTATATTCCGCTGCTGCGCCTTCGGAGAAACGACACATCTCTATATCGGAAAAGAAGCGCCTTCCTTTTCCGCACGCTTTTGCGAAACTTTCGATTCCGATGAAAGACATGACTAACTAAAAGTTAGATATTAGTATATTTCATTCCTTGAAGTATAACGAAAAAGATTTTTCTTTCATATGGGCAGGGTAGAGATGAGCGCTTTTTCAAAAAAGTAGAAAAGAAAAATTTTGAGATAAAATATTATATTTATTCACACAATCAAATAAAATAACATGTTTTACAAATAAAATAAATGAGGAAGACTTCAAAAAAAGTAAATAAAATAAAGAAAAATATTCAATAACCATTGACAAAGTGAAAAATGTGTGATATGATTATATACAATAAAATATGCGGAAAGAAATTCGGTAAGTAATTGTTAAGGTCTTTTGACCTGATTAAATATCCGATAGAAAAAGTTGTGGGGAGAAGCATGACTTTGGAAGAATCCAGCGAAGAGAAAGAGGAGCTGTTTCAAAGAGCTCCTTTTGAGAGATACAAAAGACAAAACAACGGACGCGAATTCAGCATCGACGGATAAAGCCGATGCCGTTTTTACGTTCGTTGTTTTCTTTTTTAGGGAAAAAGGGAAAAAAGCAGAAAGATTTGCGGAAAATATTTATAGGGGTTCTATGATAGATTGACGCTTTTCGGCGGATAATAAATATAATATATCAGATAAAAACGGAGGAATGTGCATGCTTACGACAGCGGAACTGTATGATTTCGGCCATACCCTTGCGGGAGAGTATCTTTCGAGATATACTTATCCTTGGGAGGCTTTGAAAGGGATTAAAGACTTTATTCTCGCTTTGGGCGAAACATTAGACAAGGGAGAATATACGGAAATCTCCCCGAGTGTATGGGTGCATAAAACGGTGAAAATCGCTCCGACCGCGTACTTGGGAGCTCCTTGTATTATCGGAGCGGGGACGGAGGTGAGACACTGTGCGTTTATCCGCGGTTCTGCGTTGGTGGGGGAAAACTGTGTGGTGGGAAATTCGGTAGAGCTGAAAAATGTCATACTGTTCGACAATGTACAAACTCCGCATTATAATTATGTCGGAGACAGTATATTGGGTTATAAATCGCACATGGGAGCGGGTTCGATCACTTCCAACGTAAAATCCGACAAAACGCCGGTAACCGTAAAAAACGGGACGGAAATCATAGAGACGGGACTGAAAAAAATGGGGGCGATGTTGGGCGATTTTGTAGAAGTCGGCTGCAACAGTGTTCTCAATCCGGGAACCATCATAGGGCGGAACACGAACATTTATCCGCTGTCCTGTGTCCGCGGGGTCGTGCCTGCGGATTCAATCTGGAAAACAGGAGGTGTAACGGTAAAGAAAAAATAAGATTAATATAGAACGAAAAGAGAAACTTGCACGCGTATATTTTAAGGGAAAGAAATCGGGCGAGGCCGAAAAGCGCTGAAAAAATGGCGCGAAATTTTCGAGGACAGGGTTGAATGGATAAGGTCGGCACTGAAAAGTCCGACATTTGCACGGAGCGCCTCGCATTGCGGATAATTAATTTCCGCATGTGGAAAGAATGATTCGGATTTGAGAGTTTTAAGAGGAAATAAATTTTTTATAAGAGGAAATGTCTATGGGTAAATATTTCGGTACGGACGGTTTTCGCGGCGAAGCCAATGAAAACCTGACGGCGGACCACGCCTATAAGGTGGGCCGCTTTCTCGGCTGGTACTTCAACGAATGTAAAAAGCGTTCGGGACTGAGCGAGCGGGCGCGCATCGTCATCGGAAAGGATACGCGGCGCTCGGGGTATATGTTTGAGTACGCCTTAGTCGGAGGGCTCGTTTCGTCGGGTGCGGACGCATACCTGCTTCACGTTACGACGACGCCTTCGGTCGCTTACGTGGTGCGCACGGAAGGTTTCGATTGCGGCATCATGATTTCGGCCAGCCACAATCCTTACTACGACAACGGAATCAAACTGTTCAACGGTCAGGGGGAAAAGATGGACGAAGGGACGGTGGAGCTCGTCGAAAATTATCTCGACGGAAAGCTGAGCGCTTTCGGGGAGAAGTGGGAGGAGATTCCCTTTGCGCGTCGGGAGGAAATCGGCCGCACGGTAGATTACGTTGCGGGCAGAAACCGCTATGTCGGATATCTTATTTCTCTCGGAATATACAGTTTCAAGGGTTATAAGGTAGGGCTTGACTGTGCGAACGGCAGTTCTTGGAATATCGCGAAGAGCGTATTCGATGCTCTCGGCGCGAAGACGTATGTCATCAATGCGGAGCCGGACGGGACGAATATCAATAAAAACGCAGGTTCCACGCATATCGAAGGGCTGCAAAAGTTCGTAGTGGAAAACGGACTCGACGTCGGTTTTGCCTACGACGGAGACGCGGACAGGTGTCTTTGCGTAGACGAAAAGGGCAACGTCGTAGACGGGGATCTCATTCTTTATATTTATGCCCGCTATATGAAAGAGCGGGGAGTATTGCTCAACAACACGGTCGTTACGACGGTAATGTCTAACTTCGGTCTGTATAAGGCTTTCGACGAAATCGGAATCGAATATGCCAAGACGGCGGTAGGGGACAAATACGTCTACGAATATATGGCGGAGCACGGCGATTGCATCGGCGGCGAACAATCGGGGCACATCATTTTTTCCAAATACGCCTCCACGGGCGACGGAATTTTGACCAGTTTGAAAGTCATGCAGGCGATGATTGCCAAGAAATCGACGCTCGGCAAGCTCGCGGAACCCGTGACGATTTATCCGCAGGTTCTCAAAAACGTGCGGGTGAAAGATAAAGCGGCGGCGAAAAACGACGCCGACGTACAGGCCGCGGTGGCGGCGGTGGCGGCAAAGCTCGGTGACACGGGGCGGATTCTGCTTCGCGAATCGGGGACGGAGCCCGTTATCCGCGTCATGGTGGAAGCGGAGAACAAAGAAATTTGTCAGTCCTGCGTGGACGAAGTCGTGTCCGTGCTCAAAAAGAAAGGACACGGGGCGGATTGAGGAGAAGGTATGTGCGGAATTGTCGGATATATCGGTAAAAAACAAGCGGCGCCCATTCTTCTCGACGGGCTGGCGAAATTGGAATATCGCGGTTACGATTCGGCGGGGATCGCCGTGCGCGACGGCAGCGCGGAAGCGGTGGTCGTCAAAGCCAAGGGGCGCTTGAAAGTCCTTGCGGAAAAGACGAACAGCGGACTTTCCGTAAAGGGCTGCTGCGGAATCGGGCATACGCGCTGGGCGACACACGGCGAACCTTCTGCCGAAAACGCTCATCCTCATTACAGCGACGATAAAAACGTCATCGTCGTGCATAACGGAATCATCGAGAATTATCAGGAACTCAAAGAAAAACTGTCAAAGAGCGGCTATGTGTTTTACTCTCAGACGGATACCGAGGTTCTTGCGAAACTCGTCGATTATTATTATAAAAAATACGGCGACGGGCCGATAGACGCGCTGGCAAGGTGTATGATGCGCGTGCGCGGCTCGTACGCGCTGGCGGTCATGTATAAGGATTATCCCGAAGAACTCTATGTCGCAAGAAAGGACAGTCCCATGATCATCGGCGCGGAAAAAGGCGAAACTTTCCTCGCGTCCGATGTTCCGGCGATTCTCAATTATACGAGAAACGTCTATTACATCGGGAATCTGGAAATCGCCAAATTGGAAAAAGGGAAGGTCTCTTTCTTCAATATCGATCGGGAAGAGATCGCCAAAGAGATTACGGAAATCAAGTGGGACGCAAAGGCCGCGGAGAAAGCGGGCTTTGAACATTTCATGATGAAGGAGATCCACGAACAGCCCAAGGCCGTACAGGATACTCTGAGTTCCGTAATCAAAAACGGCACAATCGATCTGTCCGAATGCGGACTTTCGAAGGAGCGGATTCAATCCGTCGGGCATATTTATATCGTCGCCTGCGGTTCCGCCTATCATGCGGGCATGGTGGCGCAATACGTCATCGAGAGCCTCGCGAAAATTCCCGTTCGGGTAGACCTCGCGTCGGAATTCCGTTACCGTAAGCCGCTCCTCGAAAAAGACGGCCTGGTGATTATCATCAGTCAGTCGGGCGAGACGGCAGACAGCCTCGCGGCGTTGCGGGAAGCGAAGGGGCGGGGAATAAAGACCTTGGCGATCGTCAACGTAGTGGGCTCTTCCATCGCGCGGGAAGCGGACGACGTGTTCTATACGCTCGCGGGGCCCGAAATCGCGGTCGCGACGACGAAAGCCTATTCGACGCAGCTCATCGCGGGTTACCTTTTGGCGGTGCAGTTCGCAAAGGTTCGCGGGCAGATAGACGAGAAGAGATATTCCTCGCTCGTCAAAGACCTGCTGGCTTTGCCCGATAAAATGAAACGGGTATTGGAGGATAAAGAACGAATTCAATGGTTTGCCGCGAAGTTCGCAAACGCAAAGGATATTTTCTTTATCGGCCGCGGAATCGATTATGCCGTCAGTATGGAAGGCAGTCTCAAAATGAAGGAAATCAGCTATATCCATTCGGAGGCGTATGCGGCGGGCGAACTCAAACACGGTACAATCAGCCTGATCGAGGACGGGACGCTGGTCGTCAGCGTACTCACGCAGCAGGAATTGTATGAAAAGATGATCGGCAATATGGCGGAGGTCAAGAGCCGCGGTGCTTATTTGATGGGCTTGACGGCTTACGGAAACTATAATGTCGAGGACACGGCGGACTTTACTACATATATTCCGCGCACGGATTCGCTGTTTACGGCGAGTCTGGCGGTCATTCCCCTGCAACTGATGGGATATTACGTCAGCGTAGCGAAGGGATTGGACGTGGATAAACCGAGGAATCTCGCCAAGAGCGTCACGGTGGAATAACGTCGGAAAGGGATATAGAGCGAGAATTTTCGCCGAATATATCGGGAGTGGAACTATGAAAGGTACAAAAACAAAAGCGTGGCATATCGCGTTTCTGATGCTGGCGGACGTAGTGTCCGTCCTACTCGCAATGTTGATTGCCTATCTGATGACGGTCGGGGATAAAAGTTTTTCCCTTTGGCTCGTGTGGTGGGCGCTCGGAAATATCGCATGTACGTTGTTATTTTTCGGGCTGTTCGGCATGTACGGAATTGTGTTTTCTACGGTCGGAATTATCGACGCTCTGAAACAAACGCTTGCGATCGTCGGCGTCGCTTCGGCAAATGTCATTTTTGCCGTCCTTACAGGTCGGGCTTATGTCGGTATAAGTACGGCCCTTGTATACAGTATATTCCTCTTCTATTTTTCCGTTATGACGAGATTTTTCAAAAGGATCCTCATCGTCGTCAGATATTACCTTTCGCGGACAAAAGTTAATCGGAAACGCGTCATGATCGTGGGCGGCGGAGCCGCCGGTTCCGCCCTCATTAAGGAAATGCTCACCTCGGATAAGATTTCCTATAAGCCCGTATGTATCGCGGACGATGACCCTTTCAAAATCGGGAAATCGGTCAGCGGCGTAAAAATCGCGGGCACTACCTTTGAGCTTCCGCGGTTGGTCAGGGAATATCATGTGGAAGAGATTTTCGTCACTATGCCCGCTGTCAAGAAAAAGACGCAGAGCGAAATTATCGCCCGCTGTCGGGATTTAGGGTGTCCCGTCAAGGTTCTGCCGGGAATTTATCAGCTCGCGGACGGTCAGGTGACCGTGTCCAAACTTCGCAAAGTCGATATTCAGGATTTGCTCGGCCGAGAGCAGGTAAGTGTCAACCTCGACGAAATCATGGGATATATCGAAAATAAAGTCGTGCTCGTGACGGGGGGCGGCGGCTCTATCGGCAGCGAGCTCTGCCGTCAGATAGCGACGCATCGTCCCGAAAAGCTGATTATTTTCGATATCTATGAAAACAATGCCTACGATATCGAACAGGAATTGAAACGAAAAGACCCTTCTCTGAATTTGTTGACTTTAATCGGCAGCGTGCGGGATCAAGGAAAGGTGCGGGATTTGTTTGAAAGATATCGCCCGCAAATCGTGTTTCACGCGGCGGCGCATAAACATGTCCCCTTGATGGAAACCAGCCCCAACGAAGCTGTAAAAAATAACGTGTTCGGGACGTTGAACGTAGCTCGCTGTGCGGACGAATTCGGCACGGAGACGTTCGTTCAGATTTCCACCGATAAGGCGGTGAATCCGACGAATATCATGGGGGCGACCAAGCGTATCTGCGAAATGATTATTCAGACAATCGGCCGCCACAGCAAGAATACGAAATTCGTGGCGGTGCGGTTCGGAAACGTGTTGGGCTCCAATGGTTCGGTCATTCCGCTTTTCAGAAAACAGATAGCCGAGGGCGGTCCCGTGACGGTTACGCATAAGGATATTATAAGATATTTCATGACGATTCCCGAAGCGGTGTCGCTCGTCTTGCAGGCGGGCGCCTATGCGAAAGGGGGGCAAATTTTTGTGCTGGACATGGGCGAGCCCGTCAAGATATATGACCTCGCGTATAACCTTATCAAACTTTCGGGACTCGAACCCAATGTCGATATCAATATTGTATGCACGGGATTGCGTCCGGGAGAAAAATTGTACGAAGAACGGCTCATGAAAGAAGAGGGGCTGCAAAAGACTGCGAACGGACTCATCAATATTGCCCGCCCGATTCAGTTGGACGAAGAATTTTTATGGGATACTTTGGACAAGCTGTATGGGGAAGCCTACGATGAGACGGGCAATATGAAGGAGCTGGTGGCAAGGCTCGTTCCCACCTATAAAATCGATAATCGGGTATGTAACGGATAACCGTAACGGTTTTTCGTTTCCATAGCATACGAATAGTAAGTAAGGAATTTGCAGCCAAGGGGAGAGAAACAATAATGACAGAAATAGATGAAAAGCACATTGAAAAAATATGTCGTATTTTTCAGATTCGGGGAGAATATCGCTCGTGCGAAGTTTTGACGCTCGGACATATCAATACGACATATAAGGTATACTTCTACCGCGACGGAGAAATCAAGGACTATATTTTGCAGAGGGTAAACACCTATGTGTTCAAAGATCCCGTTCGGGTAATGGAAAACATTACTTCCGTCACCGAGTATGTCCGTGCAAAAATCAAACGGACGGGTATCAGCGCAAAAAGGGGAGTCCTGCATTACCAAAAAACCGCGGAGGGGAAATACTATACATGGGAAGAGGACGGAGGCTTCTGGCGCTGTTGCAGGTTTATCGACGATTCCGCGTCCTTCCTTCTGACGGATAATTTGAAAGTGATAGAGGAGTCGGGAAAGGCGTTCGGGGAGTTCCAGCTGCACCTTGCCGATTACCCCGTGGAAAAACTGCATATCGCCATTCCGCATTTTCATAATACGGTCATGCGTTACGACACTTTCCGCGAAGCGATTGAAAACAACCTCAGCTGCCGAAAAGAAAACGCTTTGAGGGAGATAGAGGAGTATCTCGGCCTCGAAGCGCGGGCGACGGAAATGTATAAAATGCAGCGCCGCGGCGAGCTTCCGCTTCGAGTGACGCATAACGATACAAAATGCAGTAACGTACTTTTCGATAAAGACAGTTTCGAGCATCTTTCCGTCATCGATTTGGATACAGTCATGCCGGGACTCGTGGGGTTCGATTTCGGAGACGCGATTCGCGCCACGGCGAATACGGCGGAAGAGGACGAAAAGGACATAAAAAAAGTCGCTCTCGACCTAAAAAAGTACGAGGCGTTTGCAAAAGGGTTCCTCGGCAAAGTGAAAGGCGAACTCACCGAAAACGAAAAGAATACGATGGCTTTGGGCGCGCTGACAATGACGATAGAGTGCGGAATGAGATTTCTCACCGATTATCTCGACGGAGATAAATACTTCCATACGGACTATCCTGAGCACAATCTCGTGCGCAGTCGTTGTCAGCTCGCGCTTGCCAAGGATATGATAGAGCATTTTGAAGAAATGAAGGCGGTCGTCAAAAAGTATTGCGATTAATTTTTCCGTCCCTTAAAAAGAGCCATACAGATAACGCCCATATTTCCGCCCACGACGAGGCCGACGACAAATCCTATCCAAAACATGCTGAAAACTCCTCCTTTTGCCGTTTATTTACCGAGTATGAACGTTTTCTCAGATTTTTATTCCCATTATATGCATCTTCCCGAAAAATTGTTATTGCGTATCCGAAAATACTTTTTGAAAAAGCGCCGACTTTCCGAAAGGGATTGCGGCGTTTTTTTCTTTGAAAAGAAAATTTTTGATTGCAAAACAGAGTGTTTTCTGATATAATAGAGAAAAGTCTTCTTAGAGGTACTTTTATGGTCTTGAAAACCGAGCGCCTGATTTTGAGGGAATTACGGGAGGCTGATTTTTCAGCTCTCGCGGAAATATTAATGGATAGAGAAGTGATGTACGCTTACGGACACTGCTTTTCGGAGAAAGAAACAATGGAGTGGCTGGAAAGACAACGGGAACGTTACCGACGTTTCGGTTTCGGATTATGGGGAGCCGTATTAAAGGCTACGGGGGAGGTCATAGGACAGGCGGGACTGACGATACAGCCGTGCGAAGGAAGAGAAGTTTTAGAAATCGGATATTTGTTCAAGAAAAAGCATTGGCATTTCGGCTATGCGCGCGAAGCTGCGGAAGGCTGTAAAAGATATGCTTTCGATATTCTGAACAGAGAAAAGGTGTATTCAATTATAAAGACGGATAACTATCCCTCTATCCGCGTCGCCGAAAGTATCGGCATGAAAAGAGAAAAAGAGTTTATAACCCGTTATTATGGGGGGAATATGAGGCATTATCTCTTTTCCGTGCGGAAGGAAGAAAAGGAATATGTATGATTATTTGATTGTCGGGAGCGGGCTTTTCGGTGCCGTGTGCGCCTGCGAGCTGAAAAAAAGAGGAAAAAGGTGCCTCGTCATAGAACGCCGCCCGCATATCGGCGGAAACGTCTATACGGAAACAATCGAAGGGATTCAGGTACATAAATACGGCGCGCATATCTTTCATACTTCGGATAAGGAGATATGGGAATATATCAACCGTTTCGCGGAATTT
This sequence comes from uncultured Clostridium sp., assembly GCA_900555925.1. Classification (GTDB taxonomy): domain Bacteria; phylum Bacillota; class Clostridia; order Christensenellales; family Borkfalkiaceae; genus Scatosoma. The sequence goes on along the minus strand of USMU01000030.1, from coordinate 2,730 downwards.
AATAATTTCGTCAATCAACCGATTGCCCGATATAAAGACGAATGTTATAATCTTCCCTTTAACATGAATACGTTCGTAAAACTTTGGCCGGATGTTTTTACGCCCGCGGAGGCGGAATCGCGCATCGAGTCGGAGCGGAGGAACTCTTTTTCCAAAGAGCCGAAAAACCTCGAAGAACAGGCTTTGAACCTCGTCGGGCGGACGATTTATAAAAAACTGATCAAGGAATACACTGAGAAACAATGGGGGAAGAGCTGCTCTCAATTGCCGCCGTTCATTATCCGTCGGCTGCCCGTACGTTTTACCTTCGACAACAATTATTTCAACGACCGCTATCAGGGAATCCCCGTCGGCGGTTATACGAAAATCATCGAAAAGATGCTGGAAGGCACGGAAATTCGCTGTAATGCGGACTTTTTCGACGACAGGGCGAATTATCTGAGGAGCTGTGCCCGAAAAATTATCTATACGGGCCCCGTGGACAGATTTTTCGATTATCGCTACGGACCTTTGGAATACCGCACGCTCCGTTTTGAGACGGAGGTTTTGAATACGGCCAACTTTCAGGGGAATGCGGTCGTGAATTATACGTCGTCGGAAGTTCCGTTCACCCGCATAATCGAGCATAAGCATTTCGAGTTCGGCAGACAGGAAAAGACGGTGATTTCCCGCGAGTATCCCTCCGCCTGGAAATCGGGTGACGAGCCTTATTATCCCGTCAACGACGAAAAGAACGAGGCTCTGTACGCAAAATACGCAGATCTTGCCCGAAAGGAGACGAGCATAATTTTTGGCGGAAGGCTGGGGACCTATAAATATTACGACATGCACCATGTCATAGGTCGCGCCTTGGAAACCGTGCGGCAGGAAGAGGAAGAACAGAGGAAATAATTTTTCTCAAAGAGACAAGAAAGGGCATAGTGATTTTACTATGCCCTTTCTTGTCAGACCTTCTTTTTTGCGGTAACTTTGAAGGTCAGTTCCAACATGGTGATCATGAGCGCCACAAAAACAATGAGGTATACGGGAAGTATTTTGAAACCGATATGATTTCCGAAAAGTCCGAATAACGGGGGAATAAAGGTAGAACCGACATAGGCGCTGGCCATTTGAATCCCTATGATGGCGCCCGAATTTTCTGCTCCGAAGTTGTTCGGAGTGGAATGGATGATGGAAGGATATATGGGCGCACAGCCGAAGCCGATAACGACAAAGCCGATAATCGAAACGAGAGGATAACTGACGGGAATCATCAGAGCGATTATCCCGCAGGATAAAATACAGGTGCCGATAACGATCATTTTTTTATCGCCCAGCTTATCCGTGACAAAGCCGCTCAGAAATCTTCCGACGGTAATCCCTATATAAAAGAGAGCGGCAAATTGTGCGGCTTTTTCGGTCGATATGCCTTTCACCTCGGTAAAATAGGTGCTCGCCCAGGACATCGCCGTAGCTTCTGCGGCGCAATAGGCAAAAAACCCGATCAGGAGAAAGGGAACGCCCTTAATTTTCAGCGCGCCGATAAGGCCGATACTCTGTTGTTTTTTCTCGGCGGACTGATTATGGACTTTCCATACGGGCAGAGTGACGAGCAAGAGTATCGCTATGGCGAGCTGTATAAACCCGACGATACGATATCCGTTATTCCAGTTCGAATTTGTAAGAGCATAGCTCATGACGAACGGACTGACGATGGTTCCCACACCCCAGAAGCAATGCAGCCAGCTCATGTGTTTGGACGAATAGTGGAGGGCGACGTAATTATTTAAGGCTGCGTCGATAGCCCCCGCGCCGAGCCCGTAGGGAACCGCAAAAACGATGAGCATCCAGAACTGAGTGGAAAAGGAAAAACCGAACAGTGCGAAAGCCGTAAGGAATACACTTATCACGGTCACGATACGGGTACCGAGCTTTCCCGTCAGTTTATCGGACAGAAGGCTGGATACGATGGTTCCGCCCGATATGGTCATGGAAATGATTCCCATAAAGGATATGGGGACATTCAAATCGGTATGTATGACAGGCCAGCCCGAACCGAGCAAAGAATCGGGCAGTCCGAGACTGATAAAGGCGATATAAATGAGGGCAAGCAATAGGGAATACATTTTTATATCTCCGAAGGATATGTTTATCGTCGGCACGGACGGAAAGCATCTTTGATACTTTTTCGTTTATGCCGTGTTTTATTATATCACGCAAAAATTTTTAATGCCAGCATTTCAGACGGAAAACAATAAAATATATCCGTAAATATAAATTTATTTTCGACGTTATAATAATAAAAAGGACTTTGAATAATCAAAGTCCTTTTGTTCGCAAGCGAATTTAATCGGAATGTTTTTCGAGGTTGATAAACGTTTTTGCCATTTCGATTTTGTTGAGCCGATATTCGAGGAAACTTTGACGGCGGCGTTCCTTTTCCTGTGCCATCGCCGTTTCACGGCGTTTGATCGCTTCATCCAATTTTTCTTCCCATGCGAGGAAGTCGCTCTGTAAAACGATTCTGTCCGAATAGACGGCCAACATTCCTTCGCCCGTCGCGAAGGTTTTTGTTTCTCCTTCCGCTTCCGTCAATGCAGCCATGCTCGTCGTGATATTGATAAACATGGGCATATGTCCGGGTAAGAGCGTAATTTTTCCGTCGGGCTCCGACACGGTCAGGGATACGACGTCCCCTTCATAAAATTGTTTGTCGGGGCGGAGCATTTGCAGACGGAAGCTCTTTTTTGT
>USMU01000029.1 GCA_900555925.1 uncultured Clostridium sp. | reverse complement strand
GGGGGGGGTAATCTTGACTTGGAGAAATCAGAAGGGGATATTCCGTACTTTTTCTTGAAGATTCGGGAAAAGTAATTGGCGTCCTCAAAGCCCACGAGCCCCGCAGTTTCCTTTATGGAATGATTCTCTTGCAGAAGCGTTTTACTCTTTTCCAAACGCAGTTCGTTAATATAGGAGGTAATTCCCTGGTTGAGCTCATTTTTGAAATGCATGAACAGCGACGGACGGCTATAATGAAAAATACGGCACAAATCGGAAACAGTAATGCGTTCCCGATAGTGTTCGCCGATATACTCGAGCACCGCGTCCAGGCTTTGTTGAGCGCTCAGACCGATATATCGGTCGATTACAGTGTACTTTGCAAGGCAAGACAAAATCGCCGCCGCAGAACGCAGAGTGTCGGGAGTGGGGGACGCTAACTCGGCGAGCAGGGAAAGCTCATAGGAATCGGGGGCATTGAGGCGGATAAATTTTTCGCGGTCGCCCAACATTTGACCTATCTGAAAATAACCGACGTGCTTTCCGTAAATGACCACCGGTTGAAGGGCTTCCGTCAAATGATAGTGACATTCATAAATATATGTGTCATCGCTTCGCGAGGCTATCGCATACGCCTTTTTATCGCTTTCTTTACATCGGAGGTAAAAATCGCGATCCTTCTGTTTATAGCGGCAGAGTTCGCAGATATTATGCGGTACCCCTAAAATGGGCGTATCGTAGTCCTTGGAAAAAGATACCTTCAATTTGGTGAGCTGATGAAAATCTTTTAAGAGCTCGTAAAGTTTTTCTTCATCGACAATTAGTTTCATGCGGATATTATATCCGACGAAAAACAGAAAATCAAGGCTTTTTCCGAAAAAACGAACAAAAATTATTTTTTATAGACGATTGTGCGGATTGATTAGAATTTTGTGCATTTACACTCCGAAAGAAAGATGATAAAATGAATTTGTAAAAAGAGCTTCGGGATTTGACGGAAAATTTTTGCGGTTCTATGATATTTCGGATAATCTTTAATAATACAGCATTAAATTTTTAGGAGAGAAAAAATGACGACGGTTGCGATTGCGGGGCTTGGTCCGCGTGGTTTCTATACTTATGCGCAGTATCAGAAAGTTCATCCTGAACGAATGAAGGTGACGGCTATTGCCGATATCGACGAGACAAAACTTTACCTTGCAGCGGAGGACCTGCATATCCCTCCCGAAGGCTGCTTCAAAAGCGCGGAAGAAATGCTCTCGAAGGATAAATTGGCGGATGTGCTGATTGTGGCGACTCAGGACAAACAGCATATCGCACATGCGCTGGCGGGTCTCGAAAGGGGATACGACCTCATTTTGGAAAAGCCCGTCGCGACTACTCCCGAGGACTGCATTGCCATTCGTGACGCTGCGAAGCGCCTGAACAGAAAGGTCGCTGTCTGCTATGTTTTACGCTATACGACCTTCTACCGCACGATTAAAAATATTATCTATTCGGGCAGGATAGGAGAAGTCGTAAACGTCGACGCCGTGGAAAACGTCGGCTATTGGCATCAGGCACATTCCTTCGTACGAGGCAATTGGAGCAATTGCGGGCGGTCGAGTCCTATGATTCTTCAAAAGAGCTGTCACGATATGGATATTCTCAATTTTCTTATCGGCTCTCATTGCGAATGTCTCAGTTCTTTTGGCTCCCTCAGCTTTTTTAATTCGGAGCACCGCCCGAAGGACGCCGCGGAATTTTGCGTGGACTGTCCGCGTAAGGAGAGTTGCGTATACAGTGCCGAGCGCATTTATTTGGGAGAGGATACGCAGGAAAAGCGGCCTTGGGTAAGGACGGTGGTGGCTCCTGCCGGCGGTTTGGCGGAGGTAAAAAAAGCCTTGCGGCGTGGGCCCTACGGCAGATGTGTGTTTGTCTGCGACAACGATGTCGTGGATCACCAAACCGTTGCACTCCGCTATGAAAACGGCGTTACCGTAAGTTTTACAATGTCTGCCTTTTCTGCGGAGGTCTATCGCTCTATTCGCATCATGGGTACGCAAGGAGAAATCGAAGGAGAACAGAAAACGAATCTTATCCGTTGTACGACCTTTGACGGGAAAACGGAAGTTTATGACATAAATAAGCTTGCTTCCGATTTGTCCGGTCATGGCGGCGGTGATAATCAACTGCTCACCGATTTCTTTGACGAGAACAGCGAAGGTCACATAGACGCCGTTTCCGGAATTTACAGCGCTATCGAAAGTCATATGATGGCTTTTGCGGCGGAATACTCCCGTCTGCACGACGGAGAGAGCATAAATTTGAAACAGTTTGAAAAGTCGGTGGGCTTTTCCGATAATCCATGCAAGGAGGAAAAACATGAATAAAAAACTATCGGCATTCTTCGCAACCGTCTTGTCGGCGGTGACTGTCATTTCGGCGGCTGCCTGCAACGGTTCGGGACAGAACAGTTCGAACGCGCCCGGGGGCACTTCCGATTCGGGAGGGGGGAATACTCAGCAGGTAGTGCAGGTCGTGCCCGAGCAGTTCCGCCAGGAGGCGGATTATAGCGACCGCAACGGACAAAAACGGGAGTGGAACAAGGTCAGCTCTTATTTCTGCAATTACGGAGTCTTTCAGGAGGAGATGCTCAAATACGATGTCGGTATCATCACCAACAATATCGGCACCGAGGGGTTAAAAAAACTCAAAGATGCGGGAGTATGGACGATTCGTTACATCTCTTTCGGTGAGGATAACCCCTTGCGTACGGGAGACGGATTGGGTCCGGGAGGATTTTGCTCCTACTATTTGTACGACGAGGAGGATAAACCCATTCCCAATGGCGATTGGGGATCTTATTATACCGACCCCGGCTCACCGGCATGGAGGGAGTTCCTGTTCGAGGACATTCAAAGCGTAGTGGACGACGGTTATGACGGCATTTTTATTGATACTGTGGACTCGGTGGACCGCTTCCCCGAAACCTTTAACGATATGTGCGATTTGATTATGACTGTCAAGGAGAAATGGCCGGATTTGAAATTGGTTCTCAATCGCGGCTTCACCGTAATCCCTACGGTCTATGAGTCGCTCGACGGCGTTATGTTCGAGCTGTTCAGCACCGCTTATGACCTGACTACCTTTGAATACGATTTACTCGACGAAAGCTCCGTGCAATTCGCCTATAACCGTCAATGGGGAGTATCCATCGTCAATGCGGTTCGCCAAAAGAAATATTTCCCCGTTTTTGGGCTGGAATATTACCCCGCCGACGGCATGGAGGTTATCAAACAGGCAATTTACGACCTCGACTGGGAATTTGATTTTATCCCGTATCTCACCATGCAGGGGAGAATTTTGGACGGCCCCATGGCTCCGTACAGCCTGCGTCCGAAAAGCGAACGGGGCGTGCGCGCTCTGTCCGTGCGAGACCCGATCGAGGGCGTAGATATCAACGGCGATACTTCTTCCGCCAATCTGTTGTATTCGTCTAACGGGGGCGTCGTTGAGGTGGATTCGTCCTTTACCGGATACAGCGCGAGCGCATTAAATGACGGTTACGTCGCCAATGCAGAAAACTTTGACGCCATCGGTTTCCAATGGGCGAACTGGGCGAGCGCGGAGACCGTTTTGGACCACTGGGCGCAAATGAAAGTTTCCGAAGCTGTACAGGCGAACAAATTGGTCATCGATTGGGCGTTTGATAACGGCGTGATTTATTCGTCCCAGGCAGTATATGTCGAGGCGCTTATCGACGGCGAATGGGTGAGAGTCGGAGAGCTTTCCGATATTGCGGATGAAACGCTGCAAAGCGAAATCAAGCTCGATACTCCTTCGCCGACCGATACTTATCGGGTGGTGCAGACTTCGGGCGACGGACCTTCCGCCCGTCCGAACCTCATGTGGATGAGCGAACTCAGCCTTTATGCCGATTGAGTCCGAAACTTTTGAAGAAACGGTTTGGGGAGTCCGCCTGCAATAAAATTGCCGGACTTCCCGAGCAGTACGCCTGAAAACGAAAGGCGTATCCCGAAAAGAGGAGGATACACTATGAAACTTAGAAATTTTATGAGATTGGCGTCATTGCTGCTTGCAGCGGCTGCGCTCGGCGTTGCTTCTGTCGCGTGCAATCCCGCGCCTCTTTACGACGATTATGAGGTCATCGATCCAGGCACTCTTCCCGAAAATCCGCTCGGGGAGGACTACGACCCCCTTGAAGCCTATGACAAGACGGTTACGGTAAAGGTTCTCGGTATCGACTACGACCCCATAGGAAACATTCCGCCAACTTATAACGGCGCGGAAACGGGACCTGCGAATAATGCCTTTAATGATGTCGCCCTGAGTAAGCTCAATATCGAAATCGACTACATATCCGTTTTGAGCAGCGCAAATTATGAAACGCGGCTGAGCATGCTCATAGCCGCTAACGAGCTGCCAGACATGTTCGTCGTCAACGACGCCACGACCTTCGCCATGCTTCGCGATAACGGACTTATCGAGGACATGGGTACCGCATTTTGGTATTTGAATGAAAAGCTTCGGGAGAATTTCTATCTCGATGAGTTATATTATCCGGGCTTGGAAACCTGCATGAGAGAGGGGAAGCTGTACGCCTTTCCGAGCATAGACAATCCCAACGAAGCGGCGCAGAAGCTCTATATCCGCAAAGACTGGCTAGATATCGTAGGCAAAGAAATTCCCGCCTCTTACGAGGAACTGATTGACGTGGCGCGCGCTTTTCGCGATAACGCGGAGCAAATTGCAGCGTATTCCGACGGGATCTCCGCAAAGGACATCATTCCCATCGGCATTACGCAGGAGCTCGCCGCTCAGGGAAACAATACTGCTTCGGGATTTTTCAATATCTTCGGCGCTCAGCCGAATGCCTTTTTTGAAAAGGACGGCGAAGTTATCGATTCCAATACCTCCGACGAAATGAAAGAGGCCCTTAGGGAATTGCACGGTCTCTATGACGAGGGCTTGCTTGCGCGGGAATTCTATACCTATACGGACGCCAAAGTCACCAACGATATCGTTGCAGGAAAGGTGGGAATCATATCGGGCATGTGGCACGCGGCCTCCTATCCTCTGCAATCTTCCATTAACAACGCCTATACTCCCGATGCAGAATGGGTTTCTATCGAACTCCCGCCTCGAAACGGAACGACATCTCTTCCCGTGGTGGATTCTACCCGGCTCGGAACCTATATCGTCGTTCGGAAAGGCTACGAATACCCCGAAGCTGCGGCAAAGCTGTGTAATTTGTTCTACGATATGTTTTACAGCGATGACGCACAGGACAAATACGGCGCACTCGCGACGCCGGAGGGGGGATTCTTTTACAGCTGGGTGCCTATCAAGCTGTGGTATACTCCCTATTCGATGGATTCCTACTATCGCCTCAATGAGGTCTTTGACGAGCTTTGGGATTCGGGATTCCGCATTCCCGAAGATACGCTTTCCGCAATGTGCTCAGCCGATTACGACTGGCAGACATGGTACGAGGAGGTTTCTGCCGGAGAATATGGCTCTGTTTTCAATAAGCTGTGGATTCGAGAACGGGACAACGGCTTTAAGTACGGATATCCTTATATGCAGGCAGCTCGCAGCGGTAAGGGGACGGCGGAGATGAATACTGCGGAAAAGAGCGGCTACGGCATCTATGAACAGACCATCAATGCAAGCGGAGGGTATTCCTATGTGTCGGAGCTCTCCAAGGGGGAAAAGGAGAGTCGGAAAAACGTTTTCTATGGGGAACGGACTCCCGCGCAGCAGATGTACGGGGAGTGGCTAGATTCGTATATGGACCAGTATTTCCTCGGTGTCATCACGGGAGAAAACAGCTTGGATAACTGGGATAATTTTGTGAAAGAATATACCGATAACGGCGGCGGGGCGGTGCTCCACCAAGTCAATCAGTGGTATGATGCGCAACAGGCGAAGGCTGAGGAGGCGGGACAGTGATTCAGATAAAATCCCGAACAAAAAAACAGCTGATTTTGCACAGCATGTTGCTGCCGGGGACGCTTCTTCTGCTCGTCTTTAACGTGCTGCCGATGCTCGGGATTTGGATGGCGTTCAGCAAATATCAGCCGAAGGCGGGCATGGGGTATTTCGAGGCGTTATTCAGTGCCGATTATGTCGGATTTGCTTTTTTTCAGCAGATTTTCTCTCGTCCCGATTTCAAACGGGTTTTATTCAATACCGTTTTTATCAGCGTCGTAAAGCTCGTGCTTCTCATCGGATTGGGAATCCTGCTTTCTCTCCTGCTGAACGAAATCCCCTTCATTCGCCTCAAAAAGGGGATACAGGTTATTGTCTTTATTCCGTATTTCCTCTCCTGGGTCATTCTATCCTCCATTATGATAGACCTTTTGAGCCTGACCGGTCCCATCAATCGAGCAATCGAGGCTTTGGGCGGGAAAGCAGTTTCTTTCCTCGGAAGTAATACTTGGTTTCCCTTCGTCCTGTTCGTTTCGGAACTTTGGAAAAGTTTGGGCTATCAGGCAATCTATTTCCTTGCGGCGATTACGGCCGTTTCTCCCGGTCTGTACGAGGCGGCGGAAATCGACGGGGCCAATCGGGTACAGCAATGCTTCCACGTGACTTTGCCTTGTATCAGACCGATTATTATTCTCATGGTCGTGCTGAATATCGGCAATATCATGAACGCGGGGTTTGAACAGGTGCTCGCCCTCTATAATCCGCTCGTCTATGAATCGGGTGATATCATAGATACAATGTCCTATCGTATCGGGCTCATCAACAGGAGCACCTTCCAATATTCGCTGGGGACGGCGGTCGGACTGTTTAAGTCGGTGATTTGCTGTATCCTTTTCGGCGCAAGCTATCTTTTCGCCGCTAAAAAGCTGGATTACGAGGTGCTTTGACATGATTGCGCGCACAATAAAAAGAAATCCTAATAAAATCCGTTCCTCGGCCTCGCGCAAAGTATTTCTCGTTATCACCATCGCATTGTTATGCCTTTGGAGTCTTCTCTGTATTCTGCCGTTTGTCTATATCCTGGCTGTCTCTTTGAGCTCCAAATCCGCCGTTTCTGCCGGAGTCGTCTCTTTTTGGCCTGTGGATTTCACTTTGAACAACTACGCCTATCTTCTCGAACAGAAGGAATTTTTTGTGGCGTTCGGCATTTCGGTGGTGCGCGTATTTTTGGGCACGGGAATCAACCTGTTCGTTACCGTGCTGGCGGCATATCCGCTCGCCTTCGCCCGAAAAACGCTTAAAGGCAGAAGATTTTATGTGGCGCTCATTCTCGCCTGTATGTTTTTCAGCGGCGGCACCGTTCCCACCTATATCATGATTTCCAGGCTGGGGCTGATTGATAATTTATTCGTTCTGGTTCTGCCCGGAGCGCTGTCTCCGTGGAATCTTATTCTTTTCGTCAACTTCTTTCGAAACGTGCCCAACGAGATGTTGGAGGCGGCAAATATAGAGGGCGCGGGGGATTACCGGATTTTATGGCGCATCGTCCTGCCCGTTTCCCTGCCTATTCTTGCCACTATTACGCTCTTATGTATGGTAGGGCATTGGAACAATTGGTTCGACGGCTATCTCTATATGGACCCGGAACATTGGCCCTTGCAGACATATATTTATGACGCGATGGAAAAGTTCAAAAAACTGCAAAACGACATTCAGCATCTCGACCCCGAACAGATAGAACAACTCGCACAAAGCAGCGATATGACTCTCCGCTCCGCTCAGATTTTTATCGCTATGGTTCCTATCCTCTGCGTTTATCCCTTTATGCAGAAATATTTCGTTCAGGGAATCCTGATAGGTTCCGTAAAAGAATAAACGGATAACGCAAATTTTATATGCCGTGGTTTCTATAAAAACGGCATGAAACTGTAAAATACCGTAAGTCCTGTAAACAGCACGGCTACATAAAAAACATATAAATTAACCTAACCAATCAGGAGGAAAACAATGAAAAAGTTACTTACAGTCCTCTCTGCCTTGCTCCTCGCGACGTCTATGCTCGCGGGCGCAGGCTGTAATTCCGCCGGGACTTCCGTCGGTACTTCCGACAGCTCTGACGGCGGCGGAAATTCTTCGGTTATCGAAGAAGAAATATCTATCCCCGTTCCCGACCAGGAGGAGGTCATTCCCGTTCCCGATCCTCCTGTAAAACCCGCGAAACCCGAATTGCCCGCAGTGCAGGCGGGAAAGTCTCCCTATATTGGCGACATCGGTTGGAGCGACGGCTACGAGGTGACGGAGCTCGGCTCGGGGGGGTTTGCCGGCGTCGATATTTCCTATCCCGCCGACGGAAAAGAGCTTCCCGAATACAGCTATATCTGGTTCGACGTGTATAACTACGAGCCCGGCGCGGGATACGATTATATCCGCTTTGATTTTACCGACGTCATCGGCGCGGAGAAGGTGGCAGTCGCGGTGCATTATACGGAAGGCTACGATACGTCTCCCGCCGTCGGCATCCTCGTCGAATCTCTAATGGACGGTGAAATGAGTTTTGCTGCAAACCTCTCAAATTATTATACAATTACTGAAAACTATCAGACGACGAAAACGAAATTGAATACGCAGACCGTCTGTCGGTTGTTCATATATCTCGACAGTAATCCTTCGCAAAATCCCACAGACGGGGAAGGGGCTCTCACGATTTCAAATATTTCTTTCCATAAAGAAGGCGACCCCGTCACGGAAGTGGATAACTCGCCCGCTATCGACGAAATTACGGCTTCCGGCATCGGTTATACGTTAAAGACCGAGGAGACCGACGAGGCTTATACGGGCGTGTTCCGCGCCGATTATACGGCGGGCGGACTTTCGGAGGACGCGTATATTTCAGTCGGAATTCGCCGCTTTACGGGCGCTTACGGGCGTATTCGTATTCAATATAAGTCATCTAACGTTTCGACTCTCACCGTTTCCGACGGAAAGAATACGTTCTCCGGTAAAAATGAAGCGACGGGCGAGACTGTGAAGCTGGACGGAGAGCTCTCTGAGGCTTCGGGCAGTATTCTCGTAGATATCCGCGGAACTTCCGTTTTGAACGAAATTCGTTTCTATATCGACTCCGAAAATTCGGGCGCGGCTTCCTTCGAGCTGACGTCGCTGGAACTCATTTACACACCTTACGCTACGGCGGATTGGGATGCGACCAGTAAGTTCCATTTTGAGGGCGCGGAGCTCGGCGGAAAAATCAAAGCGACTTACGATATCGACGTCGGCTGGGATCATCTCGACGTTCCCGTGCGCTATTGGACCCCGGAGTTCAGCCGCATGATAGTCACTTTCAAAACGAGCGGTACCGCGCCCGGCAGCAAGGGGGCGGAAAAATACGGCGTTGCGGTCAATTCGTCCATGACGCTTGTGGAGCTCGCTTACAATCCCGTGGCTTCCCTGCCTTATAACGAGGAAACGGGGGAATATACGATGACGGTTTCCATGACCGGGTTTACCCGCCTTGCAATGCTAAATTTCTATTTCGACAGCGCTTACGTAGAGGATTTTGCAGGTACGAGAACGGTGGAGATCACTTCCATCGAATTTGACAAAGGCGAGACGGCGCCTAAGGAACCGCAGTTGGGGAACATCACAGGCATCACGGACATCGACGTTACCAAGAATGAAGACGGAACCTTCGACGCCGTATGGGCGGACGGAAAGAGCGATGCCTATGTCGTTCTGCCTGTTTCGGGATTGACGAAAAACTACTCCAAATTCACCTTCACGGTGGAAAATATCGGCGAGGCGGATGCCAGCGTAGGCGTATACTGGGGAGGTTGGAGCATTTGCTGGATGGATCATACGGTAATCAAGCAGGGAGAAAAGAGGACGTTTACGGTAAATGCGAACAACATTGACGCAAGCAGCGAACAGCAAATATTTTTCTTCCTCAATTACGGCGGAGCGCCCGCAGGTAAAGCGGGAAGCGTGCGTTTCTCTGACTGCCGTTTCTTTATTCCTGCGACGCCGGGGGAAATCGGGGAACTCTTTGACGTAAATCAATCCGTCGGAAGTCCGGGGCAGTATATCGTCGAGGAAACGGACGCGGGGACGAGGATTTCTTGGTCGGACGGTCGGGACATGTGGTCGAAGATCGCCTGTCAGGTGACCGGCTTTGACCCCGAGTTCAAATATCTGCGCATTGATCTTACGCTCGAACGCGCCGCGAAATTCTGCGTCTGCCGCGCCGTAAAGCTGGGGGATACGGACGTTTCCTGGTATCCGCACACTCAACTCGAAGCGGGGGAACATACTCTCTATATCGCCGTTCCCGAAGCGGATCTGACGCTTGAAAATTTTTATCTCACAATTTTCTTTGACGGTGGGCTCAGCGTTATCGCGGCGGGTTCTGCGACGATTACCGACATGGAGTTTGTTGCCGAAAAACCTGTCGGATAAGGCGGGAGGAAATGATACTTCTGCTGCCGTGCGGGGACAGAGCAGCTCCGCACGGCGAATATCGGCGGAACGGGACGCTCATTAGCTGCCGTTCCCGGAAATTTAATGCGGCGGCATTTTTGGAGGGAAAAACAATGAGAAAAACATTCAAAAGAACTTTTTCGCTTTTGTTCGCGTCGGTGTTTCTCGCCGCAGGCATAGTTGCCTGCGGTCCGGCGGAAACAAGCAGTTCAAGCGGACAGAGCGGGACGAACTCGGAAGAACATGCGCACGTTTTGACGCATGTTTCTGCAACGGCTGCGCGTTGCGAAAAGGACGGAAATATCGAGTATTGGAGATGCGATGAGTGCGGAAAATATTTTTCCGACGGGGAGGGTAAGACGGAGATTTCGGCGAACGAGGTCGTGATCCCCGCCGCGCATAAGCCGGAAAGCGTTACAGCGGTTACTGCAGAGGAGATGTTCGCCTGCGACGCAATCGCGCATTACCGCTGTTCCGTCTGCGGAAAGTTATTTTCCGACGAGACCTGCAAGACGGAACTTTCGGTTGATGAAATTTATGAGCAAAAGACGTTTCTTTTGTCCTCTGCCCGAGTATCTGTTCCCGAGTCCACTTCCGCCGTAAAGGCAACGGTGTCGGGGGGAAATTATACCCTTTCTGTGAAGGAAACACATTTTGCCCTTCGTATTTTCCTCGGCTGGGAAATAGGCGATGAGTCTTTTTCAGACCTCGTAGAAGAGATGAAAAAAGAGCACCTCGAATTCCGGCTCAACCTCAATATCGATACGGAAGGAACCCTTGCCGAAAGCCAATGGTATCATTTCAAGCTCGGGTACGACGAAGAGGGCGCTTTCGGAGGGTTCAGCGATAGCGACGCCTTTGTCCATTTTAATCTCCTGCCCGAAGGCGAGGCTATTGAACAGGCGTTCGTAAATAACGGGGGATTGTATATCACCATCGTGCGCAACGGCGCCCAATTCATCGCTTATGCGGAAGATATGGAAGGAGAACTCTTTGAGCTCGTGCGCACGAATTGCTTTGGCGATACCCCTATGGCGAAAATTTCCCTCGGCGTAAATCAGGGATTTGTCGCGGAAGAAAAGTACCCCGCTGTGGCAAAGGACGGAAAATTAGTGCTCGGTACCGCGGATCCTTACCTTCCGCAGACAGCAGAAGAAAACCCCGGCGATATTATAGACGAGCCTGCAAAACCGCCCGTCAGAGAGCTTTTTATCGGAACCCCTTACGACCCGAATGAGAAATTCGGCTGGGGGACGGCAGATTTTAAGATAGAGCAACAGGGCGAGATTTCCGTTATCAACTGGGCGGCAGGGCGTGCCGTCTGGGGCAAGGTATGGCAGGAGGTCAGCGGCTATGCGGCGGAAGAAGGACAATACCTCAAACTGACTTTTACGCTGGCGCAGGAGACGGAGGTTTATATCTGTTATGTGGCGGATACGAGCGGCGCGGGGGAAACTCAGATGAGCAGGGCAGACTACGAGGTGGGCGAGCATACCGTCTATATCGCTCTTCCCAAGGATCCGGGGACAAGTTTTATTATCGAATATTATCTCGACGCCAAGCTCCCGACGATAACGGAGGCGGGCAGTATGACGTTATCGGAGGTCTCTTTCGTCGATAAGCGTCCGGGAGACGTAGAGATCGGGGAAATATATGACGTATCCGCTTCATTGGGGCTGGATCGGCAGTACACGGTGACCGCAGAGAGCGGCGCTGTCGTCGTCAGCTGGACCGCCGAGCGGGATATCTGGGCAAAGGCATGGCAGAACATTAGCGGATATAAGGCGGAAAACAACGGAAAATATCTCAAACTTACGTTCACGTCAGAACAAAAGACAAAGGTAGGGATATATCTTTCAGGCGGCGTTACTGCTTTGCTTGGGCATACCGAATACGAAGCGGGAACGCATACCGTCTATATCGAGCTTCCCGAAGAAATGACGGAAGATTTCGTTTTGGAATATTACTTCGACGCAGGCGTATCGCCGCTTGCTGCAGGGAGTATCTCATTTACGGAAATTTCTTTTACGGCGGAGAAGCCTGCCACGTAAAACAGGCGCATTTTCCATAGAAGAATTTATCTTGCCGATGCCTGTATAAAAGACGGAAAATTATGGCTGTTAAAATTTCAGCGGACAAAAATGCGGCGAGGGGATTCCTCGCCGCTAAAAATTGTATTTATTGGTATTTGCTCATTTACTTATCCCCATTAGAAACTCTTCCAACTTAGTCAAGAGACGGTCTGCCGGGTTGTCACTTGGAGATTTAAGCATTTTTATTAGATCATCTTGAGTAATATCAAGAATTAATTTTCTGTGTTCTTTCAAACAACCTTCTGCTGCAAATTTTGCGGCATCTGAAAAGCCTTTTCGCGATATAATAAACGCAACATTTCTTAAAGCTGCATCGAACAGATATTTCTCTGTAATGTAAATAAGGTTTTGATCAATTTTATCGGTATAGTTCTTGAATTCAAAAATTATAAAATGTGAGTTATAATGTTGTACTAACATTTGCCATAGCGGATGCATGCTCTCATCATTGTTCTGAGTTATCTTCAATGCTCCGATTAGATCCATTCGAAAATGTTCATCATTAGTCTTGTGTTGACTTGTCAGCCGGTTGAAATAGTTGGTCTCAAAAAGATAACGTATTATATCTTCACAAATTTCCTCATATTCTCTGGAATTTTCTCTACCTGCGGTGCAGTTGGATAATCTTTTTATAAGAAGAGCGGTCTTGTTGGCTTCCTTTTCGGCATCCTCTAAATGATTGTCCTGAGTAGGAATAAAATTCAACCTGATTGACTCCGCTTCCGCAGAAGATTTACCTTCAATATTGTCTATCGGAAAATATGTAATTTGGGATAATTGTTTTAATAATTAAATTGTTAACTCAAGAAAATCTTACTCTATATGTTCATGAACAGCCCGATAGCACGATTGTGTAAACAGTTACATACATAAAGATATTCCACATTGTAGGGCGTATCATAAAGCAATTTTTTATACTGTTTTTTGAAATCACAGGTCTATAATTTTTCATCAACAGAACCTGCATCATGTTAAAATTTCTTTTCAATTATGAACCGTATTATTGGTAAAATTCAAGAACTTCTCATCAGGCAACAAACCGCTTAGAAATATAGTTTTGCCAATCAATGCATTCGGAGCCTAAAATACACGTGTAAAAAGCAGAGAAAGTGTTGCAAACAACCTTAAAAAATGGGCAGGATAAGAAAAAAGCAAAATGCTGTTACAGTCTGCATTTTTGCGTTCCGATGCGGAAAACCCGCCATCGGTTTGCCTGCGGCAAACATTTGAAATGCCAGACGGTTAGAAATTAAACGAAACGAGGAGGAAAAATATTGTTGGTTTAAGAAATTTTGCCGTCGATTCAGTTGTTGGGATAGAGACGAGTAGTTTCAATCGGTCAAAATCGCTTGACAAATACCGAAAAACGATATATAGTATATATACTGCAATTAAATTTCGGGAGCAAGTTATGGTAACAAGGAAAGAAGATACGCCGCAGAGAGTAGCGAACAGAAAGTATGAGGCAAAAAACAAAGACAAACGTAAACAGACGAGTGGAAATTTTCAGACAATGATACCGCGCGAGCTGTATAACGAAATCAATACGTTTCTAAAAGAACGCAAAATGACAAAGGTGGACTTTATAAAGAAAGCCTATGGAATTATGAAAAACACGGAACCCATAAAGGGGCTTAACAGACGACGGGTATAGTGGCACGAATTTCGAGCGCCCCGGGATAAAGCGGTTGCTCGACGACGCGAAAGCGGGAGAGATTAATGCGATAGTTGTAAAAGATTTATCCCGTTTCGGGCGGAATTATATTCTTGTAGGGCAGTATATCGATTACGTTTTCCCGACATTCGGAATACGGTTTATCGCGATAGAGGACAGAATCGATACGGAAAGCAAAGATACGTCGGCAATGGATATGCTACCAATCATGAATGTTTTTAATGAGTGGCACTCGGCGAATACGAGCAAAAAAATTCGAGCAGTTAGAGCATCGTTTGCGCAAGCGGGAAAATACTTGGCGTTGAAAGCGCCGTATGGTTATACAAGAAGCGAAGATAAGTATCATACGCCGATAATCGACGAAGAAGCGGCGCGGGTTGTGAGGAGAATCTTTGAACGGAGAGCGAGAGGCGATAGTCCGTACAGAATCGCAATCGACTTGGAAGCCGACGGAATAGAGCATCCAGCGGCATATGCAGAAAGAAAGTACGGGAAAAGATATGCGCAATTCAAGCAAGGGTTGTGGTCGGCAATAACGGTAAAAGGCATATTGCGACAGTAAATCTATTTGGGCGATTTGGTACAGCAGAAAGTGAAGCATATTTCTTACAAAAATAAGAATGTGGTAAAAGTGCCGCGGGAAGAACAGATTGTAATCCCGAATAATCACGAGCCGATTATAAGCCGAGAACTTTGGGACAAAGTGAGAGAGCTTGAGGCAAGGGCGAGTACGGGAAGAATGACAAAAGAGCGAGTAACGTCACCGCTATCGGGGATACTGAAATGTTCTACATGCGGATGCAGTATGTAATATCATGCAACGAAAGGCAAAGGCAGAAAGAATCCCACAATCACGTATGAGTGCGGCAGACGAAATCGATTCGGAACGGATAAGTGTACAAAACATTATATTAACGGAGCCGTTCTTCACGAGATAATTCTGAACGATATACGAAGTAAAGCCAAAATCGTAGCCGAGGACGAAGAGGAGGTTCGTAAAAGGTTTATCGAGAGAAATGCTTTTCTTGCAAAATAATCGGACAAAGAAGCAATTAAGTCGATACAAGTGAAAAAGACGAGAATTATGACATTGGACGATTTAATGAGCAAAGCCTATGAAGATAAACTTTTGGGAAAAATGCCGGAAGAACTATGTATGAAGTTTATCGACAGATATGTTACCGAGCAAGAAGTATTACGAAAAGAAGTTGTTGAGCTTGAAAACGACTTGAAAGAGTCAAAAGACCGACAGGAAGATATCGAGGATTTTATGAGTAGAATAAAGAAGTATCTGGATGTAAGCGTGATAACACGAGAAATGATGCTGGAACTGTTCGACAGAATTATCATCGGAGAAAAGAAACGGTCACAGGCAAACCGCAGGAGATTCATATCTACTATAAGATAATATTGATTTTATTTTATCTGTCTGATATCTCAAATCCCCTTAAAATGAGCTTTATGTCCATTTGGCTTGTTAGAAGGCTATGAAGAATATTATTCAGCGGAGCTGGCGCAAAAAGTAAAACGCGGAATGCGTGAGAGTTGTTTGAAAGGAAACGCAGCGGGGGTAAAGCCGATTTTCGGGTATCGGTTGGTCAAAAAAATATGTCATAGAGGAAAACGAGGCGGAAATCGTCCGAAAGCTGTTTTCGGATTATATGGACGGAAAAATAAGTAAGGAGCTAGTGGAATGGCTGAAAAACAGCGGGGTACGGACACATCGGGGGAAAGTATTTTCTTTCGGGCGCGTGTCGGAAATGTTGAGAAATCCGAAGTATATCGGGAAATGCAGTTATGGCGGAACGATATATGAAAATATAGTCCCGCCGATTATCGAGAAACCTGTTTTATCGTGTGCAGGAAAGATTGTCAGAAAACGCATTCAAATCGGGGCGAGCGCGTGCGGGCGAGAAATTCATTTTGAGCGGGAAGTTGGTTTGTACGGAATGCGGAGAACTTATGGTAGGAGAAAGCGGAACAAGTAAGACGGGCGAAATTTATACCTATTACAAATGCACAAATAAGAAAAGGAATACAAAGAATTGCCAGTCGCGTGTGGTGAAGAAAGAAGTGCTGGAAAACAGCGTATACAGTGCAATCCTATCGGCATTGAAGGATGAAGAATTTATAGAGCGCGTGGCGGAGCAGACGGTAGAAATACACAATGCGGAGCTGAAAGAATCAAGGGAATTAAAGATATTATACAAGCAGCTTGAAGAAACGAAGAAGAAATTGGAAAATATAACGGAAGCAATTTGTGCCGGGATTTTCAATTCATATACGCAAGCGAAAATGGTAGAACTGACGAACACGAAAACAAAGTTGTCCGAAGAGATAGGAGAGGAAGAATCGAAAACGATAAAACCGTTGCAAGTGAAGAAAGTAATATTGTTTTTGAAGAATTACGCGTTTGCGATGAAGTGTGCGGAGGGAGAAATAACGTTAGAGGAGAAAAAACGCCTCTTTGATATGTTCATCAAAGAGGTGATATTCGACGGGGAGAGAATGCTGATAGTCTTAAAAACGACAGACGAACCAGAGCTGCCCGAAAGAAAAGGATTTTCGGAAACGGAAACCCAAGTAGAAGACGAAAGGAAAAAAAATAGAAAAATCGGGAGATAAAGAAAAATCCCGAGCCGCTTACGGATTATTCCGTAAACGGTTCGAGACACTTCCGTTTGGTGACCCCAACGGGACTTGAACCCATGTTACCACCGTGAAAGGGTGGTGTCTTAACCGCTTGACCATGGGGCCATCTATATTAAACGCACTTTCGTGCGAATAACGACTGTATGATAAAACGGAAAACTCCGCGTTGTAAACAATGGTAGCGGCGATGAGATTCGAACTTATGACCTATCGGGTATGAACCGATCGCTCTAACCAACTAAGCTACGCCGCCATTTGGTTGCGGGGGCAGGATTCGAACTTGCGACCTTCGGGTTATGAGCCCGACGAGCTACCTAGCTGCTCCACCCCGCGATAATGGCCTCTCGAACACGTGCTTTTGAAAAACACACGCACTCAAAAGAGCTAATTAATAATACTAAAAATAAAAGGATTTGTCAACTGTTTTTTGTAAGTTTCCGAAAAAAATCTCAAAAATTTTTTCATCGGATATTTTCACGCAAAATTCCCCCGAAAAACGGCAAAAATAGGAGATCGGACAGATTACTCCATTCTGTTTTCCAGAAATTTTCTTGCATCGTAACCTTGTTTGTAAAGGAGATAAGTCATTACCTGCGGAGCGGAGAAATCTTTTAAGGGAACTTCTTCCAAAATTCCGCTTTCCAATTCCGACTTAATCATCTTATAGGGCAGAAAGCTGTATCCCAACCCGTTTTCGAGGTAATGGAAAAGTTTTGACGAATTGTCCACTTCCAGACGGAACACATAATTTTTCGGAAACAGGGAACGGATAAAAGCTCCGACCTCGCTCAGAGCAAAATTGCACATCAGATAGGGGATATGTGTGAGTTCTTCCTGTGTTACGCCTTCGGGGTATCGATTTAAGCCTTTCCCCGCGACTAAAACGAGCCTGTCGGAATCGAACACCTCACAGACATATCCCGTTCGCTTTAAGGGAACCGAAGAAAATACGAGATCTAAAACGTTGTCCTGTAAAAGCTGTATAAGATCCAAAGAATGTCCCAAGACCACCTTTACGGAAGTGAAGGTGTTATTTTTCAGACATTCGTCGACGAGCGGGCGCACATAGGTCTCATAGGTCGCGTTGATTGCTCCGATTGAAAATTTTCTGGTATAGGCAGAGACGGCGTTTATTTCTTCGAGGGAGGTTTCCTGCAATTCGATGATTCTCTCCGCATATTTCAAAAAAATCTTGCCTTCTTCCGTTAGGGCCACCGTTTTGGAGCCGCGCGTAAAAAGTCTTTTTCCGACCTCTTTTTCCAACTCACTGATGCGGTTCGTGACGGTGGATTGAGCGATAAACATCTGCTCTGCGGCCAAGGTGAAATTTTTTACCTTGGATAGAAATATAAATGTTTTAAGTTCCTCGGTATTCATTGAAAAAGATGATTATCCTTATCAGTTTTATCTATTACATTAATTATTATAACACTCAAAGCGCAGAAAAGCAAGCAAAAACGGAGTGCCGAAAAGGATTTCTTGGGTTGTTGAGGATCATTGACAAACAGGCGGGGAAAGAGTATAATAAATAGCAGAAAAGAGGAGTAGGCCAATGGAAATTACAGAAATAGAAGAAAAAGTGCGGCAGATAAAGGCGGAGCTTTCGTCGGGGAACGTTTTCGGTGAACGGGTGTTTCTCGTGGCGGCGACGAAGACGCAAAGCGCGGAGTGCATAAATGCGGCGATCCGCGGCGGAGCGGACGCCGTAGCGGAGAATAAGGTTCAGGAATTCAGAGAAAAGACGGAATTTCTGCTTCCCTGCCCTCAGCATTTTATCGGGCATTTGCAGACGAATAAGGTAAAGTATCTGGTAGGAAAAATTTCTCTCTTTCATTCCTGTGACCGCGACGAACTCGCGGAGGAAATTTCCCGTATTTCCGTAAAAAAGAATGTCCGTTCCGAGGTATTGATACAGGTAAATATCGGCAGAGAAACCACGAAAGGCGGTTACGCTCCCGAAGAGGCCCGTGAGGCATGGGAGCGATTGCGGGAAAAGGAAGGACTGCTCGTCAGGGGATTTATGGCCATGTTGCCCGATTCGGACGATCAGGGACTTTTGGCCGACCTTGCGGACGAAATGCGCGCCCTGTATGATACCGTAAGGCGAAAGGATGAAAATATTTCTTTTCTCTCTATGGGAATGAGCGGGGATTATAAACTTTGTATCGCGCACGGCAGCAATATGATTCGCCTCGGTTCCACGCTTTTCGGGGCGAGAGACTATCAGAAAAGCCCGATGTAAACAAAAGTTGACGGAAAGTAAATCGCTGTTTGTGGACAACATTCCGTAAATGTCGTATACTGAATGTAAAAAAAGGAGTGGCCGCCATTATGCAATTTTATCAAAAACTTTCCGAACTAAGAAAAAGCGCGGGACTTTCTCAGGAAGAACTTGCGACGAAGGTAGGGGTTTCCCGACAGACGGTATTCAAATGGGAATCGGGACTGAGTTCGCCTTCCATGGACAATATTCTCGTCCTCTGCCGTTTGTTTTCCGTATCCGCCGACGAGCTTATCGGGAATACTCCCCCGAAAGAGACCAAAGAAGAAATACAGGCGGTACCAGTTTTTTCCGTTTACAGATTCAGATACGAGTATAAGAGCAAGCGAACGCTTTGGGGACTTCCGCTCGTACATATCCATGTCGGCTTCGGATTTTGTAAGGCAAAGGGAATTATTGCAATCGGCAATATTGCATGCGGACTCGTTTCTGTCGGAGGTCTCGCTTTGGGGTTATTCTCCATAGGCGGTTTTGCCTTGGGTCTTTTAGTCCTCGCGGGAGTTGCGGCGGGCGGATTCGCGGTCGGCGGATTGGCACTGGGCGCTTTTGCCGTCGGCGGTTTAGCCGTCGGATTCATCGCCGTGGGCGGAGCGGCGATCGGAATGTATTCCTTGGGCGGAGCGGCCATAGCCGCCAACATTGCCGCGAGTTCGGGAAACGGTTATGCGCATGCGCCGCTGGTCGTTTCGGACGGCGTTCCGTCGGGAAGCTATACTCGTCTCGTTTCCGATTTCGGGGAATTGTTGCGGGTGGCTAAACAATTGTTCCCCTCGACGCCGCGTTGGATTTTAGAGCTGATGGCCTCAATTTTGTGACGTTTTAAGGCCGAAAATAGCCAAAATTGCGCATGTAACGTGAAATGATACAGGATTTTTTTCAAATGCAACCGTAAAGCGCTTGAAATTGCGCTTATGCCGCGGTATAATCGGGGCATAAAAAACAGGAGCGAGGAAAACGAAAAATGAGCTTTGGCACAAACGTTCTTTTTTATCGGAAAAAGTTTGGGATCACGCAGGAGGAACTTGCGGAAAAATTAGACGTTACGCGGCAGACGGTATCGAGATGGGAAACGGACAGCGCTTTTCCGGACATGGAAAAACTTTTGGCGCTCTGTAAGATCTTTGACTGTAATATGGAAGTTCTCGTCAGAGGCAATGCGGAAGCAGAGAATACAAAGCAATATAAAGCGAATTTAGACGCTTATAATAAACACATGAATATGTATTCGGCTTTGATTACGTCGGGGGTGTGTATCATTTTGGCGGGCGTGACGGCCATGCTGTTTCTCTATTCTGCGGGAGTGCGTGAGGTGTTGGGAGTAGTGACGCTTCTCTCGTGTATCGCGATCGCCGTGGCGATTTTTATTTCCGGCGGAGTGGCTCACGGAAATTTCATGCGGGAAAATCCGGGAATGGAGAAATATCCTTTGGAGCGCCTGCGCGCGTTCCGCCGAAAAGAGCCCTTTTTATATGCCGGAGCGACGGTGCTCATTCTCATCGGAATCATTTTAATGGTTGCGATGTGCTATGAGGACGGCTATTCTCCCGCAGGTTTTACTGTGGAGGAATGGGAATATTTTGCGGGAGGAATATTTTTACTTCTTGTGACCGTAGCCGTGGGCATGTATGTATCTACCGGCATGACGGCGGCAAAATACGACGTGAAGAGCTATAATCGGGAATGTCGTATGCGCGAGTGCGACGAATCGTTTGAAGAAGAGCTCTCCGCGATGACGGAAGAGAAGTTGAAAGAGAAATGTTCCGAGACTTTGTCGAAAAAAGGGGACCGTATCAGCAGCGCGATCTGCGGAAGCATCATGTTGACGGCGACGGCTCTTTACTTGGTTTTCGGTTTTCTCAAAAATTGGTGGCATCCCGGCTGGATAGTTTTTGTCGTAGGCGGAATTCTCTGCGGTATCGTCTCTCTGATCGTGGAAGCGATTTGCGGAAAGAAATAGATATTTGAAATTTTTGAAAAAACGGCGAAAGCCCCGCTTGAA
>USMU01000028.1 GCA_900555925.1 uncultured Clostridium sp. | reverse complement strand
TATACAATCTATAAGAAAAATACCGAAAAGAAAGTCGGCGAAGCGGGCGAACGCGTCCGCAAGATTATCGGCGATGCAGAGGCGGAGGCGGGCCAGATCAAGGCCGATGCGCAGGCGGAAAGCAGGCGGGCTTTGAAAGAAGCGCTGCTCGAAGCAAAGGAACAGGACTTAAAATTAAGAAACGAGTTTGAACGCGAAACCAAAGAAAAGAAGGCCGAAATCCAGAAAATGGAACAGCGCATCACGCAGAAAGAGGACGCACTCGATAAAAAGACTGAGGCTTTGGAACAGCAGAAAAGCAACCTTCTTAAACAGGAAGAAGAGATTCAGAAATTACAGGAAAAAATCAGTTCCCAGCATGAGCTTATGGTGCAGGAACTCGAAAAGGTCGCACAGCTCACCCGCGAGGAAGCCAAGCGCCTTTTGACAGAGGAAATCCTCGATTCTACCCGCCATGACGTCGCCGTGCAGGTGCGCAATATGGAACAGCAGGCCAAGGACGAGGCGGACATCAACGCAAAGAAAATCATCGCGCTGGCTATTCAGAAATGTGCGGCGGATCAGGCTTCGGAATTGACGGTCTCCGTCGTTCCGCTTCCCAACGATGATATGAAAGCGCGCATTATCGGCCGAGAGGGGAGAAATATCCGTGCGCTCGAAAACGCTACGGGTATAGAACTCATTATCGACGATACGCCCGAGGTCGTCATTCTTTCCGGATTTGACCCCGTGCGCAGAGAAATCGCAAAAATTTCGTTGGAACGGCTGATTGCCGACGGCAGAATCCATCCCGCGAGAATCGAAGAGACGGTGGAAAAGGTCTCTAAGGAAATTGATCTGCAAATTAAAGAAGCGGGAGAAGCCGCCGTGTTCGAGCAGGGAATTTTCGGGCTCCATCCCGAACTGATCAAGCTCATCGGCCGTTTGAAATTCAGAACCAGCTATGGTCAAAATGTCTATAAACATTCCATGGAGGTGGCTACTTTGGCCGGTCAGATGGCCGCAGAACTCGGCCTCGACGTCAATTT
This sequence comes from uncultured Clostridium sp., assembly GCA_900555925.1. Lineage (GTDB taxonomy): Bacteria > Bacillota > Clostridia > Christensenellales > Borkfalkiaceae > Scatosoma. The sequence goes on along the minus strand of USMU01000028.1, from coordinate 20,561 downwards.
TGCCAAACGTGCGGGACTTCTTCACGATATCGGAAAAGCGGTCGATCAGGAGCAGGAAGGCACGCATATCCAAATCGGCGCGGATCTCGCCAAGAAATACAAGGAAAATGCGAATATCGTCAACGCCATTATGGCGCATCACGGCGATGTGGAGCCTAAGACGATAGAAGCAGTTCTCATTCAGGCAGCCGACGCGATTTCCGGAGCTCGTCCCGGGGCCAGAAGGGAGACGGGTACCAATTACGTCAAGAGACTCGAAAAACTCGAAGAAATCGCCTCCGGCTTTGCGGGCGTGGAAAAGAGTTATGCAATTCAAGCGGGAAGAGAAATTCGCGTCATGGTCAAGCCCGAACAGGTAGATGACGCTCAGGCGCTTTTCCTTGCAAAAGATATTGCGAAAAAGATTGAAACCGAGCTCGAATATCCGGGACAAATCAAAGTGAACGTCATTCGCGAATTCCGCAGCGTGGAATATGCAAAGTAACAAAAATAGCTGAAATCATTAAAAAGGAAACAGAAATATGTAGAAATTCCCTTTCCGTAAATGCAGAGAAAAGAGCATGCGGAAAGGGAATTTTACCTATCGGAGGGAAAATAGCATGATTATCGAACAGGGAGAATATCTCCATTTACAAGGCAAAAATATCTCGTATATTCTTCGGATTCACAAAGCGGGATATCTTTTACACCACTATTTTGGAAAAAAACTGAGACCGAACGATTATACCTCATATCCTGCGTGGCATCGTTCCTTTTACACCTACAATTCCGATAAAGTATTTTTGGAGGGCGAGTGCCAGGAATATCCCACATTCGGCTATATTGACTTGAAACTTCCCGCTTTGAAAGCGTCCGAAAAGGGAAAAACGGCGATTTTTTCGTTCAAATATAAGCGCCACGAAATTAAGGAAGGAAAACCCGATTTGCCCGGACTCCCTTCTTCCAAAGCCAACGGTGCAAACAGTCAGACTCTCATTGTCGTATTGTCCGACGAGGCATACGGGGTTGAGCTCGAACTTTCCTATACTGTATTCGACGATTCCGATATTATCGCGCGCAGCGTAAAAATTATCAACGCAGGCAAAGATATGCTCAGGCTGGAAAAGGTATTTTCCTGTTCTTTGGATATTGCGGGAAAAACCGCTTCGGAAACGGATTTTGTCTTTTTGGGCGGAACGTATGCGGAGGAACGGAAAATCAAGCGACGCGCTCTTTGTCAGGGAATTTCCGAAATCGGAAGTATGACGGGTGAAAGCAGTCATTATCTCAATCCGTTTATAGCGCTTTGCGACAGGTCCGCAGACAGAAATAAGGGAGACGTTTTGGGCTTCATGTTGGTGTATAGCGGAAATCACCGTTTTCAGGTGAATGTGGACCCTTACGATAGAATTCGGGTAATGTGCGGAATCCACGACGGGGATTTCGCCTGGGAACTGCAACCGGGAGAAAGTTTTGTTTCGCCCGAATGTCTTTTAAGCTTTTCCGAAGAAGGATTGAACGGAATAGGGCATTGTTACCACGATTTTCTCAACGGACATATTTTGCCGCAAAGATTCATGGACGTTCCCCGTCCCGTCTTGATCAATAGCTGGGAAAGCACGTATTTTGACTTTGACGAACAGAAATTATTGAGTATTGCAAAACATGCGAAAGAGGCGGGGATAGAATTGTTTGTCCTCGACGACGGCTGGTTCGGTAAGCGTAACGACGATACCTGTTCTTTGGGGGACTGGTCTCCCAATTTGGAAAAATTGCCCGACGGGGTGGGAGGATTGGCGAAAAAGGTCAATGCGCTCGGAATGAAATTCGGTATCTGGGTAGAACCGGAAATGATAAGCCCCCGCAGCGAGCTCGCCGAAAAGAATCCGGAATTTGCAATTTCCTGTGCCCGCCGAGAACCCGCTTTATCCCGAAATCAGCAGGTGCTCGATCTCACAAATCCCGAAGTGATTGCTTTTGTGAAAGGCTTCCTCGATAAATTGCTCTCTTCCGCGGATATTTCTTATATTAAATGGGATATGAACCGCCCGCTTTCCGAAGTTCCGGAGCCCGGATTCGTCCATCGATACTATCTCGGCCTTTACGATATTCTCGGATTTATAACCGAAAAATATCCTCGCGTGTTATTTGAAGGCTGTTCGGGGGGAGGCGGCCGTTTTGATGCGGGAATGCTCTGTTACTCTCCTCAGATATGGGCAAGTGACGATTCCGACGCCATCGAACGACTTCAAATTCAGGAGGGTACTGCACTTTGTTATCCGCTCAGTACGATCGGAGCGCATGTCACGATATGTCCGAATCATCAGGTGGGACGCATAACGCCGCTTTCCACCCGCGCGAATATTGCTACGTTCGGAACGTTCGGATACGAACTCGATGTCGCCCGACTTTCCAATGCGGAAAAAGGAGAAATAAAAAATCAAATCGAACGTTATCACCGTTTGGAAATGCTCGTTCGCAAAGGGGATTTTTCCGTCTTGCGTTCTTCGTATGACGGGAGTCTGACGGCTTGGCAAGTCACTTCCAAAGATAAGCGCCATGTACTTTTACTCGTTGTCCGAGCATTGACGTCTTTTAATATGCCGCGTCCTGAAATCCGGCTCAAAGACCTTGAAGCGGATTTTCTCTATACGGATACGGAGACGGGTAAAAAATATTATGGAGACGAATTGATGTATAAAGGTTTTTTGGCCGAACCGGAATATAGGGATTTTTCCTCTCTTTTAATAGAATTTATACGGAAATAAATTCTTCGCCACCCGCCTTTTATGGCGGGTGGCGCCTGATAAAATTTTCTTTAAAATGAAGGAATTCGGCTTTGGAAAAATTTTTGCGGGAATTTTCAAAAAATACCCTTTTTCGACTTGACAATAACGGCGTTTTTAACTATAATAACGTAGTAACTCAATCGGGATTAGGCAAGTACCGAATATGAGAGAGCGTTGCCCCCGAAAAAGTCCTTTGCTGCTATGGCTCAGCAGGTAGAGCACGTCCTTGGTAAGGACGAGGTCACCGGTTCAAGTCCGGTTAGCAGCTCCATGATCAGCGGAGCGACGTGTCGTCACGTCGTTCCTTTTTTCATTTCTGAAAGGAGTTTGCAGATGAAAGCGGAGAATTATAAGAGTTTTATTCTTTCCACGCTGAAAGAAATTATGTCCGTAGATAGTCCCACGGGATTTTCTGCGGCTATCAATCAAAAATTGACGGAAATACTTTCGTCGCTCGGCTATGCGGCGAAAGAATCGAATAAGCGGCTGATAAAAGTTTCCGTTCCCGGTAACGATAGGAAGAAAAAGGTTGCCGTATCCGCGCACGTCGATACGTTGGGAGCCCTCGTCCGAAGCATTTCAGCCGACGGAAAAATCCGATTTACCCGTTTGGGTGGTCCCGTTCTTCCTACTTTTGACGGGGAATATTGCCGCATTTATGCGGACGGGGGAAGAGTGTATACGGGTACATTTTTATCCGATTCCTGTTCCTGTCATGTCTATAGAGACGCGGGAACTTTGGAACGTAACGAAAATACGATGTATGTACGTCTCGACGAAGAAGTTAATTCCGCTTCGGACGTAAAGTCGCTCGGTATCCGCACGGGAAGTCTGATCGCGCTCGATCCAAAAACCACGGTGACGGAAAGCGGTTTTATCAAATCGAGATTTCTCGACGATAAGGCGGGGAGCACCTGCCTTTTGACGGTATTGGCCGCTATGAAGCAAGAGGGGAAAACGCCCGCCTGCGATGTCGATTTCTATTTTACCAACTATGAAGAGGTCGGTCACGGCGCGGCTACCGTCGGCGGAGACGCCGCAGAACTTTTGGCGGTAGATATGGGGTGTGTCGGAGCGGATCTCGAATGTAAAGAAACGCAGGTTTCGATATGCGTCAAGGACGGTCACGGGCCTTACGACTATGAAATGGTAGAACGGTTGATTGCGCTTGCAAAAGAAAGAAAAATCGACTATGCGGCGGACGTCTATCCCTATTACGGATCGGATGTCGGAGCGGCGTGGAGTGCGGGCGCGGACGTCAAAGGCGGACTGATCGGTCCCGGAGTACATGCTTCTCACGGCATGGAGCGCACGCATATCAAAGGGCTTTATGCGACGATAGATCTTTTGTTTGCCTATCTCGGGCTTTGAGGAAAACGATTTATGAAAAAACACGTGAGAGTCGCGGCGGGACTCATATTTGAAAAGGGACGGATTTTTGCGACGAAGAGAGGGGAGAGCCCTTATTCCTATCTTGCTCATAAGTATGAGTTTCCTGGCGGAAAACTTGAACCCGGAGAAAGCGTCCCTGATACCGTAAAACGAGAGCTGAAAGAAGAGCTTTCTCTCGATGTGAAAGTCGGCGGTCTGTTTGCGGCGACGACTTTCGAATATCCCGATTTTATCGTGACGCTCTCTGTTTACGAATGTGAAATGTTGTCCGATTTTGTCCTCAACGAGCATGAAAGTTATGCATGGCTTGCGCCGTCCGAGCTCAATCCCGAGGAATGGGCTCCTGCCGATGCGGACATGATAGAAACGCTGAAACGGGTGTTCGGAGAATAGGGAAAACAATATTCAAGGGACTATTATGGATAATATCATTTTGATAGGAATGCCTGCGGTCGGAAAGAGCACCGTGGGGGTATTGCTGGCAAAGGCGGTCGGTTACGGATTTGTCGACAGCGATTTGGTCATTCAGTCGCGCGAAGGACGGCTTTTGAGCCGTATCATCGCGGATGAAGGAATCGATCGTTTCCTCGAAATAGAAGGAAAGATCAATGCCGAATTATGCGTAGACAGGTGCGTTATCGCAACGGGCGGGAGCGTGATTTATAACGAAAAAGCGATGCGTCATCTCAAAGAAATAGGACGGATCGTCTATTTGAAAATTTCCCTCGAAGAGCTTGAACGTCGCCTTTCCGATTTGACGGGGCGCGGGGTTGCGATTCGGGAGGGATATACGTTGAAAGACTTATACGACGAGCGGGCTCCCCTGTACGAGAAATATGCCGACGTGACCGCCGATCTTGACGGAAAGGATATTTCCGCGGCCCTCAATGAAATTTTGGAGGCTTTGGTTTCATGAGAATTGCTGTGTACGGTGCGGGCGCGATGGGAACGGTACTCGGCGCGCTTTTGGCTCGGTCGGGGGCGGACGTCGATTTGATCAGCCGGAACCGCTCGCATGTCGAGGCGATGAAGGAACACGGAGCTCGCCTGTATTGGAAAACGGAGGAGCGCGAGACAAAGCAGCAGGTTTGCGCGCTTTTACCCGAAGAAATGAAAGGGAAATACGACATTGTATTTCTGATGACCAAACAGAGAGAAAACCGACAGATCGCCGCCTTTTTGAAAGATTATCTTTCGACCGAAGGAATCGTCTGCACCGCACAGAACGGCTTTCCCGAAGAATCGGTCGCGGAAGTTTTGGGCGCGGAGAAAACCTACGGCGCCGTCGCGGCCTGGGGCGCTAATTTTATCGGGGAAGGAAAAGTGGAGGTTACTTCCGCGCCCGAAGCGATGTCGGTGGAAATCGGAAGCTATTCGGGAGGGGGAGAAAAACTCGATTCGCTGGAAAAACTTCTCAGACCGATCGGAGAGATTGTCAAAAATCCCGATTTCGTGAAAAGGACGAAAAACCTCGTCGGCAGCCGATGGAGTAAACTTTCGATAAACGCTGCCTTTTCCGGGCTTTCCGTGCTCACGGGATTAACGTTCGGGGAACTCGCCCGAAAAAGGAAATCCAAAAGAATCGCATTGGGAATTTTAAGAGAGTGTTTTGCGGTTGCGGCAGCCGCGGGGGTAAAACTGGAAAAGCTGCAAGGCCACGATATGGAAAAATTGCTCGGCGGCAGCGGATTTTTTGCGAGACGCCGTGCGGCTTTTCTGCTTCCGATTGCCATGAAGAAACACGCGAAACTGCGTTCGGGGATGCTGAGAGACGTTCAAAGCGGCAGAAAGTGCGAAATCGATTGCATCGACGGCGCCGTGAGCCGCTGCGGAGACAAATACGGCGTGGACACGCCCCTTTGCGACAAGGTGACGGAAATCGTCCACGGAATAGAAAACGGACTTTACGAAACCACTTACGGGAACGTCGATTTCTTCGACGGATAATATTGAAAATGGATATTTTTCTGCATTATATCTTGCCGCCTTTGGTCGGCGCGCTGATCGGTTATATTACAAATTGGATAGCCGTAAAAATGCTTTTTCGGCCTCTTTATCCGAAATATCTCGGAAAATGGAGACTTCCCTTTACTCCGGGAATTATCCCCTGCCGAAAGGACGCTTTGGCGAAAGCGATCGGGCGGGCCGTGGGCGAAGAATTGCTGACGAAAGAAGATATTCAAAGAGCTTTCTTGGGTGAGGAAAAACGTTCCGCGCTGATAAAAAAGTGGGCGGACGTTTTGGAGAACTTCTCCGGGCAAGACATACGCGCTTTATCGGAAAAGTCCTTTTCTAAGGACGTATTCGACGAAAAACGCGAGGCTTTGGCCAAGAAATTGTCTTTGAAAGCCGCTTCTGCGCTTTCGGAAATGAAGATAGGCGAGACGGTTGCGGAGCTCGCGGGAGACGCGGTTCTCGAAAAGATAAAAAGTTCTCCGCTCGGCATGTTCGTGGGGGAAGGCATGGTTCGTTCCGTCGCGGAAACGCTCGTCGACAAAGTAGACGAATATATCGAGTTGCACGGTCAGGAAAAATTATTCCCTTTCGTGGACGATCAACTGACGGTGCTTTCCGAAACTCCTATGGGGAAAATTGCGGAAACAGTCGGATTTACTCGCTCCGACGCCGAAAAAATCATCGGAAAATTGTACGATGAAGCATTGCTTCCCGCCATAGGAGAGGCTGCGGCCGCTTTTGACGTCTCGGCGGAGGTAGAAAAGAAAATTTCTTCGATGGACGTGAAAGAATTGGAAAAACTTTGTCTGTCCGTCATGAAAAAAGAACTCAACGCCATTACTTGGCTGGGCGGGCTGATCGGTTTTGTGCTCGGCCTTGTCAATATATTTCTTTGAAAATAAAATCATAACGGAAGGTAAAACATGGATCTGAACAAACTTGCGGATATTCTCATTCCCGACGAAAATGCAAAAACGCCGGATTATTACGAAAAACTTTATCCCGAAAGAGAGCTTCCGAAAGGCGCGGAAGTAACCCGTTTGGCGCCCAGTCCGACAGGCTTCATGCACCTCGGAAATCTGTACGTCGCCATCGCGAACGAACGTATAGCGCACCAGAGCGGCGGCGTATTTTATCTCCGAATCGAAGATACCGACGAAAAGAGAAAAGTGGAAGGCGCGGTGGAGGTGATACACTCGTCTTTGAAATATTTCGGTATCGAATTTGACGAGGGGGCAGATCTTTCGGGCGATTACGGGCCGTATTATCAGCGTCAGCGTGCAGAAATTTATCACGCTTACGCAAAAGAGCTGATCAGAAAAGGTCTCGCTTATCCTTGCTTCTGCACGGAAGAGGATCTGGAAAAAACGCGGGAGTATCAGACGGAAAATAAACTGCTTCCCGGGTATTACGGCGAATTTGCAAAGTGCCGAAACCTTACGGAAGAGGAAATTTATGCCAACCTTGCGGCGGGCAAGCCCTATGTGATTCGTTTGAAATCACAGGGGGACGTCGAGAAAAAGTCCGTTTTCCACGATGCCGTGAAAGGGGATATCACCGTGACGGAAAATAATCAGGACGTCGTCATTCTGAAATCGGACGGAATTCCTACCTACCATTTTGCTCACGCGATCGATGACCACTTCATGCGCACTACATTGGTAATTCGTGGCGAAGAATGGCTTTCGTCCCTGCCCATTCACATCGAACTTTTTAAGGTGCTCGGGTTCCGTCTGCCGAAATACGGGCACAATTGTTCCATTCAGAAAATGGACGGGGATACGAGACGCAAACTTTCCAAACGAAAGGATCCCGAAGCCTCCCTTACCTTCTATCGGGAACAGGGATACCATCCCTTGGCGGTCAAAACGTATATGATGACGCTCCTCAATTCCAATTTTGAGGAATGGATGTTAAAATTCCCCGGCAAACCGTTGGAAGAGTTCAAGTATTCCATCGGAAAAATGGGCAAGAGCGGCGCCCTGTTCGATATTCTCAAACTCAACGACATTTCCAAATTAGTTCTTTCGGGACTTTCCGAGGAAGAAATGTTCGATTTTCTGAAAGGTTGGGCCGATACCTACGGTTCCGAAGCGGAAAGAGGATATTTCTCGGATAAAGAATATATGCTCAAAGTTCTTGCTCTCTGTATGGGAACGGGAGGCAAGAAACGTCGCAAGGATTTTATTTTTGCGAAACAGGCCGTCGGTATGATTTCATATTTTTTCGATTCTTCGTTCGCGCCCGAATATTCCTATCGTTTCGATACTGCTCTCGTTAAGACGATTTTGAAGGATTTCAGCGATGTGTATTCCTATGAGGACGACGCGTCGACATGGTTTGAGAAAGTCAAGGAGGTCGCTTCCAAAAACGGCTTTGCGGCGGATATGAAGGCTTATAAACAAGATCCTTCTGCTTATCCGGGAAATGTATCGGATGTGGCGGAAATGCTCCGTATCGCAACGACGGGACTCTCGAATACGCCCGATCTTTGGACGATTATGCGTATTTTAGGAGCCGAGCGCACCGCTGCCCGCCTCGCTTCGGCGATGGAAGTTCTTTAACTTGCCGTGTTATAAAAAAGTAAATAGAAAAGCGGCCTTCGAAAGGGGAGGCCGCTTTTTTTATTTTGCAAAACGGCGCGTCTCGATGGAGCGGCCGTCGGTATTATGAATTTAAGAGATTTTGCATGTCGTATTTTCCGGGCGCTTTTCCCGCAAGAAATTTCGCCGCGCGGATTGCTCCCGCCGCAAAAACCCGCTTGCTGCGAGCGCTGTGCGAAATGGTAAGAATTTCGTCCTCCCCTGCGAACATCACTTCATGCTCGCCGACGATAGTCCCGCCGCGAACCGCATGAATTCCGATTTCTTCCCGCGTCCGTGCACCGACGATTCCGCTGCGTCCTTCGACATATTTTTTCTTGCCGTCGAATACTTCGTTGATGCTGTCGGCCAGCATCAAGGCAGTGCCGGAGGGAGCGTCCTTTTTCAGATTGTGATGACGTTCTACGATTTCCACGTCGAACGCTTCGCCCAAAACTTCTGCCGCCGCTTTACAAAGCGCCTGCATCAGATTGATTCCGAGCGAGAGATTTGCCGTTTTGAAAATTGCCACGCGAGCGGAATATTCATCGACGAGCGCGAGTTCTTTCTCGTTGAATCCCGTACACGCGAGGACGATGCCCGCGCCTTTTTCCTCGGCGAATTTCAGGCGGTCTTCAAGTGCTTCCGGAGAGGAAAAGTCGATGATGACATCGACGGGTTCCTTTACTTCCGAGAACGTTTTATAAACGGGAACGGAAAGCTGTTTAGGATAGAAGTCCACGCCGCAAACGGCTTTGGCTTCGGGATCGTTTTCTAAAAGGGAAAGGACGTTTCCGCCCATTTTCCCCGAAATGCCGCAAATGAGAATGTTCGTCATGCTTTTATCTCCAAACCGTAATCCGACATGGCTTTGCGGAGTTTTTCTTTATTGTTCGGCTCTATTTCCGATAAGGGAGCGCGGGGCGTTCCCGCATCGAAGCCCAAGAGATTCATGGCCGCTTTTGCGGGAATAGGATTGACTTCGAGGAAACAAGCCTGCGAGAGCGGTAGAAGTTTATCTTGGAGCGCGCATGCTTCCTCCGTTCTTCCCTCCTTGATGAGGGTGTAGAGTTTTTTGACATCGGCGGGCACCACGTTGGAAAGCACCGAGATGACACCGCTGCCGCCGACGGCCAAAATGGGAAAGTTGAGCGCGTCTTCGCCCGAGTATAAGTCGCATTTCCCGCGGATAAAGCGAAAGATTTCCATGGTCTGGCTCATGTTTCCGCCCGCGTCTTTGATTCCCGCCATATTGGGGATTTCCGCGATGCGCGCCATCGTCGCGGGCTGGATATTCACGCCCGTGCGGGAGGGAACATTGTAGGCGATCACGGGAATTTTTACCGCTTCGCAGATGCTCTTATAGTAGGCGTAAAGTCCGTTTTGTGTACATTTGTTGTAATAGGGGGTGACGGCGAGAAGTCCGTCTGCGCCGATAGCCTCCGCTTGTTTTGCTGCAGATACGGCATGGTCGGTGCAGTTGCTTCCGCAGCCGAAGACGATTTTGATTCGTCCTTTTGCCTTTTTCACGGAGTATTCCATTACGGAAACTTTTTCTTCCTCCGTCATCGTCGCGGGTTCCCCGGTAGTGCCGAGAATAACCAGCATATCCGTGCCGGCCGTAATCTGGCGTTCTATCATTTCCCCGAAAGAGTTAAAATTCACTCCGCCGTCCGCCCCGAAGGGGGTGATCATCGCAGTGGCGGTGCCGCTGAAAAATCCTGTCATAATATACTATATTCTCCCTAAACCCCGTTTTAGTTACTTTTTTAGAGGTTATTTTTCATTTAACCAAAATATCCCTTGGCTGCCAACAGCTCCGCAAGAAGCACCGCGCCTCCCGCCGCGCCCCGCAGCGTGTTGTGGGAAAGTCCTACGAATTTATAATCGAATACCGTATCTTCGCGCAGACGGCCCGCCGATATCGTCATGCCGCCTCCCTCCATGCGGTCGGATTTCGTCTGCGGCCGCGCGTCCTCTTCAAAATAACGGATGAATCTTTCGGGTGCGGAGGGGAGTTTGAGTGCCTGCGGCTCTCCGCTGTAAGTCGCCCACGCTTCGAGTATTTCTTCTTTGGAGGGCTTTTTTTCAAAGGAGACGAATACGGCCGCCATATGCCCGTCGGAAACGGGTACTCTGAGACATTGTGCCGTAATTACGGGACCGTTTGCGGAAACGATTTCCTTTCCTTCGATGTGTCCCCAGATTTTTAAGGGTTCCTTTTCGCTTTTTTCCTCTTCGCCGCCGATATAGGGGATTACATTATCGATGATTTCCGGCATGGTCGCAAATGTTTTTCCCGCTCCGGAAATAGCCTGATAAGTACATACGGCCGCCGATTTTATATTAAATTTTTTCAACGGGTGCAGAAGGGGAACATAAGACTGCAAAGAACAATTGGACTTGACTGCGATAAAACCCTTCTTTGTCCCGAGGCGCTCTTTTTGCGCAGAGATGATTTCGAGGTGCTCCGGATTGATTTCGGGAATCACCATAGGTACGTCCGGGGTAAAGCGATGAGCGGAATTATTCGAAACTACGGGAATTTCCCGTTTTGCATAGCTCTCTTCGAGCGCTTTTATCTTTGCTTTATCCATATTGACGGCACAAAAGACGAAATCGACTTTTTCCGCTATGACATCCGCGTCCTTTTCCGCGTCGAAAACGGTCATGGAAATATATTTTTCGGGAACGGGACGGTCGAACGCCCATTTGTCCTTGACGGCTTCCCCGTAAGTTTTTCCGGCGGAACGACCGGACGCTGCCAAAGCCGTAACTTTGAACAGAGGGTGATTTTCGAGCAGGAGGAGGAATCGCTGTCCCACCATTCCCGTAGCGCCGATGACGCCGGCATTGTATTGTTTCATAAAAATCTCCTTGGAATGTTTGAATAAAGAGAGGAACAACAAAAAAGACGGCACAGGCCGTCTCGCGTTCGCAACATAGGGAATCCTCAGATGGATTCGGTAAATAGCGCTTCACGGACGGTGACAGTCATGCAGGTATTCTCCCGTATGCCCAACGCGGAAGGAAGGCACCGCGTTTCGGCGGAGATACCCTTTCCAGTCCGCCGTATGCTCTTCGGCCGCAAAATCTTCCGTATTTTGCTTTACGGCGGAGTACTCTTGTTCTTCCGCTCCTCTATTTAACGGTTTTATTCTAACACAAGCCACGGGAAATGTCAAAGATTTTTGCCCGATTGAAAATTTTATTTGAAATTTTTTCGAATTTTCCTTGAAATAATCATAAAATTGTAGTACAATAAATAAGCAGGTTTTCTGATAATTAATTTTTTTGGAGTTTTATACATGGCACAGGAAAAGAAAGGGCTGATTGCCCGAATGCTCGAGGGCAAGGAAAAAAGCGAGGAGTACGCGAGAAGTACTTTGCCTACAAATCGCTGGCAGCTATTCTGGGATATTTTTAAGGGCAATTTCGGCAAAATTTTTAAGGTCAATTTACTTATTCTGATTTTCTTCATTCCCATCATTGCAATTTTTATCTTTCGCTTTGTTATGGATCAGAGTAACGGCATTACTTATCCGTTCGGGGCAAATCTCACTGTCGGTTATCCGGCCCAGCCGAGTATCGTGGGCTTTTCGGAAATGCTGCTCATGCAGACGGATGCGATTATGTACGGAGCCATCGCTGTCGCTTCTTTTATCGCGGCGGTAGGGCTTTCGGGCGGAATGTACGTTATCCGCAATATGGTTTGGACCGAAGGGATTTTTGTCGCGAACGACTTTTGGCGTGGCGTCAAATTGAACTTTTGGAATGCTCTTCAAGCGGCTCTGTTCTTCTCCCTCATCATGCTCCTTTGTAAGTCGCTTATAAATATTACCGAGTTGTCCATCGTTACCCAGTCGCTGAGCAAGGGACAACGAGTTTGGTTCCGCATTTCCGAGGCGTTCAGCGGTATCGTCATAGCGCTTGCCGCGATGATGTCCCTTTGGATGATTGCGCTCGGAGTAAACTATAAGCAAGGGGTTTGGACGCTCATTAAAAATTCTTTCCTCATGACGATAGGCATGTTGCCGCAGTCATTGTTTTTCGGCGTGCTTGCGCTTCTTCCGTTCGGGCTCTTTTTAATCGGCGGAGGCATTTTTACGTTGATTGCGGGTATGCTTCTCATTCTGTTTGCTTTCGCGTATGCCTTGCTCGTGTGGTTGGACTTCGCACAGTGGGCGTTCGATAAATTCATTAACCCCAATATCAAAGGGGCGAAGGTCGGCAGAGGAATTTACAACAAAGACGGGACAAGCGCCTTGGAGGGCGGAGAGAGTGAAGCGGCTCTTCAATATAAGCGCGCCATTTTGGCCGCCGGAAAATCCAAGTTAGTTTCCCGTCCGATTAAACCGATCGATGACTCGTTGCAGGTATACGAGCTTCCGCAGTCCTTCACGCGGGAGGACTTGCAGCGCCTTAGAGAGAGTAAACAAAATATTGCAGAGGATACCGAAGCCTACGAGCAGGAGCATAAGAACGATAAGAGATACGTAGACTATAATAAACAATTCGAGGAACGGGAAAAGGCTTTGCAGGAAGAAACGGACAAAAAGGGCAGGAAGAAAAAGAGAAAACCGCCCAAGATGCTCGGGGAATAATTCCAGGACTCAGCCGGATTATCTGTCCGGCTGGGCTTGTTTTAAGGAGAAGAAGATATGGAGCGGGAAGCGGCTTATGCAGGGCTTGCCGATTGGTTCGAATATCTCAACGATGACTGCGGCTATGAAAATTGGTCGCAGTATTTAATTGCGAAACTCGGCGCATTTCCGTTGAGGAGCGGACTCGATATCGGCTGTGGCGGCGGATGGTTCACGCGAGCTTTTCATCGCGCGGGCTATGCGATGACGGGGTTGGATATTTCTCCCGAAATGTTGAACTTCGCCATGCGGCGTTCCCGACAGGAGGGAGCGAATATCCGATATTTGCAAGGAGATATAGCAAGGTTCAAGACGCCGGAAAAATTCGATTTTGCTACTGCCGTCAATGACTGCGTCAATTACATTCCCAAAGAAAAACTCAAAAAAGCGTTTGGAAACGTCCGTTCCGCGTTAAATAAAAAGGGGATATTTCTTTTCGATATCAGTTCTCCGCGCAAATTTCGCGAAAAGATTGCAAATACTGTTTGCGCGGACGATCGGGAAGATGTCGTTTATCTTTCTTTTAATACTCTTGCAGGAGACAGAGTAACGATGGACGTCACTCTGTTCGTTCGGTACGGTGACGGCGCGTTTTCCCGTCGGGACGAACGGCACATTCAATATATTTACGAGGAGGAAGAAATCGTTTCCGCGTTGTGCTCTTGCGGGTTTACGGTTCTAAAAACGGAAGGTCATCTCGGAGAAGATAAAACTTTGAGCGACCGACTCGTTTTTTTGGCACAGCGGAACTGAGAATATGGGAATATGGAGAACGTTTTAAGGACGCTCATTCGTGACGAGCGGGTTTCCTTGACTTTGATAGATGCGACGGAGATTGTCTCAGAAGCGATAAGACTGCATCATTTGACTCCTTCCTCGTCGATTATTTTAGGAAAGGCATTGGCGGCGGCAACATTTATGAGTGCCTGTCTGAAAGAGGAGACCGGAGAAATATCGGTAACCGTCAGGGGCGATTTCGGTTCTCTGTGCGTTTCGGGAAATCGCAAATTATATGTTCGGGGTTATATCGACTCCGTTGAAGATTGGAAATCGTGCGGTTTCGGAAACAAAGGTACGTTTACGGTTGTGCGCGACGACGATTACAGTCGCCCGTTTGTGGGGATGTGCGAGCTTCCCGAAAGCGGGGACGCGGACGGCGCGTTCGAGGAATATTATCGAATCAGCGAGCAGCTTCCTACTTTTATCGCGACGGTCGTCGAATTGTCGGAAGAGGGGAAATGTACGTTTGCTTCCGCGGCCGTTTTGCAGCCGCTGCCCTTTGCGGACGAAAAGACGGTACGGGAGCTTCCGAAGGGAAAAGATCTCAAAAAGATTGCCGAAGAGATAAAAGCAATCGGACTCAAAAAAGTCGCAGAAACTTATTTTTCGGCAAAATCGGTGGGATTGGAGCTGCGGGAAGCGGCATATAAATGTAATTGTTCGAGAGAGTATTTGAAAGGTGTTTTGGTTTCCCTCGGAAGAGACGAGCTGGAAAAAATTTTACGGGAAGAGGGTGAAATAAAGGTACATTGTCATTATTGCAATAGGGATTACCGCTTTACGAGGGAAGACGTAAAAGAGATGTTTCCGTAACGAGTCGGTCCGGAAACCAAGAAAGGAGTTTGCATGACGGAACGGAAGGTGTTGAAAATAGATTTCAGCAGGAATCGCCTGCGCGAAAGAGCGGAAAAATATTACGACGAAGGGAATTATCTCTCCGCCCTCCGTTTCACGTACAAGGAAATGTCTTTATACGGCGGAAACGGGGAAACTTATATGATGCTCTCCGATATCTATGAAAACATGGAACTCTATTCTTCCGCGGTGAATTGCTGGTTCCGTTTTATGGATAACTGTACGGGAGACGATTTGCCCGATATTTATGAGGGGCTCGCGGTCAACTACCTGAATATGGGAAACGAAGCGCAATCGGCTTTTTATTATAATAAACTCATCGATGCGGACGATACCCTTACGGAAGAAAATAAATTGGAGATAGCCGAAACGTTCGCACGGGATAAACGGAGCAATTTCCGTTTTGTGTATCCGCCGCGCTTTGCGGACTATTCGGGCGAGACGGAAGCGGGAGCCCGCGCTTTGAAAAACGGGGACTGTAAACGCGCGATCTCGATTCTGTCCAAAGTAGAAAAGGGATCGCCCGATTACGAACGCGCTCGGGAAATTCAGGCAGTAGCATATCTCCTGTCCGGACGGGCGAAGGAAGCGGAAAAAATTTGTCTCGCACTCATCGATGAAAATCAAGGAAACGTTCAAGCGCTGGCTACGCTCGCAGCGGTATATACCGAACAGGGAAAACACGAAGAGAGCAAAGCGGTGGCATTCCGACTTTGCGGGCTGAAAAATCTTACGCCGGAAGAGCAGTATAAAGTGGCTACGGTCTGCTGCGAAAACGATCTTCACGAGCAGGCTTTGCAGCAATTCCTCGCTTTGGAAAAAGAAATTCCCTATGACGGAAATATGCTTTATTTCAAGGGTGTGGCTGCCTATAAGAGCGGAAAAACGGAGCTCGCGATTTCCGCGCTGGAAACGCTGTGTACCATTTATCCCGACGCCGCCGTGGCGGAATACTATCTCAAAGCGATCCGCCGCCGTCGGGAAAATCCCGAAACGGAGCCGGAACCGGAAATGACTTATTTTTATAAGATTCCGCAGGCGGAACGGGCGAAACGTTGTCGGGCGCTCTTAAAAATCGGAAAATATCCGCGCGCGGAAGCGGAATTGTTCGGAGCACTTGCTTTGAAAGAGGGATATTTCCGCTGGTGTTTCGACGAGATGGACGGGATGGAGCACGACTTGCAGTATCTCGCCATCGTCACGGCGGAGCACGCCCGCGCGGACGGATTTCTTCGCGATATGCTTCTCGACTGCGAGGTGTCGGACGTCCTCAAAATAGAAGCGCTGCGTCTCTTATATTCGAGAAATGAAGATAACACTTTCGGTGTGGTCGTCTGCAATATTTATAGGGATTTACACCTCGCACGGATAAAAATCGGCAAGAGAAAACATAAACGGTTTGTAGAAGCTCATGCAAAGGTCGCTTCCAAATTTACGATCATCAACGACGTTTACGGCGATAAAATCAAAGCGATGACGGAGTACGTCTATCGGGTTTTTGTTAAGAAAGATTGTTGGGCGCTTGCGGAAAGTTCCGATGATCTTGCCTGCGCGATTTATTTGCTCGGCGGGCTCAAAGAAGTAGGAAAAGATTCAAAGACCGCTTCGCCCGCGTTTGACGCGCATTCGGAGAACGTGGATCGAATTATGGCGGCGGTTTTATCGAAATAACGTTGATGAAGCTCGAAATTCGCCGCGGCATATTCCGCGACGGGAAAATGCGGCCGAAAGCACGAAACAATAAGGAGAAAACAAATGAAACTGATAGATTTTGACGGATTGTTCGATGAAAAACTTTCGCAGTATATCGAAGAGAATAAAGGAAAATATACGGAGAAACAGTGGGAGAATATCATTCCCAAGCTCTATAAAAAATTCGGCGATACGTACGTGGCAAAAGTGAAATCCACCCCCAAACAGTACTATGCGAAAATGACGGACAGAGAACTTGCCGAAACGCTCGGAGCGCATTTGAAACAGAAAGTTCCCGTACCCGATTTTCTCTGTTCGGAAATAGAGGGCCGTAATTGTGCGGAGGTCTTTTTGCCACTCTTGAAGAGCGATGACGGAGAAACGGTCTCTTACGCTCTCAATCTCGCGGGAATATCGGAGGAGGTATTTTCGGTATGTTTCGACATTTTGACGCAGAATAAATTCGACGTGGATATTCGGGATGCCGCTGCCGATAAGCTTAAAGAAAACGCTGACGCCGTGTCGTCGGACGCGCTGCGTTTCTATCGGGAGGGGTGCGCCGCGGAATATATGCTTGAAATCCTTTCGAGAGTTACAAAACGAAATGAAGAGATTTTTCAAATCCTTTTGAATGAATTTCTTTCGGATGCGGAACGTGTTCCCGTGCGCGCGGGATACCTCGCCTCCTACGGAGACGAACGCGCTCTTCCGTATCTCATGAAAAAGATAGAGGACAGAACGATCGGATTCGTCGAATTTCAGGAACTCAAATACGCCATCGAGGCATTAGGCGGAGAATACAATGAACCGAGAGATTTTTCGGACGACAAAGATTATCGTACGATAGAAGAAGCCTCTTTGAAAGAAGGTTTTTCGGGCGGAGGTTTTCCGCTTAGTTGATTCCCGTTCGGGAGAAAATGTAAAAAACGCAAATTTGCTTCATAAAATGACCTATCCCCGCATATATTAAACCGTAACGTTTGAATGCGGGGATTTTTTGCGGAGAAAACGCAGATATCCGCAGAAACCACGTTGGAGGTCGGTATGGAAAATTACAGCGTTTACGAAGATATTGCAAGCCGCACAAACGGCGATATTTACATCGGCGTGGTAGGCCCGGTGCGTACGGGTAAATCTACCTTTATAAAGAGGTTTATGGAACAGCTCGTCATTCCTTCCGCCGACGAATCCCGCCGCGCGGTAATGACGGACGAACTTCCCCAATCGGCCGCCGGAAGGACGGTCATGACGACGGAACCTAAATTTGTCCCCGCTCAGGCCGCTAAGATTTCTATTCGCGAGGGCGCGGAAGCGTCCGTCCGTTTAGTGGACTGCGTGGGCTTTGCTGTAGAAGGGGCGGGCGGTTTTGATGAGGACGGGGCTCCCAGACTTATCAAGACGCCTTGGAGCGAACAGGCCATGCCCTTTGAAAAAGCGGCAAAATTAGGCACGGAAAAAGTCATTCGAGAACATTCCACCATAGGAATCCTCATGACGACAGACGGAAGTATTACAGATATTCCGAGGTCAGCTTATGTCGCAGCCGAAGAACATGCAGCCGAAGAACTCAAACAGATCGGAAAACCGTTTGTCATTCTTCTCAATTGCCGCCAACCGGAAACGCAGGGGGCTCTGCGTGCCTCTTTGGAGGAGAAATACGGCGTTCCCGTTATTGCCGTCAATGCCGAAGCTCTCGGAGAGGACGAAATCATGCAGATTATGCAGAAAGTCCTTTTTGAATTTCCCGTGGTCGGAGTCGATGTCAGAATCCCCAAATGGATACAGTATCTGCCGGAAACAAGCAAGACCGTTTCGGCAATTTTAGCAAAACTTAAAAAAATTGCACCTTCTTTGATACGCATGAAGGATTGCCTTTTACTCGAAAAGCTCTTCTGCGACGAAGATAAATTTCTCAATCCCGACAACATTTCCATGGAACTCGGCAAGGGACGGGCAGAAATTCGCATCGAGGCAAAAGAAGGTCTCTTTTACGAGGTACTGAGCGAAGAATGCGGAGAGAATATCTCTGACGATTTTTGCCTGATGCGTTACGTAAAGTCTCTCGCGGAAGCAAAACGCAATTACGACAAAATTAAAGAAGCTTTTGCCGATGCGGAGGAAAACGGGTACGGTATGGTGGCGCCCAGTGCGGAAGATATGACGCTCGAACAGCCGAAACTTATTCGTAAGGGATCGGGATACGGGGTAAATTTCAAGGCGAGTGCCGCAAGCTATCATATATTGAAAGTAGAAGTCACGGGGGAAGTCAATCCTATTATCGGAACGCAGCAACAGGGTGAAGAATTTGTCCGCGATATTCTCGCCGATTATGAGGAGCATACGGATAAAGTCTGGAATACAAATATTTTCGGCAAGACGCTTCGGGAGCTCGTTTCGGAAGAATTGTCGGATAAAATGGACGCTATGCCGCCTGATATCCGCAAAAAAATGCGCCGTACAATCACCCGAATCGTCAATGAAGGCAGGGGAGGGGTAATCTGTATTTTACTCTGAAAATATGGGAATAAAAAACGGAAAACGGGGGCATACTTCTTTCAAATTCTTTTTTTGGGAGAACCCTTATCATGAGTAAATCATCAAAAAACAGAAAAGAAAAAGTACCTAAAATGACGGAGGAGCAGTATGCTGAATACGTCATGGCTTTGAAGGACGAAACGCCGGTAAAGGGTTATCGGGAACTCGCCGCGGGAAAACACGATTCACCTCATCTCGAAGCCGAGCATCACGAAAGATGACAAAAAACGTACGGAAACAACAGAAAGAGCGCAGCGACGGAAAGCCTCGACTGCGCTTTTTTTGTCTATCGGCACCATGGACGGAAATAATAATGGACGGATTTTTTTCCGTTCAAACGCCTCGTTTGTAACTTTCTGGCAAATTTTTATGCTTTCTGACGAGATTTTTTCTCAAAACCCTTGACCGCGGGAATTAGATGTGCTATAATAAAAAGCGTAAATAAAGAGGATACGGTATCGGCGTTTTTTCGCTTATTGCGTTTTTCTTCGCGACGGACATGGCTCGTTTGTCTCGCCGAGGAAAAATCGCTTACGAGAATTTGCCGGCGCTGCCATAAAAAGTTTTCTTTCGTATATTTTCATAAAATTCCCCTTGCGAATGTCGAGACGGGGTTTTTAAGGAAAATTAAAAAAACGGAAATTATTTTCGTAAAGGGTATTTACTTTTTGACGAAAATGGTGTAAAATTATAAACATAGTAGCTTATCCGATTTTTATATTCGCAAGCGAACAAGAAAAATTGAGGTGTAATATGACGGATTACGGTAACAACAATCAGAAACAAGCTCCTTATGCTTATGCAAACGTACCGCCTCGGGGGAACGAAACAGCTCTGATGATAGAGGGGTTGTATAACGGTCTCACCTACGATTTGCAAAAGATGAAAAAAGAGCTGATGAACGAGCTCAAATACGCGGCAATGCAATCCAGCTCCGTATACCAGTCTATCCAGAAAGAGACTGCTTCCGCTACGGAGACGAACGCTCAAACCGCGCAATCCATGGTTCGCGAACTGAAATACGGTTATCAGCAGAACCAAATGATTTATGAGTCTTTATCCGCAGTTTTGACGGAGGACGTGCTCACCAAGCTGGATACGGTGGAGGGCAAAGTCGAACTTCTCGAGCAAATCGATAAAGTACTCGCGGAAATCAAGGAGAAGCTCGAAGAACTTGCCGCCCGTCCTGAACCCGATTACGAGGCCATTGCGGAGACGATAAAAGAAAAAATCGTCGAAGCGGTTCCCGCGGCGGAAGAAATCGATTACGATAAGATCACGGAATCCGTTTCCGAAAAGACGGAGTCGAGTTTTGCCACGCATAATAAAGAGATACTCGACGCTGTAGCCGCCATTCC
>USMU01000027.1 GCA_900555925.1 uncultured Clostridium sp. | reverse complement strand
CATGGGCGGTCTTTGTGACGCTTTTGCTTGCTCCCCCCCGCCATATTCGGGCCTGTAATGACGGAGCTGCGGTTTTCTTCGTTGTCGAGCAACGTATCGTTGGGAACAAAACGCTCTTTGGAAATCGCTTCCACAACGGGGTGTCTCCCATCGGTAATCGTGAGTTGCCCGCCGCTCTCCACCATTTTCGGACGGCAGTAACGGCGCTCCTTGGCTACCGTCGCAAACGCGACCAAACAATCGAGCAAGGCCAGCGCGCCGGAAATCTTTTTCAGTTTGGAGATATTCTGAGAGAGAATATCCAGCAAATCGTTATAAAGCCGAGCTTCCAGCTTCAAGGACTTTTCGCTGCTGGTCAGGATTTTTTCTTCCAGCTCTTTCAGCTCCTGTGTGATAAAGCGCTCGCCCGTCGTCAAAGTCTGCTTGCGGATATAATCGTCGGGAACCTTATCCCGGAAGGAATTGGAAATTTCAATAAAATATCCGAAAACGCGGTTATAACCCACTTTCAGATTTTTAATGCCCGTTCGTTCCTTCTCCCTCGCTTCGATCTGCAAAATGAGCTCTTTTCCGTTACTGCCGATCATTCGGAGTTCGTCCAATTCTTTGTTAAATCCTTCGCGGATATAGCCGCCGTCTTTCATCAAGGCGGGAGGATTATCCGTAATGGCGGAAGTCAATAAATCGGCCAAAATTTTCATATCCAACAGATTTCCGTCTATATCCGTCAAGATCTTCGAAGAAAAACCCGTAAGCTGGAATTTTACGGACGGAATCGCGTTCAGGGAAGCCGCCAAGGCCACGCAATCTCTGGGAGAAAAATTGCCGTTGGAAATTTTTCCGGACAACCGCTCGATATCCTTTACTTCCCGAAGCGTCTCCGCAAGCCCCATACGCACGACGGAAGCATTAAAAAGTTCCGAAACGCCCTCCTGGCGATATTCGATTTTATCTATTTCTTTGAGCGGGGAAAGAATCATCTGATTGAGAAGCCGCGCGCCCATGCCCGTCCGAGTTTTGTCCAACAGCCATAAAAGAGAGCCGTATTTCTTGCCCTCCGCGTTACTGCGAAGGAGTTCCAGATTCCTCACAGCGATGCTGTCGAGCACCATATATTGTTCCCGATTGACGATCTGAATACTATTGATGTTATTGAGGGAATGTTTCTGCGTTTCCCGAAGATATTCGATAAGAGCGCCTGCGGCAGCAATACAATTTTCTTTTCCCGCAATTCCGTAAGCGGCGAGAGAACGCGTTTCAAATTGTTCGAGAAGATTCTTTTCCGCGTGTTTCACGTTAAACGCCCAAGGTACGTAACAGGAAAAAGCGGGCAATAGATTGTGCTTGATTTCCTTTAAATCCCTTGCGGAAAGCAGCATTTCTTCGTTGCAGATGACCTCGGCGACGGACAGAGTGACGAGCTGATTTACGACATCCTCCACGGCGGAATCACCCGTAAATTCCATGGCGGAAAATTCCCCGGTCGTGATGTCCGTCCACGCGGCGGCTATCGTATCCCCCGACTTGAAAAGGCAGGCGATATAGTTATTTTTCTTTTCGTCCAACATGGTGTCGTCGATGAGCGTACCCGCCGATACGACGCGGACGACGTCTCGTTCCACGAGCCCGCGCCCCGCTTCTTTCGGGTCGGAAAGCTGTTCGCATATCGCAACTTTTTCTCCCATGGAAACCAGCTTGGAAATATATACGTCCGCCGCGTGATAGGGAATCCCGCACATGGGCGCACGCTCTTCCAGCCCGCAGTCTTTGCCTGTCAGCGTCAAATCGAGAAGTTTAGAAACCTTTTCGGCATCGTCGAAAAACATTTCATAAAAATCGCCGAGACGATAAAAGAGAATACAATCTTTGTATTTTTCCTTCGTTTCGAGATAATGTCTCATCATCAGTGAAAGAGCCATAAATTTTTGCAACCTGCCTTTTCAGATTTCCTTATTTTCTTTTTCTGCTGTTTCTCCGAACAGAGAAATACCGTTTGCCTGCGTAATTTTTAAATTTACGAAGTCGCCGATCCGATTGGTTTCGCTCTTGAAATACCCCATTCGGCCGAATTCGTCACGCCCCAAATAAAGCCCCCTCTTCTCGT
This sequence comes from uncultured Clostridium sp., assembly GCA_900555925.1. Lineage (GTDB taxonomy): Bacteria > Bacillota > Clostridia > Christensenellales > Borkfalkiaceae > Scatosoma. The sequence goes on along the minus strand of USMU01000027.1, from coordinate 19,753 downwards.
CGTAATCCTCACACAAAATTTCCACCGTCTTTCCGAGATACTTTTCCGATTTTTTCCGCGTGAGGGAATTGACCAGCTCCACGAGCCGCATAATCCGGTCTTTTTGAACAGATTCGGGAATCTGGTCCGGCATGGAAGCCGCTTTCGTACCCGTGCGGGGAGAATATACGAAGGTGAACGCCGAAGCAAAATTTGCTTCCCTGACGAGTTTTTCCGTAGCGAGATAGTCCTCCTCCGTCTCTCCGGGAAAACCTACGATGATATCCGTCGTAAGTTCCGCTTCGGGAAAATAAGTTCTCAGGAGTTTTACTTCTTCGAGATATTGTCCGCAGGTGTAACGCCGATTCATGGCTTTAAGAATTTTATCCGAGCCCGATTGAACGGGCAGATGAACAAGTCTGCATATCTTTCGATGCTTCGCCATGACTTTTACGACCTCTTCGTTGAAATCCTTCGGATGGCTGGTCATGAAACGAAGCCGAAAATTCCCTTCGACGGAAGCGACCGAATCCAAAAGTTCGGCAAAAGTCATTCCCGTACTTCCGTCCGAACCGTAAGAATCCACGTTTTGCCCCAAAAGGGTAATTTCCTTATATCCTTCCGCTACTAATTTTTTTACTTCCGCCAAAATATTTTCGGGCTTTCTCGAACGCTCCCGTCCCCTGACGTAAGGCACGATACAATAGGAACAGAAATTATTGCAACCGTACATGATATTTACCCAGGCATTGGGATAGCTCGTACGCAGAGGCTCGTTCCCTTCGACGATTTCGCCCTCCTTCTCCCTGATACGGACGACCCGCTTTTTTTCTCTTTGTTTAAGTTCGATGAGTTCCTGCAATTCTTCCAGATTCAGCGTCCCGAACATAATGTCGATGAACGGGAATTTTCTTTTGAGGACTTCCGTTTTGCCCTTTTCCTGCGTCATACATCCGCCGACAGCAACAATCAGATCGGGCTTGCGCTTTTTCAGCTTTTTTAAAGCCCCTATGTTCCCGAAGGCATGATTTTCCGCGTTTTCTCGGATACAGCAGGTATTGAAAACGATAATGTCCGCATCTTCCGTCTCTTTCGTCTCCCGATAGCCCATCTTGAAAAGAATGCCCGCGATCTTTTCCGATTCATGGACATTCATCTGACAGCCGTATGTGACGATATGGTACTTTTTCTCCATAAATTTCCTGTGTTTTCGTTTTTCTCCATTATACTCTTTTTTACAAATTTTATCAAGTCTTTCGGGGCTTTTGAACACTTTTTCATAATAAATTGTCAAAATTCGCAGATACTAATTCCGATGAAAAAAACTTGGAAAATCCTGCTCGTAATCTCGGGCTGTTTCGCCGTCATCGCCGCAAGCGGCGCCGCTTATTATACCATCGTCACGCAAGACGCGGTTCTCGACGAAAAGAAACTCGTCATCTCCGACGACAAAATAGAAATTTTCGACGCAAACGACCGCGCCGTAAAAGATGCAGCGGCCTTTTCGCCGAAGGAGACTTTTCGTCTCGACTCACTTTCCGAAAAGGTAAAGTTCGCTTTCGTGGATACGGAAGACAAGCGTTTTTACGACCATGACGGCTTTGATTATAAACGCATCGTCAAAGCCACTTGGAAAAATCTTAAATCGCGCTCGTTCAAAGAAGGCGCTTCCACGATTTCTCAGCAATTGATCAAAAATACGCACCTTTCTCAGGAAAAGACGATCAAGCGAAAATTAAAAGAATTCAAATTGACGAGACAGCTGGAAAAACGATACACCAAAGACGAAATCCTCGAAAAGTATCTCAATACCATTTATTTCGGCCACAACTGTTTCGGGCTTTCCTCCGCGGCCGAATTTTATTTCGGAAAAGAGCCTTCCGAGCTTCGACTCGCGGAAGCGGCCGTTTTGGCCGGACTCATCAAATCTCCGAACAATTATTCTCCCTTCAAACACCCCGAAAATTGCCTCGGACGAAAGAAAACCGTCCTTTCCGCCATGCTGGCGCAGGGACACATCACCGAGGAAGAAAAGGAAGAGGCTCTCTCCGTTCCGCTTCCGACTGCACCTTCGGCGGGAGCGCTCGACAAAAGCTATTTCGATCGGGTTTTCGACGAACTCGAAGAATTATCCGAAGAATACGACTTTGTTCTCGGCGGAAATATCCGCATTTATACCTACCTCGACGCGGGACTTCAAAATTATCTCGAATCCCTTTCCTCCGCGAGCGAAACGGATAAAATTTATACCGTTCTCGACAACAAGACTCACGGATTCAAAGCCTATTACTCCACGGTCGGAGAAATAAAACGACTGCCGGGTTCCCTCATAAAACCGCTTCTCGTCTATGCGCCCGCACTCGAAGAAGATATGATTTCTCCCGCAACCCCTATCCTCGACGAAAAAACAAATTTTTCGGGTTATGAGCCGAAAAATTTCAGCGGCACTTACAGCGGCTATGTCAGCGTGAGGGAAAGCCTCGCCAAGAGCATCAACATTCCCGCCGTCAAAATTCTCAATTCGACGGGAGTAGCCAGATCGGCGGAATACCTTAAAAAACTCAATCTGGAAATTCCCGAGGACGATTATTCCCTCGCTTTGGCTCTCGGAGGAATGAAAGAAGGCTTTACTCTCAACCAAATCGCAAATGCCTATTCTGCCTTTCCATGCGGCGGAGAATATATTCCCGCGGGGTTTATCCGTGAAATCGTCGTCGAAGGACATACCGCTTACAAGCGGAGAGAACGCTCCGTTCGCGTATTTTCCGAAGATACCGCTTATCTCATAGACGACATGTTAAAAACCGCCGCAAAAGAAGGAACCGCCAAAAAGTTGAGGACGCTCCCTTTCCCCATTGCGGCAAAAACGGGTACGGGGGGAACGAAAAACGGCAACAACGACGCCTACACGCTGTCCTATACGACGGAAGACTGCGTCGGTGTCTGGCTGGGATATGCGGATAATTCCCCCATGGATATCACGGGCGGAGGCATTCCCTGCAATATCGCTTTGAAAATAAACGAATACCTTTACAAAAACCACTTCCCCGAAGATTTCCGAAAACCTTCGGGGGTAGAGAATGTTTTTCTCGATAAAACAGAGTATTATTCCACGCATAATATTATGCTTGCAGACGAAAATTCCCCCGTCGAAAGCCGCTTTTCCGAACTGTTCAAAAAAAGTGCCCTTCCTTCCCTAAAATCGGAACGCTTTACCAATCCTGCGATAGAGATGCCTTCCATCGCCTATAAGGAAGGAAAGATTGTCATTCGTTTTGCGAAAGGTACGCCCGATGATTATGATTATCTCATCGATCGTTTCGACTCTGTCACACATACTACCGTCTATTCCGGAAAATATATCGAAACATTCGTCGATGAAAAAATAAAGGACGGAAAAACTTATGTCTATACGATTACGCCCGTTTACAAAGGAGTCAAGGGAAAACCCGTCACGCTCCCTTCCGTATCGACGAAAAAGGAAGGAGAGAACGTACGTCCGATCGTACCCGATACTCCGCCGGATATTGTAGAAAAAAATTGGTGGGATTATTGAAAGAGAAAAAGCCTTCGGATTTTCCGAGGGCTTTTTACAATCAAATTTTTAATTTTACAATTCTTCTTTTTCGAGACCGGAAAAAGCTTCTACGATCAGGGCTTCCACGTCGAGTTTTTTCTCTTCCTCCAAAATGTCCTTCAACTTGGGACGAATGGCAGGATAATCGGGCAGAAAGACCGTACAGCAGTCCTCGTAAGGAAGAATGGAAATATCGTACGTTCCTATCTTTACGGAACGATCTATAATTTCGTTCTTGTCGAACCCCACGAGCGGACGGAGTACGGGAAGCTGTTCCACGACGGAATTGGAAGACGTCATTCCTTCGATTGTCTGGCTGGCCACTTGGCCGAGACTTTCCCCTGTAATCAGGCACTGCGCACGAATGCGGAGAGCCTGACGTTCCGCTATTCGGAACATAAACCGTCTCAATAACGTAATCATGAGTTCGGGAGCGCATTTTTCATGAATCGCCTCCTGAATATGCGTTACGCTGACCGTATAGAGATTGATTCCGCCCGTATAGGACGAAAGGACCTTAGCCAATTCTACGACCTTTTCTTTGGCCTGCATATTGGTATAGGGATAACTGTGGAAATGGAGACAGTCCACCTTCATGCCGCGCTTTGCCATCATATGCCCCGCTACGGGACTGTCTATTCCGCCCGAAATCAAAAGCAGACCTTTTCCCGCAGTACCGACGGGCATACCGTCGGCTCCGTCGAAAAAAGAACCGAATACGAGCGCCGTACCGTTTTCGCGGACATCGATATATACGTAAAAGGAAGGATTATGCACGTCGACCGTCAGGGTTTTGAAATACGAAAGAAGCCTGCCGCCGATTTCCCGACTGATTTCTATGGAGGTCAAAGGGAATTTTTTATCCGCACGGTGAGATTCCACTTTGAAACTTCCCGTCGGACGGGAAACGAGTTTTGCCGCTTCAAAAATATCGTTCATATCCGCCGCGGTTTCAAATGCGACGCTCATGGAGTGAATTCCGAATACCTTTTTGAGACGGGAAACGATGAAATCCGTTTCTTCCTCCTCAAAGCCTTCTACGAGATAGCGTCCGCTGTAACGGTGCAATTCGTGACGGATTCCCTTTAACGCGCGTTCAATATTGGTCGCAAAAGCGCGTTCGAAAAAGCCTCTGTTCTTTCCTTTGAGATATAATTCCGCATAGCGGATAATAATGACCTTTTTCATGATGATTTTCCTCTTTACTGATCAAGAAATAAAACGCCCGCAAAAAAGTTATCTGCGTCCGACTGCGTTCATTTTTTCCTTTGCGCCTTTTGCCGCGCGGTTGAGAATCGCCGCCGCTTCCCGAAGTTCTTCCGCCGAAGTCTCACCCGAAAAACTCAGCCGAAGCACTCCGTCCGCCACGGCCTCTTTATATCCGCAGGCGAGAACCACTCGGCTGTAACGGTGTTTGGCATTGGAAGAACAGGCTGATCCCGTTCCGATAATGAGTCCCTCATCGTTCGCTTTATGCAATAAAATTTCTCCCCTCAGCCCGACAGCCGAAACGCTTAAAATATAGGGAGAGGACGCTTCCGACGAAATTCTTAAAAAAATATCTTTATCGAGCAGAGACCAAAGTTCTTCACGGCAGGCTTGGAGCCTCTCGAAATCGACACGTAAGGTTCTGAATTTCTTTTCCGCCGCAAATTCAAAAACTTTTATTCCGAATACGTTCTCCGTCCCGCTCCGTTCGCCGTTCTCTTGTCCTCCACCGTATACGAAAACGCGCGGAGGAAGTCTTTTCCTCCTGATCAACGCTCCCGTACCTTTCAAGCCGCCGATTTTATGCGCACTCACGGAATATAAGTCTATGTCGCCGCTTAATCGAAAGGGAATTTTTCCGTATGCCTGTACTCCGTCGCTATGAAAAACCGCCCGGGGATTTTTTTCCTTTATCGCACGGGCTATCGCATTGATGTCATTGATTCCGCCCGTTTCATTGTTCACGTGCATTACGGAAACCAAAGAAGTTTTTTCGTCCACCAAAGCAAGGAGTTTTTCGACGTTTACCCTGCCGTCGGGAAGAAGAGGTGCAAAACGTGCCTCCGTGGTACCCCTGTTTTTCAGTTCCGTCACGGAAGATATAACCGCGGAATGTTCCCCTTCCGTCGTCACGACGTTTCCGCGCCTTCCGTAGCCGAAAACTGCCTGATTGTCCGACTCCGTGCCGCAGGAGGTAAAAATAAGCTCAAACTTCTCTGTATCCGCGACCTGAGAAAGCAAAGCCGAGCGAGCCTTTTTCAGCTCGCTCTGCAAAGCAAAACCTTCACGATACAGACCGGAAGGATTAAAATAATTGGTTGTAAGGTATTCCTGCGCCCGCGACAGAGCTTCTTGCTCCGGCTTGGTCGTCGCGGCATTATCCAAATATATCATAATCGAAAAAATTATCTGTTTTGTGCGTTCTTCTTTTCCTGCGCCACATAATCCGATTCCAAAGTCCCGCGCTTGACGAATTTCAGAATATTGATAAGCAACTCCTCCCGACATTCCAAAATATATAATCTCTTTCCCGCGTTTCCCGCCGTCAGAATATACATAAAAAACTTACCTTCCGCAGGCTCGCGGTTGGGGGTAACTAGGATTTCCTTCGTGGAAGGATCGGTTTTGAGCCGGTCATAGCTATCGTTTTCTACATCTCCGAGTTGCAATATTTCGTCGGGCTGAATTTTATAGAGAAATTTCCGCCGATTGATATTGAATACTTTCGCTATTCTCAATTCTCCCGACACGAAAGTATAATCAAAACTTACGTTGATACGTTTTTTCAGCGTGAAGAGAAGAAACCACATCAATCCGAAAAAAATGACCTGCATGCCGCAGAAAACAGCCATTCCCCGCGCGCTCATGATCGCTTCCTGAATCTGTTCCGCCGTAAAATCTTCCGTGGGCTCTGCCTTGGAAAAAGAAGCGATGATATTGGGAATAAAAATCATAAGAAAAATAACGCCCAAAACCAATGCTATCCAAGAAATTATGTTTACGACTTTGTACTTTTTCCCTTCCTTTGCGGCACGTGCGTTGACGGCGCTCTCTTCATATAAAACGTCCATAATTTACCTCCCGGAAAAACCGGCGGTGTCTTTCAGACAATATCGGCAAAAGACACCGCTTTTCTTTTCCGTTTGTTTCAGATTTCAAATTTTCCTTCATAAACGGTCTTGACGCTGCCCATCAATTCCACTTCACCGTTCGAGTGATAATTGACGACGAGATCTCCGCCGCGAAGTTTTACGGTAATATTCGTATCGCGGTCACAATATCCGTTCAGTACCGCCGCCACGACTGCCGCCGCCGCGCCCGTACCGCAAGACCAAGTCTCCCCGTTTCCGCGTTCCCATACGCGCATTTTTATCGTGACCTTATTCACGACGCGGATAAATTCCGCATTGATGCGTTCGGGGAAATATTCACAGTTTTCAAAGAGCGGACCGACGGTAGCGACATCGACCGCGTCAACCTTTTCGCTGAATACGACACAATGAGGATTGCCGAGATTGACGAGTGTTATCCGATAATCCTTTCCGCCGATTTTCACGGGCTTATCGACGATCTGATCCTCTTTCCAAACACAGGGAATTTTATCGCCCGCAAGTTCCGCCTTGCCTAAATTGACGCTGGCGGAATTAACTTTTCCGTTGAAGGAATAGACTTTTACGGCATTGATTCCGCCCGCCGTCTCAATCTTCATTTCCCGATTACGGACGATTCCCTTTTCATAGAGATATTTTCCTACGCAGCGAACGGCATTTCCGCCCACGCGGCCTTCCGTGCCGTCTTTATTGAAAATGCGCATTTTCGCGTCGGCCACGTCCGAATTTTCAATCAGAACGATACCGTCTCCGCCGATTCCGTAATGAATATTTACGTAATTGATAGCGATGGACTCGGGGCAGGTAATCTTCCCGTCGCGGTTGTCGAAATAGATATAATCGTTGCCGCAGGACTGCATTTTCGTGAATGAAAGCTGCAATTTTTCCTTTCTTAGATGATTAATGTCGACGAGTTCGGTGTTGTCTTCCGTGAATTTGCTGGCGATGATATCCGCGAGCGCGTTTGCCGTATCGAGAGCCGTAAGTACCGTAATGCCGAGCAAAATTGCATGATGATGCAAACGGATAAAGTCGTTGATGGATTCAAGATCGGTTTTTCCCGTATATACGATATAGTCGATTTTCCCTTCGTCCATCAGTTTGATGACGCTGTCCGTCGCCGACAATCTGTCCACCACCGTAACGTCGAGTCCGAGTTCGGAAATGACCTTTGCCGTTCCTTTTGTAGCATACATCGCACAACCGAGATCGCCGAACTTTTTGGCGATGGAAACGATATCGAATTTATCCTGATCGTTGACCGTCATATATACGCCGACGGGGCGCTGTTCGGACGGATGACACATCTTAAATCCTGCGGAAACCAGTCCTTTGAACATCGCTTCTTCTATCGTTTTTCCGATTCCGAGCACTTCGCCCGTGGACTTCATCTGAGGACCGAGCTGCGAATTGACGTCATTGAGCTTTTCAAAACTGAACACGGGAACCTTGACGGCGACATAGGGAGATTCGGGATACAGTCCCGTTCCGTAACCGAGCTTTTTGAGCTTTGCTCCCACGATAATTTTCGTGGCGAGTTCCACCATCGGAACGCCCGTGACTTTGGAAATATAAGGAACGGTTCTCGAAGCGCGGGGATTGACTTCGATGACGTAAAGCTGCCCGCGATAGATGAGATACTGAATATTGATAAGGCCTTTGGTTTTAAGTTCCAGCGTCAGCTGGGTCGAAACCTCCAAAATTCTTTCCAACATGGTATCTTCGAGATTATACGGCGGATACACCGCGATGGAGTCTCCCGAATGAATCCCCGTACGCTCGATATGCTGCATAATTCCGGGAATGAGAACGTCCGTTCCGTCCGAAATGGCATCTACTTCCAATTCCGTTCCCATGAGATATTTATCGCACAATACGGGATTTTCTATCCCCTGCGAGAGAATGACGTCCATATAGCGGCAGACGTCCTCCTCCGTAAAGGCAATCGTCATATTCTGTCCGCCGATGACGTACGACGGACGGAGCAAGACGGGATATTCCAGCTTTTCCGCCGCAGCAAGCGCTTCCTCTTTGGTCATGACGGTAATCGCCTTGGGACGGGGAATGGAATATTTTTCGAGCAACGCTTCAAAGCGTTCCCTGTCCTCCGCAATATCCACGCTGTCCGCCGAGGTTCCGAGAATGCGGATTCCGTGAGTGGAAAAATAACGGCAAAGATTGATGGCGGTCTGCCCGCCGAATGTAATGATGACGCCGTAAGGCTTTTCCACGTCGATGACGTTTTGTACATCCTCGGCCGTCAACGACTCGAAATACAGCCTGTCCGCGGTATCGAAGTCCGTGGAGACGGTCTCGGGGTTATTATTGATGATGACGACTTCATAACCGAGCTCCTTTAACGTCCATACGCAATGTACCGACGAATAATCGAACTCTATGCCCTGTCCGATACGGATCGGCCCCGAACCGATGACGATAATCCTCTTTTTACTGCTCCGCGCGACAAAGGGCTTGGCCTCGTCGTGATCCGCCTCGTCATAGGTCGAATAGAAATACGGGGTACGCGCGGAAAATTCAGCCGCGCACGTATCGACCATCTTGAATACGGACTTTCTGTGATAGGGAATTTTACTGCCCGACAACGCCGCGATATCCTTGTCGAGATAACCGAGTTTTTTACCCCTCTCATAAATCTCGCGCGAAACCTTTCCTTCCGCTTTTTTGATCTCGTCAAGTTCGGCTTCATAATCGACGAGATGTTTAAGTTTATGCAAAAACCACCTGTCGATTTTCGTAATCGAAAAAATCGTATCTTCGGAAATACCACTCTTTAATGCACGATAGACGACGAACAACCGCTCGTCCGTCTTTTCCGGCAGCTTTGCCAAAAGTTCCGCCTCGGTAAAATCGCGGAATTTTTTATGATTCAAGGTAGTCAGAGAAATCTCCGCTCCCCGCACAGCCTTCATGATCGCCATTTCAAAAGACGTGCCAATCGCCATGACTTCCCCCGTCGCTTTCATTCTCGTGCCCAGCTCTCTCTTGGCATACAAGAATTTATCGAACGGCCATTTGGGAAGTTTGACGACGACGTAATCGATTGCGGGCTCGAAGCAGGCGAACGTCTTGCCCGTCACATCGTTTCTGATTTCGTCGAGCGTATAACCGAGAGCGATCTTTGTCGCAACCTTCGCAATTGGGTACCCCGTCGCCTTGGATGCGAGCGCAGAAGAACGACTCACACGGGGATTGACTTCGATGACAGAATATTCAAAAGAATCGGGATTGAGCGCAAACTGAACGTTACATCCGCCCTCTATTCCGAGTTCGGTTATAATCGACAAAGCCGCGCTGCGGAGCATCTGATATTCTTTATCCGCGAGCGTCACCGCAGGAGCAATGACGATAGAATCGCCCGTATGGATACCGACGGGGTCAAAATTCTCCATGGAACACACGGTAAGAACGTTGCCCGCTCCGTCCCTTAAAACTTCGAATTCGATTTCTTTCCAGCCGCCGATATATTTTTCGATGAGCACCTGCGTAATGGGCGAAAGCATAAGCCCGTTATGTGAAATGAGACGAAGTTCCTCTTCGTTATAGGCAACGCCTCCGCCTGCTCCGCCCAAAGTATAGGCCGGACGGACGATGACGGGATATTTGAGCCGTTCAGCGACGGCCACACACTCTTCCACCGTATAGGCAATATCGGAAGGCACGCAGGGCTGATGGATTTTTTCCATCGTCTCCTTAAACAATTCCCTGTCCTCCGAACGATCGATGGCATCCAACTTCGTACCGATGAGCTTGACGCCGTGACGGGCGAGGAATCCCGATTTTGCCAATTTACAGCCCATCGTCAGCCCCGTCTGACCGCCGAGGGAAGCCAAAAGACTGTCGGGCTTTTCTTTGATAATAATTCGTTTGAGACTCTCTTCCGTGAGCGGTTCAAGATAAATCTCGTCCGCGAGAGCGTTATCCGTCATGATCGTCGCGGGGTTGGAGTTACAGAGCACTACGTTTATGCCTTCGCTTTTGAGTACGCGGCAGGCCTGCGCACCCGCATAGTCGAACTCTGCGGCCTGTCCGATGACGATGGGTCCGGAACCGATAACGAGAACTTTTTTAATATCGCTTCTTTTAGGCATGGCTCTTCTCCTTTTCCATATTCGCTATGAATTTATCGAACAAAATATTCGCGTCCTGCGGACCGCTGCACGCTTCGGGATGGAATTGCACGGTAAATGCGCCTATATCGTCATATTCCACGCCTTCGCAGGTATTGTCGTTGACGTTTATAAAGCTGACTTTCCCTTTTTTGACCGATGAGGACAACACTTCGTAGCCGTGATTCTGGCTGGATATATATACCCGTCCCGTATCCAGATTTTTTACGGGCTGATTGGCTCCTCTATGGCCGTACTTCATCTTAGCCGTCTTGCCGCCCATCGCGAGCGCAAACAGCTGGTGACCGAGACAAATTCCGAAAATGGGTTTTTTGCCCGCCAATTTTTTCAATTCCTCAATAATTCCCGTATTTTCTTCCGGATCCCCGGGTCCGTTCGTCAGCATGACTCCGTCGGGATTCAAAGCCAGAATCTGTTCGGCAGTGTAAAACGCGGGAACTTTCAGAACCGCACAATCGCGCTTCAAAAGTTCGCGGATAATGTTTTTCTTGCAGCCGAAGTCCCAGACCGCTACCGTCCGACGCGCGGAGGCGCGATTGCCGTATTCTTTTACTTCACTGCACGTCACCGATTTTACGGCGTTCGTTACCCGATATTTTTTTAATGTCTCAAAATCCTTCAACGGCTTGGAAGAAATGCAGGCATTCATGACCCCTGTCTCGCGCACAATTCTCGTAAGCTCGCGGGTATCGATTCCGTATACTCCGACGATTCCGGATTTTTCGAGATAGTCGTTCAACGTTCCTTCGGAACGAAAATTAGAAGGATAATCGCAAACTTCCCGAACGATATATGCGGATACCCAAGGCTTTTTACTCTCGAAATCTTCGGGAATCACTCCGTAATTTCCGATAAGAGGAAAAGTCTGCGTCACAATCTGTCCGTAGTAACTGGGATCGGTCAACGTTTCGAGATACCCCGTCATGCCCGTCGTAAAAACAAGTTCCCCGACGACCTCTCCGACGGCACCGAAACGGAAACCTTCGAATACTTTACCGTTTTGCAGCGTCAAATAAACTTTATTCTTCTTCATATGCCACTACCTTGTTTTATTTTTTCAAACTTCATTTCTCTGCGTTTTACCGAACGGGTTTCGGCTCTTTGCCGTAAACCAGCTTCCCGCGAGAAATCGCATCGTTCCGCCCCCGATTTTTCTCGTTTGCCGATTGTATTCAAGTCTTACTCAGACCGTCAATCCCGCATCAATTTGCACATTACCGCTTTTTGCGCGTGAAGCCTGTTTTCCGCTTCGTCGAAGATATCGTTCGCATGTGCTTCCAAAACATCTTCCGTAATTTCTTCGCCGCGGTGAGCGGGCAGGCAATGCAGAACCATTGCGTCTTTCGCCGCACAGTCCATCACGTCCGCATTGATTTGGAACCCCGCGAAAACTTTTTCGCGCCGAGCCTTTTCCACCTCCTGTCCCATCGACGCCCACACGTCCGTATAGAGCACATCCGCGCCCTTTGCGGCCTCTTTTACGTCCGCGGTCATCTGGAATTTATCTCCGTATTCCTTTCTGGCCCATTCGACGAGAGCCGCGTCCGGCTGATACCCGTCCGGACACGCGATGGAAAATTTCATTCCCGTTTTCAAAGCGCCTACCAACAACGAATTTGCCATATTGTTTCCGTCTCCGACGAAGCACATTTTCAAACCGCTGAAACCGCCTTTATATTCGCGAATCGTCATGAGATCGGCCAGTACCTGACAAGGATGGCAATAGTCCGTCAACGCATTGATGACGGGAATAGAGCCATACTCCGCAAATTCCTCTACCTCGCTCTGCGCAAAAGTACGGATCATCAATCCGTCGAGATATCTCGACAGTACGCGTGCCGTGTCCTTTACCGGTTCCCCCCGTCCCAATTGTAAATCTCTGTCCGACAAAAACAGCGCGTAACCGCCCAACTCATACATTCCCACTTCAAAGGAAACGCGCGTTCTCGTAGAGGATTTCTGAAAAATCATTCCGAGCTTCTTCCCCTTCAAATAATCTTTGTGAATGTTGTTTTTCCTCTCATATTTGAGCTGATCCGCCAAATTGAGAATTCCGAGAATTTCCTCGCGCGTCAAATCGCCGAGTTTCAATAAATGTTTCATTCCGCCAATACCTCGTTTAATATTTTTAATCCTTCGTTCATTTCCGTCTTTGTGATATTCAAGGGCGGCAGCAAACGCAATCTGTCGTGCGCCGTCAGAATCATCAGGCCTTTTCGGAGACATCTTTCCGCAATCTCTCTCTCACTCTTATCCGAGTTTACCTTTACCCCGAGCATGAGTCCCATCCCCGTTACGGCCTCTACGCTTTTCATCTTCAAAATAAACGTTTTAAGGTAATCTCCTTTCGCCTGTACTTCGAGCAACAAATCTTTCGTAAGCCTTTCGACGATACTGACGCCCCCCGCACATGCTACGGGATTTCCTCCGAACGTCGTACCGTGATCCCCATAGGAAAATACGCCTGCCGTCTTTCCGAAAAGCAGACAGGCGCCGATCGGCAGGCCTCCGCCCAAACCTTTCGCCGTAGTTACTATGTCCGGCGTAATACCATATCCCTGATAAGAATACATATACCCCGTTCTGCCGTTTCCCGTCTGTACTTCATCCGCAATAAACAATATATCGTTTGCCTGGCAATACTCAATAGTTTGTCTGACAAAGTTCTCATTGAGTTTATGTACGCCGCTTTCTCCCTGAATGAGTTCCATCATCACCGCGCAGGTCTTATCCGTAATTTTTTCCTTTACGGATTCAAAGACGGGCTTTGCATACGAGAAACCTTCGGGAAAAGGACCGAAATATTTATGGAATGCGTCTTGTCCCGTCGCGGCAAGCGTTGCCAGCGTCCGTCCGTGAAAACTGTTTTCCAAGGTAACGATTTCATAGCGGCGCTTATCGCCGTATTTCATTGCGGAATATTTTCTTGCCGCCTTTATCGCACACTCGTTCGCTTCGGCCCCGGAATTTCCGAAAAAGACTTTCTCTGCACCCGATTTTTCGCACAGGAGCCGTGCAAGTTCCACCTGGGGCTGCGTATAATACAGATTGCAGGCATGTTGTACTTTGTTCAGCTGAGCGATTACGGCCTCTTTCCAAAGTTTGTCGTTCATGCCGAAGATATTGACGCCTATCCCGCTCGTAAAGTCTATATATTTTTTGCCTTCGCTGCTTGTAATCGTTGCGCCGTCGCCGCTTTCTATCGCCATGGGGAAACGGTTATACGTGGGCGATATATATTCCTTATCTTCTCGTTCTATCTCCGTAAAATTCATTTTATCTCCTGAAAATCTGAAAAAATGCTGTTTTTTCAAAAAATAAGACTGATTTCAAGAAAATCAGTCACCGTTTACAAACATTGTTCCCATTCCTTCTTCGGAAAGAAGCTCCATCAAAATGGAATGATTAACCCGACCGTCGGTGATGAATACTTTTTTGACCCCGCGGCGAATCGCTTCTTTGCAACATTCAATTTTAGGAATCATTCCTCCCGAAATAATTCCCTGTTTGATAAGGGAAGGAATATCGGATACGTACACTTTTTTAATCAAAGACTTCTCGTCGTTTTTATCTTCCAAAAGGCCGCGGATATCCGTCATCAAAATCATGCTTTCCGCCTGCAAAGCACCCGCTATGACGGATGCAGCGGTATCGGCATTAATATTATAAACATTGCCGAAATTGTCGTAACCGACCGTGGAAATGACGGGAATATAACCGCTTTTCAGGCAATCTTCTATAATCCGAATATCGACGTCCACAATTTTTCCGACAAAACCGAGTTCTTCGCTCTCCTTTTCGCAGCCGAGCATGTGACCGTCGATTCCGCTGAGTCCGACTGCTTTTCCGCCGCAGGTTTCCAACTGGTTGACCAATGCTTTATTAATCTTTCCGGCCAATACCATACGGACGATTTCCGCAGTCTCTGCATCGGTATACCGAAGCCCGTTGACAAACCGACTTTCAATCCCTACCCGTTTGAGCATTTCCGAAATTTCCGGCCCGCCGCCGTGAACGAGTACGACCTTTATTCCCACCAGCTGCAAAAGCACGAGATCCCGCATGACGGAAGTTTTAAGCTCCTCATTGATCATGGCGTTTCCGCCGTATTTAATAACGAGGATTTTATCGTTATATTTTTTGATATAAGGCATCGCTTCCGCCAAAAACTCTGCCTGTTCCTGTTTGGAAATCATCTTACCACCAATCTATTTTTTTTATTATAGCATACCCATAAAAATTTGTCAACTTTTCTCAGGGATTTTCGCTTCTCGAAAAAGGATTTTTCAGCTTCTGTAATCTCCGTTGATCCGTACGTAATCGTAAGTCAAATCGCAACCCCAAGCTGTAGAGGTATAATTGCCGTCATGCAAGTCTATAAGAATATCTATTTCCTTTTCCGTCAAAATCTTTTTTGCGGTTTCTTCGGAAAAATCGATGCCTCTTCCTTCCTCGCAGACAACGATTTTTCCGGCTTTTGAGGAAAATGCAACCTCTATTTTGTCGATATCTATCTCAGCTCCGGAATATCCGATTGCACATAAAACCCGTCCCCAGTTGGCATCGGCTCCGAACATAGCCGCCTTCAAAAGGTTGGAACACACGACCGATTTCGCTACCGTACGGGCAACTTGCTTGGATTTGGCGCCCGTTACTTTACATTCTATCAGTTTCGTCGCGCCCTCTCCGTCTGCAGCGATTTTTCTGCACATTTCGGTCGTAACGGCATGAAGTGCGCGACAGAATTTTTTATAATCGGTATCCGCACGGTCAATGAGAGCGTTCCCCGCCAAGCCGCTGGCCATCAGGCACAGCGTATCGTTCGTGGAAGTATCTCTGTCGACACTGACCATATTCAAAGAATCTTTTACATCGGTGGAAAGAGCCTTCTGCAACATTTCGGGGGTAATATTCACGTCGGTCGTTATAAACATGAGCATTGTCGCCATATTCGGACAAAGCATGCCTACACCTTTACAAATGGCCCCGATCCGACATTTGATATCCCCGAGTTCAAATTCAAACGAAATCTCTTTACTGACCGTATCGGTCGTCATAATGGCTTCCGCTGCCGCGTGGCTGCATTCCGGCGACGAACCGAGTCCCTCTGCAAGAGTTTTCATTCCGCCCGCAATCGGGTCGAGAGACAGTTTCTGACCGATGACGCCCGTCGAGGCCACTACCGTATCGGAAGCCGAAATTCCGCAATACTTCTCAACCAGCGAACACATTCCTTCGGCAATTTCCACGCCGTCCGCATTACAGGTATTTGCGTTTCCGCTGTTGACGATGACCGCACGGGCATAACCGTCCGCTACGTGCTTTTGCGTAACGAGAATGGGAGCGCCTTTTACGAGATTTTTGGTATAAACACACGCCGTAGCCGAACGTTTTTCACAAACGATCAGCGCCAGATCTTTCTTCGATTTATTTCTACGGATTCCGCAATGAATTCCGTTGGCCGAAAAGCCTTTCGGCGCACATACTCCGCCTGCGACAGGCTTCATTTCTCTATTGACTCCGTTTTTTCTCATGATTGGTTCTTCCTTAATTTTTCTATTTCAAAAACGCATCTTCTTCCAAACCGAGCGCTATATTCATATTTTGCACCGCCGCGCCGGAAGCTCCTTTGCCGAGATTATCGAATCTCGAACAGAGCAGCAATCGTTCTTCGTTTCCGCCGATAAAGATTTCCATGCGATTGCTTCCCGCAAAATTATTTGCGCCTAAAAAAGAATGTTCTTTTTCGTCTATACCGATAAATTTTGCGCCAGAATAATAGTCCCTATAAAAATCCCGCAGCTTTTGCGGCGTCATGGGTAGATTCATCAGATCCGCAAACAGCGGCACCGTAACACACATACCACAATAATAATCGGAAACGATAGGATTAAATACGGGCGTACGGGATAATCCGCATACTTTTGTCATTTCGGGCAAATGTTTATGCTTCAAAGTCAAGCCGTATTGGCGCGGGCTGTCCAACTCTTTATCCCGATCCGGGGCTTCGTATTCGGCGATCATTTTCTTTCCCCCGCCGCTGTATCCCGTTATGGAATGCGCGACAAAAGGATAGTCCGAATTGACGATCCCCGAATGTACCAGCGGATAAACCAAAGAAATGAATCCGCTGGCATGACATCCCGGATTCGCGATTCTTTTTTCCCGCTCGACGGATTTACGGAAATCATAAGACAGCTCCGGAAAGCCGTAAGCCCAGCCCGGAACTGTGCGATGAGCGGTAGATGCGTCGATGATTTTTGTTTCGGAATTTTCACAAAGCGTCACCGCTTCTTTCGCCGCCGCATCGGGCAGACATAAAAAGACAATGTCTGCACGATTGATGCAGTCTTTTCTTGACTCTGTATCTTTGCGCAGCTCTTCGGGAAGAACGATAAGCTCGATATCATTTCGAACGGAAAGTCTGTCATATATTTGCAGGCCCGTAGTGCCTTCCCGCCCGTCGATAAATACTTTATACATAATTTTCAACCGTTTGCGTATTCATTCGCATAAAGCGTTCGGGCGCAAAAAACAAATGCGCCCGATTGATAATCCGATTTGCCTTACTTCAACTTCTTTGCATCGAGAAGCGCCTTTACCTTAATGGGCAGACCGAAAAGATTGATGAACCCTTCCGCGTCGTTCTGGTGATAAGCGCCGCCGTCGTCGTCGAACGTGGCAATCGCTTCGCTGTAAAGGGAATGAGGCGAGGTGATTCCCGCATTCATGACGTTGCCCTTATAAATTTTCAGTTTCACGTCTCCCGTAACCGTCTTCTGCGTTTCGGTAACAAAAGCGCTCAAAGCCTCCCTCAAAGGCGTAAACCATTGACCGTCATAGACGATTTCTCCGAATTTCAAGGCGATCATCTGTTTATAATGCATCGTCGCCTTATCGAGACAGATGGATTCGAGCAATTCGTGAGCCGTATAAAGAATCGTTCCGCCCGGAGTTTCATATACGCCGCGGGATTTCATACCCACAAGACGATTTTCCACCATATCGCAGAGTCCTACGCCGTTTTCCCCGCCAACTTTATTCAATTTCTCGATGAGCGAAACGCTGTCCATCTTCTTTCCGTCGATAGCCGTAGGAATACCCTTTTCAAAATGAATGGTAATATACGTAGGTTTATCGGGAGCGGCCCAAGGCGATACCCCGAGCTCACAAATTTTATCGTAATCGGGTTCGTTTGCGGGATCTTCGAGGTCGAGACCTTCGTGCGAAAGATGCCAAAGATTTCTATCTTTGGAATAATTGGTTTCGCGCGTGATCTTCAAAGGAATATCGTGTGCCTCTGCATAAGCGATTTCTTCTTCGCGGCTCTTGATGTTCCAAATTCTCCAAGGCGCGATAATCTTCATTTCGGGCGCAAAAGCCTTAATGGTCAGCTCAAAGCGAACCTGATCATTTCCCTTTCCTGTACAGCCGTGACAAATTGCATCCGCGCCTTCTTTCTTGGCAATCTCCACGAGTCTTTTCGCAATGACGGGGCGAGCAAAGGAGGTGCCGAGCAGATATTTATCCTCATATTTTGCCCCGGCCTGAACGGTAGGATAAATATAATCTTCGATAAATTCTTTCTTCAAATCTTCTATGTACAATTTGGAAGCGCCCGTCTTAATTGCCTTTTCTTCCAGCCCTTCCAATTCCGATTCCTGTCCGACGTCTGCGGAAACCGCGATGATTTCGGGATTCCCGTAATTCTCTTTCAGCCAAGGAATGATGATGGACGTGTCGAGTCCGCCCGAGTAAGCAAGAACGATTTTCTTAAAGGTTTCTTTCTTTTCCATAAGTTTATCTCCATGACCGCGACCGTTTCAAACAGCCGCATTTGATTTATCGCGATTTATTATACTATCCGAATTTCTTCCCGTCAAGCAAATTTTACCCGTTTTTTGATTTTTTATAAATTATTTTGCTGATTATAGAATATTTTATACATTTTTCAATGCTTATACTGAATAAATGAATATATTCTTTCTAAAACCTGACTAATTGAAAAAAAGAATTTCGGACTGAACGACCATTTCGTTCTTTTCGTTAAAGCCCTGAACGAGAAAAGCGCCTTCTTCCGCAGGTTTGCGATAAAATCGAAGTTTGTCTCCCTCATGGCACTGTCTCGAATAGCTGAGTGCAAATCCTTTGAGTTTTCGTGACGCAAGTTCCGCCACAGAAAAACAGTTAAAACAATAATCGGCATACCGAGTATTATTGACATGCATATTATGATCGTATTCCGAATTGGCGACGGTCATCTCGAAGCGAAGCTCCCCTTCTTCCGGTTTGAAAACAGGAAACTTCCACCGATTGACGTCCAGCGCGCGCGTAGGATTATAAGTCGAATAATCCTGATTTTCCAGCAATTTCGATTGAAGAAGCTTTCCGTTTTTGATATCCACCATACACCAGCGGGAGGTAGCGTTCATGTAAACGTCCCCCGCGGGAGATAAAATCTGATACTCTCTGCCGAACACCACATAAGAAGGAGGCGTTGGCCAAGTCTTGACGACTATATGCTCGCCCAGAGGAACGGGCTTCAAAAATTCGCAGCGGATATTCGTCAACATGAACGCATATCCTCTCGGTTTAATAAATTCGTAACCGAAACCCAGCTCGTCCGCACTGGAACAAGCAACCTCTTCAAGATACGCCAAAACCGCCGAAGGTTTAAGCTCGTCCTTGAAATCCGTATCGCAATATTTTACATCGAATGTTTTAATATGTTCATATAATTCCATAGGAATATTATACACCGCGTAGCACAAAAAGTCAACGAATGAACCGGAAAATCCCCTGAAAAACAAAAATCTGTTTCTAATAATGTTCCCTGTCTGCCCTTACATTAAAACGGTAGTTATTATAGTAAAAAATCCATGAAAAGAAAAAGTTTTTTGCAGATTTTTATTGACTTATCGTATATATTTGTTGTATAATACTATATGTAA
>USMU01000026.1 GCA_900555925.1 uncultured Clostridium sp. | reverse complement strand
TTTATCTGTTGAGATTTATCTCTGTACTCTGCCGCTGGCATTTCCGTTTGCAAGACTTTCCACTTCACTCGCCGAAACGAGATTATAATCCCCTTCGATGCTGTGTTTGAGACAGCTTGCCGCGACAGCAAATTCAATGGCTTTTTGAGGTGCGTAACCGTTTAACAGGGAATAGATGAGCCCGCCGCCAAAACTGTCGCCGCCGCCGACTCTGTCCACGATATGCACGGCATACTTCTTTGAAAAATACGCCTGTCCGCCCGTATAGAGCATGCCGCTCCAATGATTGTCGCTGGCGGAGAGGCTTTCTCTCAGCGTAATCGCAACGCCCTTGAATCCGAATTTTTCCGACAGCTTTTCCGCGACGGAAATATATCCGGCTTCATTCAGCTTGCCGCCGTAAATGTCCGTATTTTCCGCCTCTATTCCGAAAACGTCCTTTGCGTCCTCTTCGTTGGCGATACAATAATCCACGAAACGACAAAGCTCGCCCATGACTTCTCCCGCCCTCTCTTTACTCCAAAGTTTTTTGCGGAAATTGAGGTCGCAAGAAACCGTAACGCCGAGCTTTTTCGCCGTCTTTGCCGCGTCGAGACAGATTTCCGCCGTATTTTCCGAAAGGGCGGGCGTTATCCCCGTAAAATGAAACCAATCGGCTCCGTCAAAAATTTTCTGCCAATCGAAGTCGCCCCGTTCCGCCGATGCAATACTGCTATGAGCGCGGTCGTAAATGACCTTGGAAGGGCGCTGGCTGGCGCCTTTTTCGCAAAAATAAATCCCCACGCGCTCTCCGCCGCGGACGACGAGAGAAGTATCCACACCGAATTTTCTCAGACTGTTTACCGCGGCCTGACCGATTTCGTGCGACGGGAGTTTACTGACGAACGCTGCGTCTATTCCGTAATTGGCAAGGCTCACCGCGACATTGGCTTCCGCACCGCCGAAGGTGGCTTCGTATTTTTCGCTCTGCACGAAACGAAGATAATTCTCGGGCGCTAAACGCAGCATGAGTTCTCCAAAGGTAATCGCTTTTTTCATTCCGACAATGCCTCCTCTACAAAAAAGCTGCCGCCTACTGCCGCGACTTTCTCAAACGACAGGTATTCGTCCATATTTTCTTTATTCACGCCGCCCGTGGGAATAAATCTGACCTGCGGGAACGGCGCGGAAAGCGCCTTTAACGCTTTTAAGCCGCCGTAAATATTCGCGGGAAAGAATTTTACCGTGGTAATTCCTAAGGACAAAGCCTGCATAATTTCCGTAGGCGTGACGCAGCCGGGATAATACGGAACTCCCTTCTCTTTACACATTTCCGCCACCTCTACGGAAAGGCCCGGAGAAACGATAAATTTTGCCCCTGAGGCAAGCGCTTTTTCGCACTGCTTCCCGTCAATGACCGTCCCCGCGCCTATCTCCATATCGGGGAATTCTTTTACCGCCAATCTGATAGCTTCCGCCGCGCAATCCGTTCGGAAAGTGATTTCCGCACAACGGATACCGTATTCCCGCAAAGCGGAAAGAATTTTTCGCGTATCCGTCAACTGTTTGACAACTACAACGGGGATTTTTTTCTCCATTGATCCATGCTCCTTTTTTCGCCCATACCTTTCGGGCTTTG
This sequence comes from uncultured Clostridium sp., assembly GCA_900555925.1. GTDB lineage: Bacteria > Bacillota > Clostridia > Christensenellales > Borkfalkiaceae > Scatosoma. The sequence continues at coordinate 20,303 of USMU01000026.1, read as the reverse complement.
AATATCGTTTATTTTATTATAACGGTTTTTCCTGAAAATTGCAATTAAATTTTTTGTCCGATATGTTTACTTTTTGGTTTTTTAGTGACGCAAAAAGGAAAAATCCCGCTCGAAAAAATATTTCGGGCGGGATTTTTCTAACTATTTTCGGACAGCTTCTTTTTCAAAAGCATATAGGCTCTTTTCGGTTCATTTTCCTCTTGCACGAGAGTTTCCATCGGGCACATTCCGTCCCCTTTTCGATTGACGATGTTTTCCGTCATGACGGAAAACGAACAGGGAATACCGTGTTCGTCCAAAACCCTTTTTCCTTCGGAAGATACGACCTCCGCGTAAACCTCCGTGACTCCCGCAAGGACGAAAAGAAACGCCGCCGCTTTGCCGACTATCTTATCCGCAACGGAATATCCCGTCACGTCGCGGCCTTCTTCGATAAAATCCATCATCGGAGAAATCCCGCGCTTATCGCTCGTCAAGAGCTTTCCGTCTTTACAAAGGCAAATCGTATGTCCTGCAAGATTCCGTTTTGCAAGCTCCAAATCAGTCATTTTTCTCTCTCCGCATGAGTGCGCGTATCCCCATAACCATGAGCGGCACGAGCACGGCCTGTAAAATCAAACCGATAAAACCGCTCTGAATCTGCGACCAAACCACGGAAACCGTAAAGGGCGCAACGCTTTGGAAAATCGCCGTAAGGAGAAGGAATACCGCGCGGCCGCTTACCGACGCGAGCAATACTGCGGGAAATGCCATCCAGCCGTTTTCGGAAATTTTTGCAGAAAAAAGTCCGGAAACAGCGGCGAATACCGCGAGTTCTGCCGTCATGAACGGCAGACGGGCGGCCGCAGGCATCGCGCTCCCCATGGCCGATGTAACCGCAAAGCTGACGAGCGGAGAGAGAATTCCAACGCCGAGTCCCCACCACGTGCCGAGCAGGCAGCCGCCCAGTAATACGGGCAGATACATGGGAAGCCATGTCATTCCGCCCGAAGGTCCCGCGGCGAGATGCACGAGCTGCGGCAACATTACCGCAAGAATAATAACACCTGCGGAAACCAAACTTTTGACCGTCAATCTGATTTTCAAAGAAATCCCTTTACGGGCAAGTATATTTTCTATCATAGTTTTTACTCCTTTCCATAAAATTCTTTTGCAGCTTTTTCAAGCTCTTTTCGAATAGAAATATGTTGCGGGCAGGCCTGTTCGCAGCGGCCGCATTTGATGCAATCCGTTGCGGCGGACTTTCCGTGTCCCGATACCAACCATTCTTCCTGATGCTTCGCCCGCGCCATATCCTCGTATAAAGTAAGGCAGTTCAGAGCGGCGAATGTTCCGGAAATACCGATATTTTTCGGACAAACTTTCGCACAATAATTACATGTCGTGCAAGGAATCAACGGAATTTTCCGAAGCGCTTCCTGCGCCAGAGAAAGCGTAGAGAGTTCTTCTTTCGTGAGGCAGGTGAAATCCTTCATGTGCGAGAGATTATCCCGCATTTGCGCCAAATCGCTCATGCCCGAAAGCACCGTGATGACCCCGTCGAGATTTGCGGCGAAGCGGATCGCCCAAGAGGCGGGCGACGAATCCGGTTCCGCGCGTTTGAGAATTTCCGTCACGGATGCGGGAGGAGACGCTAACATGCCGCCTTTGACGGGCTCCATAATAATGACGGGCTTTCCGTGTTTTCTCGCGACCTCATAACAAGCGCGGGATTGTACGGCGGGATTTTCCCAATCGGCATAATTGATTTGCAGCTGCACGAATTCCATTTCGGGGTGAGCAGTCAAAATCGTTTCCAATTCCTCCGGCGTGGAATGGAAAGAAAAACCGACATGCTTGACGAGTCCTTCGCGCTTCTTTTCCCATACCCAAGACCAAAGGTCAAAATCGTCGAAATAATGCGTACGGCTTTCCCCGAGGTTGTGGAGCAGATAAAAATCGAAATATCCCGCTCCCGTTCGTTTTAACGAGGTATCGAATTGAGCAATCGCTTCTTCCCTCGTCTTACAGCCGATCCATGCGGCGTTTTTCGTTGCAAGCTGATAACGTTCGCGGGGGTATCTCTCGACGAGCGCCTCACGAATTGCATCTTCGCTGCCTGCATAAGCCCAAGCGGTGTCGAAATATGTAAAACCTGCCTCTAAAAACAAATCGACCATTTCTTTCGTCTGCTCGATGTCGATTTTTCCGTCTTTCTGCGGTAAACGCATGAGTCCGAAGCCGAGTTTCTTTATTTCTTCTCCCAAATATCCCATACTCTATAAATCTCCTTATTGTCTTTCTCGAAAATATGCGGCGATTTCCTTTATTCTGGACATCTGATCGACATGGAAAGGACAACGGCGGTTACAATGTCCGCACGCGATACAATCCGAAGCATTCTTTTCCAATTTTTTATAGTGATCGGCCGCCAAAACGTCCCCTGCCCGTGCAAGGTCGTAATATTTATTTGCCATGCCTATATCGATCCCCGCAGGACAGGGCTGACAATGATTACAATACACGCATTTCCCGTCCGCTTCCTTCGGCGTGAATGAAGCGATAACCGAATAGTCCTTTTCTTGTTCGCCTGCCGAAAGATATCCGAGAATCCTTCTTAAATCGCTTTCTCCGCGGACGCCCGGCAAAACCGTTAAAACTCCCGGTTTATCGAGCGCATAACGTATACACTGATACTCTGTAAGCGCTTTTCCGAAAGGAGACGTTTTTTCCGAAAGAAGCTGTCCGCCCGAAAATGCTTTCATGACGGAAATTCCCACTCCCGCAGCTTCGCAGCGACGGTACAGCTTTTGGCGCTCCGCGCACGAACCTATTCCGTATTCGTCGCCGCGCTCGAAATCATAAGCGGGATTAATGCTGAACATCACCATGTCGAGCGCCATGCCGTCCAATACCTTTTGCACCATCGAAGGAGAATGGGACGACATTCCGATATGTCTGAAGACGCCCTGTTCCTTCAAGCGTCCGATATAGCCGAGCGTTCCGCCGTCTTTGTATTTTTTCCAATCGGAAGCCTCGTCCATACAATGGATAAACGCATAGTCGATATAATCTGTTTTCAATTGTCGAAGCTGCCAATCCACGGAACGTTTTATTGTCTCCGCGTCCGTCGTCCAGCCGTAACTGCCCTTCGTATAATCGGCGCCGAAATGCAGCTGATACATGACGTTTTTGCGCACTCCTTCAAAGGCCTTTCCGAAAACGGGAAAACACGAGGCGTCGCTCGTGGCGAGGTCGTAATAGTTGATTCCGTTCTCGTAGGCCAAATTCAGTGTTTTGATAAATTGCTTTTCTTCCGTTTGGGGAATAGCGCTCGTACCGAAGCCGATGACGCTTATTTTATCTCCCGTACGGCGATTGGTTCTGTATTCCATTTTCCGTCTCCCTGCGGAGTTCCGCACGCTTTATTTCTCAGCGTCGAGAGCGTCATAATCCGCCTGACTGACGCTTTCCAGCCACTCGTTTTCCGTATCCTCGCCCGGAACCTCGACGGAAAGATGTGAAAACCAACCGTCTTTGGCCGCTCCGTGCCAATGCTTTACCCCCGCGGGAATCGTAACGCAGTCGCCCGCGCGGAGTTTTCTTGCGGGCTTGCCCCATTCCTGATACCAGCCCTCTCCCTCCGTACAGAGCAATATTTGTCCGCCGCCGCTCTTTGCCTTATGAACGTGCCAATGATTGCGGCAACCGGGCTCGAAAGTGACGTTGGAAATTCTGACACCGTTCAAAGCGAGCGGTGCAAGATAGCTGTTTCCGTCGAAATATTTCGCATACGCGGTATTCGGTTCCCCGATCGGGAAAAGAGATACGTTTGAAAATTCCTTCACGGAGGTCCCCTCCGACCAAATCTCTTTGGCGAGCCGAAATGCAGACCACGCCTTCGGCCAGCCGCTGTAAAAAGCAAGCTGCGTGAGAATTTCCGCTATTTCCGTCTTTGTCACGCCGTTTTCTTTCGCCTTTTTCAAGTGAAAAGAAAAGGAAGAATCGAAAATACCGCTCGTCAGTAACGCGGTGATCGTAATGATGCTGCGGTCGCGGGGCGAAAGTTTGTCCTCTCTCGACCAGACTTCTCCGAACAAAACCTCGTCGTTGAGGTGAGCAAATTGCGGAGCAAAATCGCCGAGCGCGTCTTTCCCCGCCGTGACTTTCTTTTTGCCTGCCGTTTTATCCTTTGCCGTAACTTTATCCATAGGCTTTTCTCCTTTCTCAAAGCGGAATTTGTTTTATTTCGAAAAACCCTTTACCCAAGTTTCGATTTCTTTTTCGGTCGCATCGGAGGAAAAGCGTTTTCCCTCCTTCAAAATCGCACCCCTACAAGAATTTTTCAATTCTGCGTTCGTACCGCCCATGCCGCTGCTGCCGCTCGTCGCAAACGGAATGATCGTCTTTCCGCTCAAATCGTAACTTTCCAAAAACGTATTGACGATCGTCGGAGCGACGTACCACCAAATGGGGAATCCGAGATAAATCGTGTCATAATCCGACATGTTTTCCGCCTTGCCCGAAATTTCGGGACGGAAAGATTTATTTTTCATTTCCACGCTGGAACGGCTTTTATCGTTCGTCCAATCCAGATCCGCGGCCGTATAGGGCTTGGCGGGAACGATTTCGTATAAATCGCCGTTTACGACTTTCGCAACTTTCTCCGCAAGGCGCGCGGTCACTCCGCTCGCCGAAAAGTATGCAACCAATGTTTTACTCATATAAAAGCCTCCTTTAATAGCTCTCTTTCAAAATTTGTACCGCTTCCGCTTTGGTGAGAACTTTGTATCCCCCTTCCATAATCAGGGTGCTGTCCGCAATCGCGTCGAACATGTCCTCTTTTACGCCGAGTTCGCGAAGCTGCATGACGAGCCCGATTTTCTTCATCCATGTTTCCATTTTGTCCAGCCCCTCGGCTGCGATTTCCGCATCCGTCTTTCCGTCGGGAACGACGTCCCATACGTTGACGGCATACCGTTTGAATTTTTTCAGTCCGTAGGGCAGAATATAGCGATAATACGGAAGCGAAACCGCCGCGAGCGTCATGCCGTGCGTGGCGTCCGTATGCGCCGACACCGCCTGCCCGAGCATGTGAACTTCCCAATCGGTGGACTTCCCCTGAGCGATGAGCGTGTTCAGCGCCCATGTCGCCGTCCACATGATATTGCTTCTGGCTTCGTAGTCTCGGGGATTTTTTACGGCGATTTCCGCACTGTGAATGAGCGAACGAAGCAACCCCTCCGCGATATAGTCGGACGTATTGTCGTCCTCACCCGAAAAATATTGTTCGAGAATGTGGGACATGATATCGTAAATTCCCGATTTCATCTGATATTCGGGAACGGTAAAGGTAAATTCGGGATTGAGAACGGCAAATTTCGGAAATACTTCCTCCCCGAATACGTGTCCGATTTTCAGCTTTTCCGCGTAATTGGTAATGACCGCTCCGCCGTTCATTTCGCTGCCCGTTCCGACCATCGTCAATACGCAGCCGACGGGTACGATACGGCAGGAAGGCTCCTCGAAACGGATATAGTATTTCTGCCACGGGTCCTCTTCGCAATAGGCCGAAACGGAGACCGCTTTCGCGTAATCGCAGGTCGAACCGCCGCCGACCGCCAAAATCAAATCGATATTGTTTTCCCTCACGATTTTACATCCCTCGTACAGCTTTTCCACCGTGGGATTGGGCATTACCCCTCCGTCCTCGAAAATATTTTTTCCGCACGCTTTCAAAATAGCGACAACTTTATCGTAAATGCCGTTTTTCTTTATGGAACCGCCCCCATAAGAGAGCATTACGTTTTTTCCGAACTTTTCAAGTTCTCCTTTGAGCATGTTCAACGAATCTTTTCCGAAATGCAGCTTCGTCGGATTGCAATAAGTGAAATTTCCTAACATATCTCCGTCTCCTTAATTTTATTTTTGCCGAAAGGATACTCTTTCGGTCATTTCCGCCTTAATACCTTAACGCTTTAATAATTTTTCAAGCGCGCGATACGCGATTTCGTAAATGTCGATATGCACATACTCCACCTTCGCGTTTTTCATCGCACATTTCTGCTTTTCCGTCGCGGACGTATAGGGATATATCCCGTGAATGAACGGAAAAAACGAATAAATAAACCGCTTTTGTTCCCCGTCGTCCATGTCGGGAAAAAATCTTTTCAGACACTCCCGCACCAACGCCATGGATCTGCCGAAAGAAACTTTGAAGTCCGTTAAACATTCCAGACGGCTGTTCTCCTCGATGTCGTACATGTTCATGGACAACAACTTCAACATGTTCGGCCTCGCCTCCAAAGAACGGGCCAAAAGCTCGGCAAGCTCCGCCCTTTCGTCCTTACACGCCGCGATTTCCGCAAGACTCTCGCACCAGCAGTCATATTCCCGCTTCAAAAGCGCCAGAAAAATTTCTTCCTTCGTTTCAAAATAATTGTAAATCGATGTCCGCGTAAACGACGTTTCCCGCCCGATCTCCTTTATCGTGATCTCCTTAAACCTCATCGTCCGATAAAGTTTTTCACAAGCGTTGATGATTTCTTCCCGACGAGCCGCCGTCAGCTCCTCCGATCCTTTCGGCATTTCTTCCTCTCAAAAAATCTATTCTGACGTCATGTCAGTATCTATATTTTACCACTGTTCTGACACCGTGTCAAGTATTTCAAAAAAATTTTTTGTGACTGTTTTGTGAAAATTTTTTCTCGCAATAAAAAAACAGCCGAACCGCAAAAGACGGCCCGACTGTATGGGGAGAAGCATAATTAATTGGTTTTAGGAAAGTTTTTTCGACCACAATACCGCGCCCGCGGCAGGATATTGCAGATTGCGCGCTTCGAGCAGGGAAACGGTATACCCGTTCAATCCGCTTACATCTATGGTTGTGACGCTTGTTGCGGAACAATAAATTCCCGTGGTCGTGACGATGACGTCTGCGCTCCCGCCGAATATGCCGATAATCTTCGATTTATCATCTTCGCTGATTGCGCGGCCGTCGTTCGTCGTGATCGCCCAAACGTCCGTAAGACCTTCGTGACGGTAATCAGTTACGTTCGTCAAAGCCGTTCCGACGTTATAAGTAAGCTGTGTTCCGTTTTCCTTAACCGAACGGGAAACGACGGGATATAACGTCAGTTTTCCCTCACAAGAGCCGCTCTTTTCGGGGGATTTGACAGGATTTTCTTTGAGATAGTCCCCGTATTCCGTCACTGTGGACTTATAACTATATCTCTCAACGGAAAACGTCAGTTGCGTTCCGACGGATTCCGCATTGAAATTCTTCTCGTTATTCGGGAGCGTGACGACCAAACGGAAACGTTCCGCTTTTGCCCCCGCGCGAATATCCGCGGAGAATACATTTCCGACCTGCATGGAAGAGAAGTCATATACCGAAACGGAATCGGACTTTTTGGATAAAATCAAATTTCCCGACCAAACGAAAGCGCCGTCTTGATAATAATACAGTCTCAAAGATGTATTTTCGGGCAAAACCGTTCCGAAGCCGAACGTCACTTTCTCATTCGGAGTGCCGCCGTTGCCGTAATTGACATAATATTCGAGGGAGAAAATTCCGTCCTCATACATCTGATCCCCGTCGTAATACGTGGCGTCTCCGATGGAAAGCTCCAAAGAATCGGCATAAATTACCAGATAAATGATACCGTCCGAATCTTTCAAGCCCTCTGCCGAGAGAATCCACATATTTTCCTTATCGCCGGAAATACAGTATTGCGTGACCTTGACGAAATTTCCGTTCTTACGGACAAAGACATCGAAATTCGGATCCCCGCCCCAACCTTCGGGAAGGGAAACGATAAAAGCAAAGCCGTTTTTATCGTCGATCGGAACGAGTCCTTCCTGCACGAGCGGGGTATCGAGCCCCGATTCCACTTCCACGCCCTCGGGAGCTTCGACAACTACGTTATACGTCCAACGGGCATAAAACATCATTGCGCCGTTGACGATCGTGGTATCCGTCTCCGTAAGCATGTCGGCAAAAGACTTTCCGTAACCCTGCAAAGAATTGGCATTGTTTGTAAGATAAAATCCGCGCAAATCGAAGCCGTCGCGGGAGAGAGCTTCTATCCAGCTTTGTAAAGCGGAAAGTTCGGAAGTACCGTCCAAATCTTTGATATAGCTGCCCGCTTCCACCGTCAAAGTATAGTAACCGTCCGTTCCTTCGTTACTATCTCCTCCTTCCGTCGAAAATGCCAAGGTGTAAACTTTCGGAAATGAAGCACTTATCGTAATGTCATTCGATAAAACGCCCATTAAATCGCCCGGAAGCGTAAACGCATAAGCGCCCGTCGGGGAATCAAACGTATAAACGATTGAATACTCTTTATCCGCGTAAGAAATACTAAGACTGCCTATGTCTTCCTTTCCGGGAATATATTCGCCGCTGAGGAAAGAAAATTTTACCGTCGGCTGTAATCCGTAGCCAGGTTGGGGAGTCAACGTAAATTTGTAATCGCTTCCCGTAACGGCTTTTCGGTCGGAAGAAACGTTTGCGCCCGTTAAGCCGTAACGGACTTCAATTTCATTTCGGACAGTTATAAATACGGATTCTTTTAATGAGCCGTCTAAAAGAGAACAAATAATTTCATACGTCTTTTGACCGTCACCGGCTGCATCTTCGGGTATGAAGACCATACCGTTAGACTTAACTATATTTTGATAATCGCTATCCCCAGGGGCATAAAAAATGACGTCTGTCCGAAAAGAATTTCCGGGATATTTATACATTACAGTCGCTTCAAAACGAACCGCATCTCCCGGCGAAAATATATAACTGTTTTCACCGGTTGTTCCGAGCGCGGGGGTGTCGTCGCCGACAGTCACAATGATTTCCATCGGCTCATTGGCAATAAATTCCATAACGAGATTATAATTTTCGCCGCCGACGGTATATTGCACAACGATAATAATATCTTCGTCCAATGTGGCATAAGGCACGGCCTTTCCTTCCGACTGTTCACCTATTTCACCGATAAACTGTAAATTAACTTGACTATTAAAATAGGACGGCTGAACGGGAGAACCCAAATTTTCTAAAATTTCGGTCAGTCTACCATTGTGATCCGTTGAAGCAATCCCGAAAGGGTCAACGGCATATATATTCGCTTTGGAAGGAAATACGCCTCCGTTTGCAGGCTCAAAAGTGACGCTTTGAGAGGTACTCGCGTCTCCTACATTGACGCGCACATATTGAGCATTAGTGCCTTCACCGACGTATGCGAAAAAATTTTTTCCGTCAGATTTAACGGAAAGTCCGAATTCCGTCGTTCCTACGCCGCCGTTGACCGTTATGGGATAAGAGCACAAGGAATAACGCGCGCCATTGGCGGTAACGACCACGCTCGCATAGACGACGCCGTTTCCGTTTTGAGCCGTAACTTCATGTCCCGAAAGGCTTAAAATCCCCTCTGAATTCTTTCCAAGTTCGATTGTGGCGGAAGATAAATCCAGATGAGAAAATATCGCATCCTTTCCTCCCGTGGAAAGATTATGAGAATTTGTCAAAGTATTTCCGTTTTCAATCAATGCAATATAGGTAGCGGGAATGTCTTCAATCTTTTTTTGACCTCCTAAAGGTCCTGCTTCTATCAAACGTTGTTTTATCGGTTTTCCCCCAACTGATGCTAACGCATACACTTTTGAGGAATCATCAAAATCTAAAAAGGCGTTTTCCGCAACAAAATAATTGTTACTGAAATTATTTCTATAATTAAATTTCAGTCCAAATCCTTCTTCCCACCAATGAGAAATCCCCTCTCCCTGTATCTCACCAGCTATATCATCATTATCGATAAAGGCAACTCCTGCACAATATGCCGAACCGCTTTTGGCAGAAGCGCTTAAAGAAGCATTGGAATAGTTATTCGTAACATTACCGGATTTTATGCGCCCTACCGTTCCCGACGCATAGGAGCGTCCTGAAACAGTTTCCGCACGTACCGTCGTATCAATCGTATAGGAAGAAGAAACCGTGATACTGCCTTCCGTTTGGCCGGAAATACCCGCCGCATAAGCATCTCCCGTAATACTGTTTGCTTCGACGCTGCAACCGATACTTGCACAGGAAGTCGCCTCAAAGGTACCGCTATACCATATTCCCCCAAATACGCCCCCTGCATACGTCAGTATCAATTCTTCCCCTATGGACTGTATAACCGTATCATATACGTATATATTTTTGACGCTAAAAGTTCCGTTGGCCTTAGCGCTCCCGAATACCCCGATTGCCCCACCGGCAAATAAATCGCAATCGCCGGAATTTGCTTTTGTTTCGCTATATGCTTTACCGATTACGGCCATATCGCGAACTTCGCCGCCGTCAATACTGAATACCTTATTTATGGAACGAGTCGCTCCAATCAATCCGCCGACGCAAGCGGTATTCGGATTATTTGATGAGGTAAAATAAATATTTTGCGCAACAGAAGAATTTCCTAAAACCCGAATTCCCGTCGCCGTACTGTCCACGAACATTCCGAACATTCCGCCGACGTATCCTTCCGATTTGTAGTCCCCCGCCGAGCCCGAATTTCCCACCCCCGGAGCTTCTGCATTTTGCGCGCCGGAAACGGAAAATTCCGCTGCGGAGCCCGAAAATTCGGCGGTATAATCGAGTTTGACATTATCCACTTTATAATTTTGGATATACCCTATAAATCCGCCGGCGTAAACATTGTTTCCTATATCGGGATAATAAGAGTCAAACGAATATCCGAAAGCATTTATCGAAACGTCGGGAGTAAATTCCAACACGATATTTCCGAATCTTCCGCCGCTCTTCTCGCCCGCTTTACCCGCGAGACCGCCCGCGGCGATATCGCCCACCGCAGTGGAGCCCGCCTCCCGCTCTGCCGTGACAGTCGCTTTTTCTACGATAAAATGAAGATTTTCTATCGAATATCCGGGTTGTAACTTGGACGAATAAAAACCGCTGCACACCTCATACAGAGTGTCTGCATTTTTAGATTTTGCCGCCTGAACCGCGGATACGTCAAAGTCCGATTCGGAATCGGTCAAACGGAAATAATAGGTCTCCGATTCCGTTCGATCTTCCCTCAATTTAAAAGCATTATATCCGAACAGTCCGCCCGCATAAGCCGGGCCATAACCGTTTTGAAGAGAATTTATTTCCGTATTACAGTCAAAAATATAAACGGATTCGTCTGCACCGGTATTATCGCTTCCCATATATCGGATATATTGTTCGCTACCCGTATGGAGGTATCCCACGAGCCCACCGGAAAAAGCGATACCCACACTGTTTTCGTCCTGTGTCTGAGAAGCAACTGTTAAATATCCCATACCGGTCTGTAAAAAACTGATATTTGAAAGAGATATTTCCATGTTATCTTCGCCCGAAACAGCCATTTTTGAATCGCGATAAATCATTCCGACGAGACCACCGCTCACCGCGCCGGAAGAAGATATCATAAAATCGTCGGGATTAATCCCCTTTTTATCATTCCCGTTACTATTATCAACGACGGAGGAAAGCGAAAAGGAATCTCGGACATCTACTTTTATATTCTGTAAAGCAATCGATTTCGGAGCGGAAAGTCCTTCCGATTTACCTTCGGCTATGTAGACAACTCCGGCCAATCCACCGACCGCCGCCAATCCCGAATTTTCACCTATGGAGTTGGCGATAAGGAAAGTTGACTGCGCCGAAACCTCAAAACGGTTAACATAAGCATTCTGCAACAGTCCTGTAAGTCCGCCCACATAGACATCGGCCATTATTCCGGAAGTAATGCCCGAAATATTTCCGTACAGACCGGTATAGGACGCTTCGGACCAGCTATCCACGGAAGCGGAAGAAAAGCCGAACAAGCCTCCCAAAGAAAGCGTCGCGCGCTTTACCTGAGCGGAGACCGCCACCTGTGAAGATATTTGATCGAGGACGACATTTTTTCCGGCTCTTCCCGCAAGCCCGCCGCCGTTGATACGTAAAGAATCATATTTAACGGAAGAATTTGCCCCCATCGTATTGATCGCGATACTGCCACGGACGTCGGCATTCCGAATCAAGCAAGGACTTGTTCCGTTGCCATATATATAGCCGAAAAATCCGAAATCCGCCATATATACCGTATCCTGTCCTTCAATGAGACTTTGTTCCTTATAAAAATCGGCATCGGTAAATTGCGTTTTAGAAATGTTCAGATATACGTTATAACCGTTGAAATCAAAACAGCCGTGAAACGGGTAAGCCGCGTTCCCGATGCCGATAAAATCCTCGCTGTTTACCATGAGATTCGCCGTCAGGCGAAAGTATCCGTATTGCAGCTTTTGAATATCGGAACTTCCCGAAAGATCAAAACGTGCATAGTCTTCCGAAGCACCTTTGCCGCGGAAAATTCTGGACAGGGAAACCAAATCTTCTTCCTCGCCCACGATAAACGGATTGCCGAAATATGTACCGCGGTCATCCGAAGCGGGACGTCGGGTTTCTACGCTTATCGATATAGAATCAGAAATCTTGAGAGTTTGGACAGGGGTTTCGTATGTCGCCCCGTTTATGGTCATGGCTTGAAAAATACCGTCCTCATTGACGACCGTAACGGTGATCTCCGCACCCGCGGGCGCGGAATATCCGTCCTTTGTTTTTTCTACCTCCGCACCGCTGACGTATACCGTCACACCGTTCGCTTCCGCGACCGTGATATTTGTCGCCGCCGTATAGGTTTTCGGAAAAAGGATCAAAATTCCGAAAAGAAGCGACGCAAACAATATAAACGCAGGAATCATCAACGCTATTTTTCTGTTACGCATATTCGCCATTTCCGTTTCTCCTTTTGCCTTATTCAGCCTATCGAAAATACGGTTCCGTCAGGCTTTACTCCCGATATTTTTGTATTTTCTTCGTCGATCTCCGCCAAAGCCGTTACACTACATATTCCCGAAGTATAAAAATATAAATTCATGTCGCTGCCCGAAGGGACCAAAAAGGTGTAGACCGTTTCCCCCGAAGCCTGTTCGGGAGTTGAAATTACTTTGACGGAATAGTTTTCCTCAAAACGCGCTGCGTCAAAAACGACAGAGCCACTCAAAGTGAATTTAACCTGCGCTATATAAGTTCTTTCTTCCTGTACGGATTCCGACTCACGAACGAACAAACGCGACGTTTTTAAGTTGACCGCTATCTGAGGAACGCCGTGATAATCCTGTTCCGAAGTAGCGTTAACGGAAATCAGACTCGTCGAAGCATTAATTTTGAAAACCTGTAAATCGCGGTATGGTCTTGTAGTTTCCAAAATAACGGTAAGATATTCTTCCGCCGTATCGGAAATTGCTTCGACAGAACTTTTACGCCGAATACGCAACGTAAGATATTCCGTATCTTTTTTGCCGCCTTTCAAGGTCGACAAGCCCTCGGTCTGCCCCACAATATCGACTGTATAATTTCCGCTGTACTCCGCAAGAGAATACCTGTTCCCCCATGCGTCCGTTACCTGCTTATCCGTATTTTCCTCGTCCGTCGGAGCCCGAAGAGAAAACTCTACGTCACGTTTTGAAAATTTATTTTCAGTAAAATTGGATACCGAAAGCGCAATATATCCTTCATAATTATAGCCTTCCGTATCTTCTATACTTTGTAAAACCGCCGTCTGCCCTTCTCCGTCATGAGAAATGACGAAATCGGTATAACTTCCGACGATGTAATCTTCCTGCCGAAAAACGAATTTGGAGAGCGACGTACACGCAAGCGCGACAAAAAGCGCGAACGCCATCGCCAAAGCAACGATTTTATACCGTTTCCCGCGTTTCAACGCTTTTTCCTCCTTTATTCGTTTATTGTCTGAGTCTGCGACTCGTTTATTTGCTCAGCCGTTATATCAAAATCAATATACAGGCGAGCCCCCGCATAGGCATCTACAACATCTGCCTGACCGGGTAATCTGAAAGATAAGCAATAGTTTTTTTCCTGAACGCTCCCCGAATACGGCGGAAGATAAAATCCCGTCGTATGCACATAGGAGGTATATGCTTCCGCATCGTCGGAAGCCGAAACGTTTTCTTCTTTTATGTATAACTCATTCCCGTTGTAATCCGTCCCTTCAAGCGACGAACCGTGAGGCACGTCCACTCCTCCCGTTTCTATGTCGCGCTGAAATTTCAAATCGGCGCCCCACTCCGTCGAAGAAGAGGAGTAATCTTCTCCGGAATAATCTTTCCCCGCACTGAATCCCGTTCTTTTACGTTTTTCTACGCCGATCATTTCCAAGCGGACAGTGAAAGCTATCGTCACGCGGAGATATACTTCGTTATGAAGCGTTCCGTCGGTGTCCGATACGGAAAAATAAAACTTGATTTCATCTTCCGGTTGAATGTCCCCGATCTCGATTTGCTTTGAATCATTTTCGATTATAATCGGCGTCTCTTCCCCGTCGGAGACGAGCGAAAGCCGCTCGCGCCCATAATGCGCCACGGCAGTTGCAACTTGTGCGCCGTTTTCAGACGCCACTTCGGAATAGAAACGGGAAAACGTAACGGAAGAAAAAACCACCGCTACGGCAAAGAACACAACAAAACAAAGTACGGAAATTTTATGAAACCCGCATTTCGTCTTTTTCATTTCCTTCGCCTCCCGTCAGATTTTTTTCAAAAGCCCTATTCCAATCACTACCAACGCCATAAACGCTACGGCGGAAATAATTCCCGACGGAGTTTTCAACCATTCTATGAAAATCCCGACTTTCGGAATCGTAAGAACAACTTCCCCGACTATTTGTTTGAAGTACACGGGTTCGGGATCTTCGGAAAGATTTGCGTCCCCTTTGGTATAGTATCTATTTCCCTCTGTACGGACAATACGGTGCGTTACCGTCACCGTCTCGCCGATCGGCAGATATGTAACGACGTCCCCCGTTTCATAATCGCCCGTATCTTTTACGACGACTACGTCCCCCGCTTCGATGCTTCCAGACATAGAACCCGTTGCAATCACTAAAACCGAATACCCGAAAAAAGAAGGCGCGGGCGATTTTCTGATAAATTTATCGTAAGCCAAAGTGCCTGCAAAAAACAGCAAAAAAGCCAGCAATACGCACCCGACCGCGCGCAAAACAACGGATACGACCCGTTTCGTGCATGAACTTTTTTCGGAATAAAGAGCTTTCATCACGCCTCCGTCATACGGCTTGCGCCGTCACGGTAATCGTACAGACGTACTTTCCGCCCAAGAAACCGATTTCCGTATCTGCGGCGTCGTTTCCGTCAAAAGGCCATTCCCAAGTCAAAGTAAATACCTGAGACGAATTCGCCGAAAATATCAATTCTTCCGCCAAAATCCCGACCTCCGTCGAAGTCGCTATCTCGGCATTATTCATTTTCAGCGTATAGACGATCGGAAGAAGGAGCGGATTTCCTTTATCGTCCGAAAAATCTAAAGCGATAGAATATTCCAACTTCCTGTCCTCGGGATTATCGACTTGGAACGTATAATCCCCGCTCGTCCCCGGACAAAGCCTCTTTCCCGCAAAAATATTTAACTCCTCCTGCGCGCCCCAGCTTCCGTTATCGTCCCCGATGACAAGCGTGGGATAAAACCGACTGTCGTCGGAAATAAAACGCAGGAATACCGCGAAAACGACGACAAAGACGAGCAAGGCGCTCTCCGCCGCGACTACCCAGCGCAGGATATTGCTCTTTCGCTTCGGGCCGACCCCGCCGATCCACTTTCCGTCCAAATATAGAGAGCCGTCGGAAACGAGAAAGAGCCGCTTTCCGTCCGTATAATACCGCTCCGTCAGCGAAACGTCTTCATAACTGTCCGTTTCGCTTTTGCGGTATTTCGCTATCGGTTTGCCGTTCAGGTCGTACAGCCGCCGTTTGCCCACAGAGCACAAAGGGCGACCGTCCGCGTCGTATACGGCGCGGACGCCCCCTCTTAAATTCACGCTTTTTTTGACCGGCTCCGCCGTGAGCATGCGATTAATAGACATACTTCCTCCGTCCGACCTCTATAAATGGCTTTATCGAGTTAGAATTAGTCACTTCAAGGGTTTGTTTGCTGCTGTTCCAAAGTGATAGTCAAATCGAGATTTATAGCACTCTTCCCACTTACCGTATATGTCACATCGTTATATTCCACGTTCCCTGTACTATTTTGACTCGAATAAATACCGATAATAGTGTCAAGATCATCATAGGTCAAAGTATAGGTGTCTTTGCCCTCTTCATTCGGTTTGACAGCACCTTCCTTTGTAAATGCCCATTTCCAAGTAATTTTATAATATAAGCTCACCTCAGAACCGGTGGCATACGTTTGCGCCGACAATTTTCCTTTGATGTTGTCAAGTCCGGTAACAGCATCACCATCGGAAGTTTTAAAACCGCTGTCCTTATATTGTTGCAAAGTCAACTCGACGGGAGCATAGGTATAAGTCAGTGTCGTTCCAGGTTCCCCTGTCGTTTGAGTGGTAATCGTATACGAAGGTAATGAACTCTCCCCGAAGTCATACGTAAGTTTTGCAAGAACTTCCGCATTGCCCGTAACGGAAATCGTCATGGAACCTGTCGTTCCCGGCGCAATTACCTCTCCACTAGTACCTTGGACGACGAGATTATTATCTCCCGTGGTAATCTGTGCAGGATCCACTCCCGAAGCATTTGCATATTTTTGCCCGAACAAATCCGTAGCGTCTACCTTCACCTTATAGCCCCACTTGGCGATCGTGGCGTTGCCTTCCCCCGAGTCCTTCGATACATATTTGGAAAGCGAATATGTACCGAACGCGAAAATAAGAAGCAAAGCGAGCAAAAGCGTCGCAATCAGGAAAACTTTCTTACGCTTGTTCTCATTGTGTGTAGTTTGCATTTGAAACCCTCCTCAAAAAATTTTTATTATTTTCTCCGAAACACATCTCTCCGATATGTCTTTCAGACTTATTTAAGTAGTTTTTCCAAATTTTTCCTTTTCAAGTATATCATATCACTACCCCCCCCCCGCCTTTTCAAGAATAATTGAATGAATTTTTGAAAATAATTGAAAAATATAAATATTTTCATATTTTGCATATTTTTCCATTCCTTTGAAAAGGGATTTTTCCCCTTTCATCCAAGCACTAATGAAAAAATTTTATAAGACTTTTTACCGAAATTTTAGCCTTTCCGTTTATTATTATACTCAAAAAAGTATAAACAGCATAACGAAATAACGGGGATTAAATAAATCGTAACCATTCGTAACCTTTTTAGGCCGCTTGATTTTTTCCGGATAATGATATATACTAAATACTGTAATCTATCGCGACGAGGAGGCCTTTTATTGACCGTGGCTGTAAGTATAAGTAATCGTAAAATTATGTTTATCGAAGACGATAAAAATTTGCTTGCCTCCATGATGAGCTGGTTTCGGGGCAATGGAAATACAGTTTTCGGAGCATCAAAGCTTTCCGAGGCCAAAAGTTTACTTTCTGAAATTCGGCCGGACATTCTCGTATTGGACGTCATTCTTCCCGATGGTTCGGGGCTCGATTTGCTGACCTTTCCCTCCTTACCTCCCGTCGTCATTCTCTCCGACCTCGCAAGCGAAGAAAATATCCTCGCGGGTTTTGACGCCGGCGCGGCCGATTATGTCGTCAAGCCTTGTTCGATGCGCTTACTCGAAGCGCATATACGTCTCAGGCTCCTGCCTAAAAAGGAAGCCACAAGAGAAATCGCAGGACTTTCGGCCGACGTCAATTCCCGTAAAGTCTTTTTTGCAGGAAAACCTGTTTCTCTCACGTCCAGCGAATTCAATATCCTGTGGTTCCTGATGACACACCCCGGAACTTTCTATTCTTCTGACGAAATTTATGAAAAAATCTGGGGGGAACCCAGCTTGCAGACGACCACCATCAAAAGACACCTTTCAACGCTTCGACAAAAATTAAAAGCATTGTCTCCCGAAGCACAATTCATCGTCACCGAATTCAAAAAAGGCTATTCGTTTCTGCCAAAAGGAGATTTACCGTGAAAAAAAACGTATTTTTACGTGTTTTCGTTCCGACGATTACGCTTCTCTTTTCCATCGTACTCTCCTTAATTCTTCTACTTGCCGTAAAACGGGCTCCCGATGTAGCGCAGGAAACCATTCTCGAAGGAAAAGACGGCAATCCCGTCACGACTGTATGCATTTCCGATCTAAAAGAAATCAATACCCTGCCTGCCGCAAATTATACTCCGAACGATTATCTTATCCCCGATGTAGAAATTCAAGGAGAAAAATTTTCTTTCGCTTCCGACCGCGCAGAAAACCGAGGAACTTATACGTTCATTTTCCTCAATCTCGACCCTATGGATGAGAACTTTACAGAAAAAGCGGACGAGCTCGAACCTTTTCTACAAGGAGACAATAACTGGCATTTTACCTTATATCTTCCGTCCGTTTGGTCTGCAAGTACCGTATACGTCAATACGGTATTATTTGATCGCACGGGAGAAATTTCGGACTATAACTTTATCGAATACAGCGAATATCAGTTAAAAACCGAAACACATTCCGACGGTACACGACCTCTTTTTATCGATTTATCCTTTTATCCTCGCAGACATACTATCAGCCCCGATCGTCTCGACGCGGCCACCGTCGTCACTATACATTATGAAACGCACGGAAACAGAATCGCTGGTCTAAGCCAAACTCCCATAATCGGTTCAGATTCCGCCGTAAGAAACGCCGTCTCCCGCGATAAAAACTTTTTAAGTACCTTATCCGTCATTTCCGCTCTGGTACTTGCTTCCTTTATTTTCGTCTGTCTCCTTAAAAGAAACAGGCCTTTCCTTCCTCAGATTTTCGTTCTCCTAGGTGTTTTCGGGGTCGTATCTACGCCTTTGGCTCTTTCAAATTTATCTCTTTACCCCTATTTTTGGAAAAGTATACAAAATCTTTCTTATGCGTTTATTCCTTTTTCGGCCCTTTTTTCAATGCGCATAAAAAGTAAAAAATTTCCCTTAAAGATTGTGTTAGTCTCAATCGCGGCGCTTGAATGTATCTGCGCGGCCGCCATTCCGTTTCTCCCCTCCTCGGTCGCTTTGATCGTTCCGAAAATATATGTCGTTATCAATCTTATTTTATCGGCAATCATTCTCATATTTGTCTTTCTCTCAGCCGTTTTCGGGAAAACTCACATGGCGCTTTTACTCAATCCTTTATTGGCAGGCTTTTTAGGTTTTGTTTCCGCCATACCGAACACATTCGTGTTCGGTATGGCAAATCCTGTGTACTGGATTTGTACACTCGTTCTCGCAACGACTATAGCCGTCGGTTTTCAGGTGTTTGTCCGCGTCGAAAGAAGAAATATCTATCTTACAGAAAATTTACAGGCAGAAGTTTCGCGCCAGACACAAGATTTAAGAGAAATTATCGACGAACGCAACAGCTTATTGCAGTTTGTCTCTCACGATATGAAAAAGCCCGTTTTGAGCATAGAGCGCTTTGTCAATACCCTGAAACAGAGAGAAACCGACAAAGAACTATTAAAGACGCTGGATATTATTTCTCAAAAAACAGACGAGCTTAGAAGGAATTTTACCGAACTTTCCATGTATTCCAAAAACAACTTTATCGTAGAACAATCCGCGCCCTTTGAAGTCGGACGAGTGCTCGAACAGTCTTACGGCGATCTCGAACCCGATTGCTCCGCAAACGGAATCCGACTTTCTCTCTCCTCCTGCAAAATCGATATTTTCGGAAAACGAAACAATTTGTTATCCGTCATCAACAATCTTATTTTGAATGCGGTCGAGCACGCGAATTGTACCGAAATTTCCGTTTCCGCTTACAAGAAACGAAATCTATGTTTTATAAAAGTTTCCGACAACGGAAAGGGATTGGATACGCAAAAGGATATATTCCGTCCCTACTACTCCGAAAATGCTTCGGAGGATAACGTCGGACTCGGTCTATATCTCTGCAAAAAAACAATCGAGGCAATGAACGGCGAACTTTCTTATGAACAAAACGAACAGGGCTTGACATTTATCATTTCCCTGCCGACGATAGAATAAAAAAATTCGGAGCCAAAACGGTTCCGAACTTTTACAAACAGAAATACCGACAAATAAAGCAAAAAAGGATACCCGTAAAGGTATCCTTTTTTTGGTGGACAGAGGTGATTGGCAAAGCCAAAGTGTCGTCGCTCAAAAACCGCGCTGTTTATTCGGACAATTCCGTTTTTCGCTCCTCGCGCGAACCACCGGGAATACGGCGGGTTTCTTACCACCTGCACAACCAAAAAAAGACACCTCACGGGTGTCTTTTTTCTGGTGGACAGAGGTGGATTCGAACCACCGAAGTCTGAGACGTCAGATTTACAGTC
>USMU01000025.1 GCA_900555925.1 uncultured Clostridium sp. | reverse complement strand
CCGCGATGTCGGCGAGCCCGCCGATAAAGTAAAATTCACTTTCGGGAATATCGTCGCACTTTCCGTCGAGAATGGCGTTGCAATCGTCTATGGTAGTCGAAAGGGGAACATACTTCCCGGGAATTCCCGTATAGACGCTGGCGACCGCAAAAGGCTGGGAGAAAAATCTCTGCAACTTTCTCGCGCGGTAGACGAGGAGTTTATCGTCCGCGTTGAGTTCGTCCATACCCAAAATAGCGATAATGTCCTGCAATTCCTTATAGCGCTGTAAGGTTTCGATTACTCGTTTTGCGGTGGCGTAATGTTTTTCTCCCACGATGGAGGGTTCCAAGATACGGCTGGTGGATTCCAACGGGTCTACCGCGGGGTAAATGCCTTCCTCCACGACCTTTCGGGAAAGGACGGTGGTGGCATCGAGATGGCTGAAAATCGTCGCGGGTGCAGGGTCGGTCAAATCGTCCGCAGGCACGTAAATCGCTTGTATGGAGGTAATGGAACCGTGCTTGGTGGAGGTAATGCGCTCTTCCAGCTGTCCGAGCTCTCCCGCCAAAGTCGGCTGATAACCGACGGCGGAGGGCATTCTTCCGAGCAGAGCGGATACTGCCGAACCTGCCTGCACATAGCGGAAGATGTTATCGATAAAGAGCAAAACGTCCTGATTTTGCACGTCGCGGAAGTGTTCCGCCATGGTAAGCCCCGTGAAAGCGGCTCTCATTCTGGCGCCGGGAGATTCGTTCATTTGTCCGAATACAAGAGCGGTGTTTTTCAAAACGCCCGAGGCGGTCATTTCTTCCGCCATTTCAAAGCCTTCGCGGCTGCGTTCCCCGACGCCGATAAATACCGAGCGCCCGTTGTGATGCGTCGCGATTCCCGAAATCAATTCCTGAATTAAAACGGTTTTGCCGACGCCCGCGCCTCCGAACAGCCCGATTTTACCTCCCTTTGCATAGGGAGTGAGAAGGTCGATGACCTTGATTCCCGTTTCAAAAATTTCCGTGACGGGGCTCTGTTCCGTGAGAGAGGGGGCTTTGCGGTAAATGGAGGAAACAGGTCCGTCCAAGGGCCCCTTGTCGTCCACGGGCTTGCCGAGCGCATTGAGTACCCGTCCCGTTACCTGTTCTCCCACGGGCACGGTAATGCTGGACCCCGTAGATTTTACTTCCAAACCGCGGGAAAGTCCGTCTGTCGCTTCGAGGGCGATACAGCGGCAGATACCGTCGGGTAGATGCGCCAGCACTTCGAGGTCTACCGTTCTGTCGCCGTCGAGGACGAGCAGAAGCTCGTTTTGATTGGGGAGATGATTGTCGAATTTTACGTCTACGACTGAGCCGATAATCTGCACCACTTTTCCCGTATGTGTTTTATTCATAAGAATACGCCTCCGCTGTCAGTTTCGGAAAGCCGACGCGCTCGCATCTATGAGCTCGTTCGTAATGCTTTCCTGCCTTTCGTGATTGTATTGCGCCGTAAGCTCGGCCAAGAGTTCCTCGCCGTTTTCCGTCGATTGCCGCATCGAAGTCATGCGCTTGAAATGAATGGCCATCGCGCTGTCCGCCAAAGCGCTGTAAATTTCCGCCATCAGGTATTGGGAAAGAAAATTATCCAGTGCCGCCCGCGTGTTGGGTTCCAACACGGGACAGACGGTCGAAATTTCGTGTTCGGGCAGGGGAATGGGAATCAGTCTTTTCGCCGTCGGCTCCTGTGTAGAAGGGGACGGCGTGCGCGTATAGACGATGTAAACTTCCTTATACTCTCCGCTGCGGAACATATTCACGATATCGTTTGCGACGGAAATCGCGTCGAAAGCATGGGGCTCCGAGGCCATGTGAATGTAGAAGTTGCTCAAAGGGAAGCCCTTTTTCTCGTAATGCTCCCGCGTTTCCTGTCCGAGCGCGAAAATTTTCGAGACTTCATGTTCCGCCGCAAATTTGTCGGCAAAGTCTAAAATACGATGGTTGAAATCACCGCATAATCCCTTGTCGCCCGCGACGACGAAGAGGGCGGTTTTTCCGCTTTTGTGCTCGCGGAGGAAAGGGTGTTCCCGCACGGATTCGTGCGCCGCGGCGGCGGACAGAATATTTCTCAATTCTTTTAAGTAACGATAGCTGTTTTCGCATTTTTCGCGGGCGCGGTAGAGCTTCGACGTGGCAATCATCTGCATTGCTCGTGTAATCTTGATTGTATCCTCCACGCCCGAAATATGCCGTTTCAGCTCATGCGTGTTGTTCATGCGTTCACCTTATTCTGCTCGGCGCTTATTTCTTCCGAAATATGGATTATGTTTGCTTTATAAGAAACGAGATACTCCTTGATGAGCGCCTCGTCTTCGTCCGAAAGCTGCTCCGTCTCCTCGATACGTGCGGGAAGATCGGGGTGATTGGCATTCAGATAATCGATGAATCCGTCCATGGCAGCGTTAACGTCGCGCACTGCAATATCGGAAAACAAATCGTTCATCATGACCGTAAGCGCGATGACCGTATGGCTCATGGCGGCGGGAGAGGCTTGTTTCTGTTTGAGAATTTCCGTCAGGCGCGCACCCTTTCCGAGAATGGATTTGGTCGAATTGTCCAATTCCGCGCCGAATTGACTGAATTGCGCCATTTCGCGGTAGTGCGCGAGGTCGAGACGAACCTTTCCGCTCACCTTTTTCATCGCTTTGCATTGTGCGGCGCCGCCTACACGGGAGACGGAAAGTCCGACGTTGACGGCGGGACGCACGCCCGAACGGAACAGCTCGCTTTCGAGATAAATCTGTCCGTCCGTAATGGAAATGACGTTCGTGGGGATATAGGCGGAGATGTCTCCCGCGAGAGTCTCGATGATCGGCAGAGCGGTCAGAGAGCCGCCGCCCAACTTTTCGGAGAGTTTCGCGCTCCGTTCGAGAAGTCGCGAATGGATATAGAATACGTCTCCGGGATAAGCCTCGCGGCCCGAAGGGCGCTTCAAGAGCAGGGAAATGGTCCGGTAAGCCACGGCATGCTTGGATAAATCGTCATAGACGATCAAAACGTCCTTTCCGTTGTGCATAAATTCTTCGGCAATCGCGGTTCCCGTATAGGGGGCGATGTATTGGAGGGGAGCCGATTCGCTCGCGGTCGAACAGACGACGACGGTATAATCGAGCGCGTCATGATTTTTGAGCGTCTGCAAAACACTGTTGACGGAAGAAGTCTTCTGTCCTATGGCGACATAAACGCAGATAACGTCTTTTCCCTTCTGATTGATGATGGTATCGACGGCGATGGCTGTCTTTCCCGTCTGCCTGTCTCCGATAATGAGTTCGCGCTGTCCTTTTCCGATGGGGATCATGCTGTCGATTGCTTTTATACCCGTTTGAAGGGGCTCGTTGACGTTTGCGCGGTCGAAAATGGCGGGGGCGGGAGCTTCCACCGAACGAGTCTTTGAAGTGACGATGGACTTACCGCCGTCGAGGGGAAGTCCCAAAGGATTGACGACCCTCCCGAGGAGTGCGTCTCCCACAGGCACGCCTACGATTTTCCCCGTCGAATAGACGATATCGCCCTCGCCCAGCTCATAGGAATCGGTCAAAAGAATCGCGCCGACCTTTCCTTCTTCGAGATTCATGACGAGCGCATATTTATCCTGACCGACGGAGAGGAGTTCGCCGTTTTTGACGTGCGGCAGACCTTCTATGGTGAGCACGCCGTCTCCGCAGGCCACGATTCGCCCCGCGTCGGATACACGACTCGAAAAATCGAACGCCCATACTTGTTTTTTCAGTTCCTCGGCGATATTGCCGCAAAGATTAATCGTGTCCATGGATAAGCCTTTCCTTTATACTTTCCAGTTTGGTTTTTACCGAACCGTCATAGACCGTCCTGTGTCCGTGTTTGGGATTTTTCTCCCGTTCGGCGTGCGAATCGTATACGGTTTTTCCGTCGAATACGAGAAGACCGCCGATCAGGGAATCGTCGATGAGATATTCCGCGAGGATTCCGTGACCGTACTTTTTACGGAAAGTCTCTTCTATCCGCTGTTTTTGCGCGGCGGTCAATTCGACGGAAGAAACGATGGTGATCTTTGTGAATGCACTCTCGTTTTTGCCGTCGGAAACGACCAGATTTTCCTGTAAATTTTTATCCGTACCGTATTCGATGACGGCTCCCGTCCCGTAACGTTCGGCGAAAAAAGAATCGAGCTTCTGTTTTTCCGAAGGCGTGACGGGTTTCGGAGTCAGTATGGTAAATTTAGTCATCGTCGTTCTCCCATTCTTTCAGACAATTGTCGATAAGTTGGTCGTTTTCTTCTTTGGAAATCTCTTTTTTGAGAATTTCGGAAGCGATGAGTACGGCGACTTCCGCGACCTCGCCCTTCATGGAGGACATTGCCTTTGCCTTTTCGTTTTTCGCCTCGTCCTCTGCCTCTTTCACGATTTTTTCGGCGCGAACGCGGGCTTCCGTCAATGTCTTTTCCGCGGCGACGGCGGTCTGTTTTTCCATTTCTTTCTTTTTCTCGGCGATTTCCTGTTCCGCCGTACCGATGAGAGCAGTATATTTAGCTTTGGTGGATTCGGCTTCCTGCATTTTTGCGTTGTGTTCGTTTTCCTGTTTTTCCACTTCTTCCCGACGGGCATGTACGAAGCGAATGACAGGTTTGTAAACGAGCAAACCTATGCCGCCGACCAATATGAGAAAGTTGAGGAGATGAAGGAGAAAGTCCGTCAAATCCAACCCGAGAATAGAAGCAAGTAAACTTTCAGTCATAGCCTGCCTCGCTTATCCGAGAACGAAAATGACGAGAATGGCGACGACCAGCGCGTAAATGACGCACGTTTCGAGGAACACGAGACCGAGAATGAGGGTCTTGGAAATTTTCTTTTCCGATTCCGGCTGACGCGCGATGCCTTCGAGGGCCTTGGCGATTGCGATCCCCATACCGATAGCCGCCGCACCTGCGACGAGAATGGCGATAGCCGCCGCAACCGCTTTTGCTCCCGTATCTGTCATAGCCAATAATGCCAAAGTATTCATAAGTATCTTCTCCTTGTATTAAGTATTATTTTTGATTTTATGTTTGAGGCGTTTGAAAATTTGACCTCTGTTTTCCGTTTAATTTTTTTGTTTTATATTTGGAATGTTTTTGTTACGCATTTGTTTTTTAGTATTCAGGCTTCTTTTACTTCGGAGGAGGCCTTTTTGTTGCGTTCGCGTTTCTTTTTGGTTTTCAGAGCAGACCCGTCTAATTCCCTCGGTTCCGTCGCTTCGCCGTAGAACATTGCGGTCAGGAGCGTATAGACATAGGACTGAATCACTGCATGGAACAGGGTAAACACGACGCCGACAAGGACGGGGACTCCGATGGAAAGGACGATATAATGATATACGAGGGCGGTAATCAATAGTCCGCCGATCATACTGCCGAACAATCGGAAGCTCATGGAAAGGAGCAGGGAGAAGTCTTTGAGGACGCTTCCCGCGCCGCGGAGCTTATTGAATTTGATGCCGCCGAAAAGCATAATGGAATAGGACGTGACGGCGAGCGCGATACAGGCGTTCAAATCGACGAGAATAGCCCGTATGCCCAAAATCTCGCAGAGGGTGCCCAAGCCGATGTATACCCAACAGCCGAACGAGAAAGTCGCTATAAAGGTATAACTGTGCGGGCTGTTGTCTTTGGCGATTCCCTCCACCATTTCGCAGGCCTTTTCAATCAGGGCCTGAAACGTTCCGGGAACCTTTTTGAATCTCGGGAAGATGATAAATCGGAAAATGAGTCCGAAGGCCAATACTAAAAGGGTAAGGAAAAAGGCCGTGCGGAAACTCGGATTTACCATGAGATGTTCACCGAACAGATTTCCGAAAAGGGGAACATTTTCGGGAAGCAGTTCTTCCTTCATGATGTCGCCCACATCTCCCGCCAAAAGCGAAGTTAAGTTCATAAAACCTCCTTTTCCGTTCCGTCCGAGCGCCTCTTATTGTTTCGCCGTCCGAGGAAAATTCCCAGACCGAGAAGCGCGAAGAGCGCGGAAACGGACAGAATCGCATATTGTTTCGCCCAAACGGTGAGGAAATATCCCGCCGTGACGCCCGCGATAAAGAGGGCGATGAGCAAGATATAATATCCCGCTTTTTTCAGCGAAAGTTTGTCTTTGTCGGCGGCCGCGGTAAAGAGATGACCGCTCAACAGCCGCAGGTTATTGGTACAGAAGACCGTAGAGAGCGCCACGCCGTTCATATCGCGGAAGGCATGATACTGTAATGCCGCAACGGAAGAAATCAAGGCATTGGGAAGCAACGCGGGAAAGGTGACGGGGATAAATCCCACCGCCGTCAAAATGGCGGTCTCAGTCGCCAGAATGGCGCTTTGATAAAGAAATCGTCCTTCCTCTGAGCCGATGCCCTTCTTTTCGGCGCGCTTCTTCGCCGCTCGGTATGTGATGTCGCCCACGATATTGGCCAAGACGAAAAACGCTACCGGAATGAGATATCTGAGCGCTCTTACGCCTTCGCCGCCGCAGATTCCCAAAGTCATGAGAATGAGATTCCCCGTCTGCGCGTTACAGAACACGCCCCCGCGGGCTACATAGGTGTAAGCGTCGAAAAATCCGCCCGCAAAGCCCAGAATGAGAATGGCGGGCAATAGTTCAAACGGGTCGGATTTCGGTTTGTCGGGTGAGGGAGCTTGCATCGTTTATCTATGACCTCAAAAAAATTTTTGTCTGAAACCGACAAGGTCTCTCATTTCCCCGCGCGTTCGTTATTATACCCCATTTTTCGCGTTTTGTAAAACGGATTGAAGGTATATATATCATATCAAAAATTTATGATTATAATTATAAAAACGTATGATAAAGGCTTGACGTACTCCTGTTTCAAAGCTATACTATAATTAAAGAAAAGGACGAGAGGAAAAATCCTTATGCTTACAAGTTTGGACTATTACCGCATATTTTATTATGTGGCGAAATATCGTAACTTTACGAGGGCGGCGGACGTCCTTCTGACCAGCCAGCCCACGGTGACGAGAACGATAAAAAATCTCGAAAGCGATTTGGGCTGTCGTCTCTTTATCCGCGGAAAGAGAGGCGTGACTCTGACGACGGAGGGGGAACTCCTTTATTCCTATATTGCTCCCGCTTACGAAAAAATATTGAAAGGGGAAGAAAAGCTGGGCGGGGAAACTTCCTTGCAGGGCGGTTCGGTGTATGTCAGCGCCACCGAGACTTCTTTGCACTGTTTTCTTTTAGAAAAGTTAGGTCTGTTTCACGATCGGCACCCGCAAATCAGATTAAAGATCACCAACGTTTCTACGACGCAGGCAATAGAAAATGTCGTCAGCGGCCGGTCGGATTTTGCATTTGTCGCTTCGCCCGCCGAAGCTCCGTCTCCGCTCAAACAAACGGACCTTCACCCTTTTCGGGATATTTTGATAGGGAATGCGAACTATATCGAGCTGGCACACGGTAGTTATCGGTTAAAGGATTTGAAAAAATATCCTCTCATCTCGCTCAGCCGTAGCGCTTCCTCCGCGTATATCTTTTATCAGGCGGTATACGCGAAGGCCGGACTGGAATTTCGTCCCGATATCGAATTGAATACCTCCGATTTGATTATACCTTTTATTCGCCGCAATTTGGGCGTGGGATTTGTTCCCGAAGAATTGGCGCTGCCCGCGTTGAGGGCTGGAGAAATCGTAAAAATTCATTTGAAAGAGGAAATCCCGGAACGTATTGTCTCCGTGGTCTATAACCCGCATTATCCTTTATCTGCGGCGGCGAAAGAATTGCTCCGGCTGGTCCGTCAGGGGAAGTAAACAGAGGGCGGAAAGGAATTTGTAAAATTTCGTGAATACTTGATGAAAAAACGCAAGCAGTATTGATTTTTGAATACATTCGTGGTATAATAAACAGGGTGGAGGAAAGTAGGAATGACTCTCAAAAAAGATTTTTTCGGAAACGTTGCATTTGCGGCAGGGCAAGGTCCCGATGCGGTGTTTATCCGGGAATATATGCGCTTGAAACCTCTTTATTCGGGTGCGCTGAAAACGGCGTGCGCGAAGTTTGAAATTCTCGACGACGAATTCAGCATGATTCAGGGGCATGACCCTATTCATAATATCGAAAGCCGCTTGAAAACGGTAGAGAGTGCTTATGAAAAGCTGCATCGCCGCGGATACGAACAAATCCCGCAGAATTTGACGAAACTCACGGACATTGCGGGCGTGCGGGTAGTCTGCGGCTATATTGAGGATATTTATAAAATAGCCCGCGTATTTCTCAATCAGAACGGAATCCGTCTTTTGAAAGAAAAGGATTACATAAAGACGCCCAAACCGAATGGTTACAGAAGTCTGCATCTCATCGTAGAAATTCCCGTTTCCCTGTCTACATTGCAAATGGGCGTACCTGTGGAAATTCAGCTCAGGACGATTTCCATGAATATGTGGGCGAGCTTGGAACATGAAGTTTCTTATAAGGTCAATGCGGATTTATTAGAGTCTTATCGGGAGGAGCTCAAAGCTTGTGCGGATGATTTATTTGCGGTCGAAGAACGCATGCAAAAAATTTGCCACGGAATCCGTGAGCAGCCGAAACCAATCTTGCTTCGGGAAAAATGAATTATAGACAGGAGAAAGAAAAAGCTGCCGCAAAGGGCAGAAAAATAAAGGCAATTATTCTCGCGATTGTGGTCTTTCTGACGGCGGGACTTTGTATTTTTTCGGCCTTTTATCCCGCGTCGACGTGGAAATATTACGTGGGGCTTCCCGACGTTCCGAAACGGAAAGAGGGCGAACTTCGCATTCATTTTCTCGACGTGGGACAGGGCGATTGCACGCTCATAGAATTTCCCGACGGCAGGACGATGATGATAGACGGCGGCGACGGGAAGGCGGAGCATACGAAAACAATTCTGCGATATATAAACGCCTTGAAGATCGATACCTTGGATTTTCTCTTGCTCACGCATTCCGATTCCGACCACTGCGGCGGATTCGCCGAGATAATGGAGATAAAGGGAGCGAAAACCGTTTATATTCCTGAAATCAAAGACGTCAATATCAACCGTGAATATGCGGAATTTTATGCTTCCGTAGCGGAAAGCGACGCTCGGATAATATATTCCGAGCGGTATCTCCGTATTTTTTCGGAGGAAGAATATCCGTATTCGTTAGTTTTCCTTTCCCCGTACCGCGCAGGAAATCCGGGCGGCAGCCCCTATGATAAGGTGAACGGCGGGGATTATACGGAAAACGACCTCAACGATACCTCCGCGGTAGTATGGCTGGATTATTTCGGAACGAGTGCGCTGTTCTGCGGCGACGCCACCTCTCGAATAGAGGAAACTCTAATTCGGGATGCCGAATTGAATTTTTTTGAGGATTATGGCGTAAGGCTCGATAGTACGGAGATATTAAAAGTCTCCCATCACGGAAGCGCCACGGGTACCGGCGAAGAATTTGTTCGATATTTGGGTTTGGAAACAGCGGTTATTTCCTGCGGCGAGAACAATTTCTACGGCCACCCCGATGCCGGGGTATGCGAGAGGTTGTCCGAGGCAGGAGCGGAAATTTATCGCACCGATCTTTGGGGCACGATTATGATTTCCGTTTTTCCGGACGGAACCTATTCGGCGACGATATAAAATAAATAAGAAAGGCGGGGGTTTTGTAAACCCCGCCCTGATTTTATTTTTTTCGTCTTTTTTTTCTTGCGTTACAGCCGCTATTTTTTGGGGCTCAACTTCGTTTTCCCGAAAATGTTTCGGATCGTTTGCGAATTTTCCGTAAACTTCATTCACTCGGCAGGAATAAGAGAAGGTCGAGGTATACTTTTTCAGAATTTTCAAAAAGGCACCCACCTGACGTTTGCGAACAATGCAAATGAGCAGAGTTTTATCTTGGTGCGTATACATACCTTCCGCATGAAGCGTAGTGACTCCTCGTCCCAATCTGTCCATGAGTTCGGCGGACAATTCCTCTGCTTTTTCGGTAATAATTTCAAATTTATAGCCGCTTTTCAACCCTTGCAACATAAAATCTACGACGAGATCGGAGATAAAAATATTGGACAGGGTAGAGATGACCGAGTTTGTTCCCGATTGATACACGAAGAAAGCCAGAACCACGACGGAAGCGTCCATGGCGAAGGCCAGCCAAGCAATATTTTGTTCAGGACGAAAGCGTTTAATTAGTGCAGAAATCGCATAGGTTCCGCCCGAAGCGCCGAATCTCCTGATCATTAAAGAAAAACCGAAACCGGAGATAACCCCTACTCCGATAGAGGCAAAGACGAGATTGTTGCCGTCCTGATAACAGCCTCCATCGGGCAAAGCACCATAATAGGGAAGCGCATAACGGGTATGTAAAGACTTGAATAACATGAGTAAGAGAGACTGAAAAACGAGATAGACAATCAGCATGATACCTGTCTTTCGACTCACAAAGATAACGGCGAGGATAAAAATAGGGATGTTGAGTATCAACATAAAGATACTCATATTTAACGTTACTTCTCCGAAATATTTAGAAGTGAAGGAACCGAGGATGGAGGCAATACCCGTAATTCCTCCGGGGGCAAAGTCGTTATAATTAGAGAAATAATAAAGGGAAGCTGAAACGAGCAAGGCTGCGGCGAAACAGATAAAAATATCAAAAACGAGTGTTTTTGGACGTAGATCGTCTTTATCGGGCGTAGGCATGTCCAAATGCTTTTTTTTCTGCTTGTTTTCGTCTTGGGAAGATATTTGCGCTTCGTTATCGTGGGCCATAATAAAAATCCTCTTTGAAAAGTTAATATTATTATAATATATTTCCGAAAATAAAACAAATAAATTGACGTGAGAGTTAAGATTTTTTTGAAAAGGAAAAATAAAAATTGGAAAAATGATAAAAATCACCCCGGGAAAAGATTGACATTCCCCAGAAAAAATGATATAATGACAACGTTATAACTCAAAAGGATTTCGGTCTCGTAGCTCAGTTGGTTAGAGCGCATGCTTCACATGCATGAGGTCTTGGGTTCGAGCCCCAACGAGACCACCATTATACAGGATTTCAGTGCATAAAACGCTGAAATCCTGTATTTTTGTATGCGGAAATCGCCTTCAATAAAGGCAAATTGGGGAAGAATTGGGGAAGTATTATAACGGGTCTCTTTTAATAACGGAGTTTCTCACCTTCTTTCAAAAGAAATGCGTCGGAAAGGTCGGTATACGTATTACCCAAAGCCCCAAGGGAATGACCGACAAATTCTTTTCGAGCTACTTCGGCTACTCCGCATTCCTGACACCTCGTATAAAAAGTAGTGCGTAAATCATAGAGCTTATGATTCGGTAATACCTCTTTCATTTTATCTCGCATGTGTTCAACGCGATAAAAATAAATCTCCGTCACTCCTTTAAGATAGGGACGGAGCATGGGGGAAATCGGAATCCTTTTGTATTCTACTTTTTTGGTTTTTCTTTTACTGTTTACGGCGACGATGAAAGCCCCTTGAATTTTTGCTGTCTTATATTCGTTCGGCCGTAATCCTGTATAGAGCGCGACTGCAAACATGATTTCGTAAGAACAATGACAATGATTTTAGGGGAATGTTCTGCTCACGGTGAGAGCGTAAGCAACCTTGTTTATAAAATATCTCTTATTCCTTATGTGGAGAGGGAACACATAGGAGGGTGATTTTATGGCGGAAAATAACGGATATGTCTTAATACTCAAAAACGAAACGGGCGGGGGAATTGCCGAGGAAGTCGGCGGGGTCGGCGGAGTGCAGGCTTCGGGTGGCGGCGCAGGCGGAGAGACGAGCGGAGGACTTAGCCCTAACGCAAAAAAAGCCCTGCGCGGGGCTTTGTCCGTTTATCGGCCTTTGAAGTCTACCGCTAATCAGCTTATCTCTTACGAGCTTTCACAAGTGGAACTTCGTACGGGGTCACGAGAACAACACCAACGCGCAAACTTTGCTTATTCGGTAGGTAAGACAATCTACAATGCGGCGGAAAGTGTAGCTATCGGGGCAATTTTCGGCGGACTCCCGGGCGCAGCGATAAGCCTTGCTTTAAGTACGTTGTCCTCGGTTATTTCCATAGCACAAAATCAAGAGACTATCAATACCGAACGCAGGCTCGAAGATATTTCCCGAAACCTCTCCGCTCAAAGAGTAACCGTATCGGGAAGCCGTTATATGAATGCAAGCGAGTTTTAACAAAGAAAGCCGTACCCTTCGGGGTACGGCTTTCAACAAAAATAATTAATGGAGGGGTGAGCAAATTTAACCTTCTAAAATGTTTTTCAAAGATTCTTGCAAGACGGCGGAAAAGTTGATGTGTTGGGCTTCGGCTTTTTTATTCATCCAAAGAGGAATTGTACAGTTTTTTCTTACCATTCGGGTATCTTCCTTTTCCCGATATGCAGAAAAATCCACGTCTACCAATGCAACGACTTCGTTTTCTTTGCATTTAGGTTTTAATGTCGTTCCTTTGGGCAGAGGAAGTCCCAAATCTTCGCGGGTAATACCTGCCGCCCCTATTGCGTCTTTCGCCATATAAATGGCGTCGGATATATCTTTCCCTTCGGTATAGATATCCAAATCAGGAACATATACCGTGTAATATTCTTCCCCGTTTTCGGGAGGGGTGATAACGATAGAATAAATACTTTTCATACTTTTGACCTCCTTATTTTAATTTGTGCTTTTTGATAAGAGCTTTTGCAAGCCGTTCATTGACTTCATTGTGTCTTGGAATGGCTTCAACTTCTTTTCCGTTTGTGTAAACAGTGTGATTTCCGCCTTCTCGGGCTATCTTCCAACCGTTTTGTTCAAATAATCTTATCAAATCTTTTCTCTTCATTAGTGTTCACCTTACTTCTTATATATTATTATACGCATTAATGCGCATTATGTCAAGTGTTTTTAGAAAAAACTTTGAAAAAATTAAAAGACGAGTTGTCACTCGTCTTTTTTCAATTCGTTCAACTGTTTTTCAAGCTCTTCGATTTTCTTTTGCATGGTATTTAATTGTAAGAAATAGAAAAGAGTTACTATACAACCCACAAGACCCCCAACGGCATAGCCTACACTTTTTAGTGCTCCCTCGGAAACAAAATAAAATACGGCAGTGAGAGAAGCAAAAACGCCAATTCCTGATATAACAACAAAAATTAAAAATATTTTAGGAAACATATTCTATTCTCCTGATTTATCGTTGGTTGAATTATTGGGATTAAAAGCGGAATGTCTTGTCGTTTTAGTGGAAGATACCGTTTGAATATGAGACTTTTTTATTCCTGCTTTTAAGCGTTCTTCTTGTTTCTTAAAAACTTCTTCTTCCGCTTCTTCAAAAGTTTGCTTTTTTTGAAATATGTCGGAATGTTTCTCTTTAAGAGCATTTCTTAACTGAATAATTTGGCGCTCATTACTGTCAACATTTTTTTGTAACGCATATAGTTTGAGAAATATAATTCCTGAAATGATATATGAGATAGCTATTTCAAGATAAGTTGAGGGGTTATGTTGTACTATGGAAACAATCCAAAAAATAAACCTTATTCCTGCATACACAAAACAAAGAATAGACAAGGCTAAAAACATAAAATTATTTATCCTTTTTGAGTTCGTTTAATTCTTTTTCAAGTTGTGCGATACGTTTTTCTTTTTTGGACTTTTCAAGCGCTTCTTTTTTCCCCGAAAGATTTTCAATGGCGCTTTCAGTAAGAAACTTTATTCCTTTGAAGTCAAGAAGTAAAACGGTAATGATATTGATAAGTAAGGTTACTCCCCAAAAAATACAGTTACGAATAGTTCCAAATACGGCTTTTGAATGAAATTCATAACCATCATTTGCTTGGGAAATAAGTAATTTTACAGATTGAATACTATCGATAAAATAACTTATAGAAAGTCCTATACAAATAATGACAAAAATATTAAATATAATTTTGAAAATCAATTTTTTCATTATATCACCTTTATTTCATAATAGCACAAAAAAAAGCGGCTGTCAATAACAGTTGCTTTTTTTATAAAAAAAATTTTATAGGAGTTCAAATTATGAACAATTTTAGAGTCACTATCAACGGCACCCATTACACAAACGCAGTTTTCCCTTTCAAGTACGGGGAATTTTTAGACGAGCAACTTGATTATGCAACGTTAACGCTTTCCCGCGTATCTACGGAAATCTTTGCTCCGCTTACGCCCGTAACGGTGGAAATCATAAGCCGAGGGACAAACGGAACGCAGACCAAAACAAAAAACTATATCATAGCAAACGACGACGGACGGGAAACGCCGAACGGTTCGGGATTTTATCGACATGAACTTACACTTGTAGAGGAAACGAAGTACCTTGAAGGCTTTATGGTAGAGAGTCTTTGCGTTACCAATGCGGGCGGGAGAGATTATAAAACGATTAAGCCTTTTGTTGAGGAATTTGAAAACAATTATTTAGTCGTTACAGTTCCCGATTATTTTTATACTCCTGTACCCGTAGGGACAATTTTTAAGATACCTAACGTTGATGAAATTACCAATATAAAAGATACGACTTATCCTATTTATGGGTTTGGGACTAATCCCTATTATGTAACGGTAACTTATTCGTCAGGTGAACAAGAAAAGTTTGAAATATCTACAAGAACGGGAGACGTAAATGGCAATGTTAATGTAACTTCTGGCGTGCAAACAGTAAATTATAGATTTCAATTAGACGCAAATGGCGGTGCCCCTTGGATAGATTTTAGTTTTTCTTTATATGGATCAACCAATAAATATCCGTTGAAGCCATGGACAATAAAAGAGGTGATAAATCGGGCATTGGAGCTTGTGGAGCCTTTGGTATGGGACGGGAGCGCGACGAGGGAAGAAACGCAAGAAACAAGCATGATGGTGACGTTGAGCGGAAACCCGCCGTCTTTCTCAAATACGGGTTCGATTTCACGTGGAAAGATAACAAGCGCGGTAATTACAAACAGAGATATTTTCTTGCAATACAGGATAAGGATTTTGATAAGTCATACCGATACGACATACACTGTAACGGCTTCGGCGCCTTCGGGAACAATCACTCCGATTTTATCGGCGCAAATAGAATTGACGGTGGAACAGACGGGGAATTATGTTGTACCGCCGAGGTTTCAATTTGCATATAAAGACCCGACAGACGCGGAAGAAATTGCTTTGTTCGACCAATACTCACCCGAATTTACGTTTACACGGTGTACGCTTCGGGAGTTATTGCAAGAGATAGGGGGATATATCCACGCAGAGCCGCGTTTAAGCGGGAATACAATCACATTCGATAGATACGGCGGGCAAGAGCTTGCGACTTACTACGACGTAAATAAGAAGGCTATAACGAATCTCAACGAATATAATTATTGCGGAAAACAAGTCTCTTACGGAATAGAGCAAGCCTTAACGAAGATAGACAGTTATGTGGATAATCTCGTCAATCAAATCAATTCTTCGAGGGCGACGGTCGGACAGCCGTATTCAAACGGGTATCAGACATTAAGAGTAGATTCTTCGTATATCAGATTGGAAGAAAACGAAGGAACGATATTTCCGAGTGTATTCCCGATACTGAAAGTAGAAAAGTTTTATTGGACAGATACAAACACGGGAACAAAGTACGACATTACCCCGTATTTGTTTGAGAAATCTATATACGATTCTCAATTATCGTCATATACGGACGTATATCCCGCTTCAAAATGTTATGCTCTACATTACACGCAAGGCGATACGAATATAGGAGGATTTTTCTTCAAGGTTCCTAATGCGGCAAGTCCTGTTTTTGAACAGTAAATAAGGATTTTGAGTTAAGAAAATTTTATCAACAAGATAAAATTCGGGAAGACGCAGAGAAGATATTTGGCGATAATGATCCGCCGTTAGAAGGATAAAATAAAAAAACAACAGAACCTCGCACGCCTCTTTACAATGCGTACCACGCGAGGTCGTTTAATTTTTAGGACAAAAGAAAAAGCGACTCTCGCCGCTCGGAAGGAAACATTGTTTGAGTTTTTCGGTAAAAAATTATTGGGGAAGGATTGGGGAAGAATAGCCTCAATCCCTTATGGCAAAAGGCTTTCAGCCATATTAAAGACGGCTTCACATGCATGAGGTCTTGGGTTCGAGCCCCAACGAGACCACCAAAAATTATCGGCAGGGATTTTTGAAGAATCCTTGTCGGTTTTTTATTATTAAAAATATAATTGGAGGACAGAACATTGGCGTTCTGCCCTCCAATTTTTACTTGGGAGTATAGGCAAAAGAAAATATTTTTATTATGTCTTAATTCTTTTTGATTTTATCATAATTTTCCTTTTATGTCAATCGATTTTTATAAAAAAACGAAATATTTTCTGAAAATGCCAATAAAAAATATATAAGACGTTCAATTTATTGAAATGAAGGCATTCAGCGTGCCGAATCGAATTTTTCAGTATCCAATTTTCCATGGTTCGCGGCAAGGAATAGCATTTCTTCCATTTGTTTCATACATTCGTCCAAGGCAAATTTTTGAGAAAAATCGAGATATTTTTCGAGACAAATTCTTTTTTCTTCCTCGTGTTCTATCCAGTAATCTATTTTTTCAGAAAGCTCTTGGGGAGAATCATAGCGGAACAAGTTATTCTGTGTCAATGCAAAATATCGTGTTGCGCTCCGAGGAGAATCGGCGATAATAGGCAGTAATCCGCCGCAAATCGCTTCGAGACAGGCGACGGATTCAATTTCTATTTCCGCCGTATGGACATATAAATCGGCATAAGAAATGACGTCGGCCAATTCTTCGCGTCCGAAAAACCGAAAGAGAGGGGGTACGGGAAGATCCGAGGCCTGTTTTTTCAGTTTTTCCTTATAGGGACCATCTCCGGCAAAAATCAACTGTAAATTTTCGGCGTATTTTGAAAGTTTTGCCGCTTCGATTAAAATATGTTGTGCTTTTTCCTGAGAATATCTGCCCGAACAAAGAATAATAAATCGATCTCGATACTCTCCTGGCCTTTCCGCGCATTTCTGCCGAGACAAAAAAAGCGGATTGACGCCGTTGGAAATGACAAATCCATTGGTAGGGCCGGTCGAATTTTCAAATACATTTCGGATAAATTGAGTAGGATAGTGTACGCAATCACAATATCGATAAACGGCACGGTAAAAATTTTTATAGACCTGTTCATT
This sequence comes from uncultured Clostridium sp., assembly GCA_900555925.1. Classification (GTDB taxonomy): domain Bacteria; phylum Bacillota; class Clostridia; order Christensenellales; family Borkfalkiaceae; genus Scatosoma. Next base: position 5,292 of record USMU01000025.1, on the reverse strand, counting down.
GAACCACTGATTATTCATCATTTTGATGTGATTGGATACATTTTCTGCCTGACAATGAAAACTTGCCGTAATGGGAACTCCGAGAGAGCGCGCTATTTTTACAGCTGCTCTCGAAAGCGAAAACGGAACCAACAGATGTACCACGTCCACATTTTCGATGACTTTTTTCAAAATCCTTTTTTCCGGTCGCGCCAAGGTGACGCCGTTTTTTTCTACATATCCGTTGAGAAACAGGAAGTTGATTTTGGGAACACGTATTTCGTCTTCCATCTTGGGAATATCCGATTCGGGACATACGATTATAAGGGAATGTCCGCGTTTTTTCAAAAAACGTATTAAATTCAGCGCTGCGATTGCCGTACCGTTATTTTCTTTTAAGGGTACGTCACAAATAATTGCAATTTTCATATTTTTTCCTTATAGAGAATCTTAACCGTCGTTTTTAATTATAAACGTTTGACTTCTATTTGTCAAGAATACGAGGGAGATTTGTCTCAATCGTTGACAAAAATAATATTTTATCGTATAATAAAATTAGTCATTCGGGAGAAAAAAATAGATGAAAAAAGTTAAAAAGTTAGGATGGATTATCGCTTTATCCGTATTGTCGTTCGGAATTTTCGTCGCTTGTGTGACGCGGGACATCCACGACTCTCCGATATTTTCCGCTTCGGAACCGCCTGCGACCGTTTCGGAAGATTCGTTTTCTTCGGGGACCAGTCCGATTGCTCCGAGTTCATCTCCGTCCTCGGACGCTTTTTCCGATTCGGTTTCTGTTTCGGTTGATTCCTCTGCTTCGCAATCCGATTCAGCTTCCGATTCAGAGTATACTAATCCCGATTCCCCCGACGAAGAAGATAATTGGACGAATTTCTATTGAGAGTAAGAATATAATACATAGAAAAACACAGCTCCATCGGTTTCCCGACGGAGCTGTGTTTTATTCATTCCGAAAAGATATTACTTTCCGGCCATCTTTTTGTAGTTTGCCAAACGCTCTTTCGAAGCCTCTTCCGTTTCCTTGTAGAGTTCTTCTGCCAAAGCGGGTTCGGTCTTTTTCAGGGAAGCGTAACGGACTTCGCCCTGTAAGAATGCCTGATAATCTCCCGTGGGATCTTTGGAATCGAGCGTGAAAGGATTTTCTCCTTTTTCGGCCAACAGAGGATTATATCTGTAAAGCTGCCAGTATCCGCAGTCGACGGCGTTCTTTTCCTCGGTCTGGGATTTACCCATGTTGATGCCGTGGTTGATGCAGGGAGCATAGCAGATAATGAGGGAAGGTCCGTGATAAGCCTCCGCCTCTTTGAGCGCCTTTACAAACTGTGCCTTATCGGAACCCATAGAGCACTGCGCCACATATACGTAACCGTAGGTAGTCGCAATCATGCCGAGATCCTTTTTCTTCACTCTCTTGCCGCCCGCCGCGAACTTAGCGACCGCCGCGATGGGGGTAGATTTAGACGCCTGTCCGCCCGTGTTGGAATAAACTTCGGTATCCAAGACGAGAATGTTGACGTCCTCGCCGGAAGCGATGACGTGATCGAGTCCGCCGTAGCCGATATCGTAGGCCCAGCCGTCGCCGATGATCCAGAAGGATTTCTTCACGAGACAGTCTTTGTCCTTATAGACTTCTTTTGCGAGTTCGTCCGCTTCGCAGCCGCAATTCTTGCAGCCTTCGAGGCACTTGACGAGTTCTGCCGCCGCAGCTTTGCTGCCTTCCGCGTCGTTCATGGCCGCAATCCAGTTTTCGCAAGCGGCCTTGCCTTCCGCCCATGCAGTCCATTTTTCGGCCAAGGCGGCAACTTTGTCTTTCAGAGCATTTCTTCTCGCCTTATAGGCGAGGCTCATGCCGTAGCCGTATTCCGCGTTGTCCTCGAAAAGCGAGTTTGCCCAAGCGGGACCATGGCCTTCTTTGTTCTTGGTGTAAGGACACGTAGGGGAGGAGCCGCCGTAAATGGAGGAACAACCCGTCGCGTTGGCGATGATCATGCGGTCGCCGAACAACTGGGTGAGCACCTTGACGTAAGGCGTTTCGCCGCAGCCTGCACACGCGCCGGAGAACTCGAACAACGGCTGAGAGAACTGAGATTTTTTGACATCGGCAAATTTAGCCGTAACGTCTTTGGGCGCGTAAGGAAGCTCCTGCGCAAATTCCCAATTCGCTTCTTCGCGTGCGGAAATCTTTTCGAGCGGAACCATATTGAGAGCACAAGCCGCAGGATCGGCCTTCTTTGCCCCCGCTTTGATGGCATCGTTCGTCGCCTTCTGATTCACGGGGCAAACGTCCGCGCAGACGCCGCAGCCCATACAGTCGAGCGGGGAAACCTGAATACGGAAACCGTAACCCTTCGCTTGAAGGGCGGGCTTGGTCTTAAAGTCGGCAGGAGTTTGAGTTCCCTCCGCTACGAGATAGGGACGAATGGTCGCGTGAGGGCAGACGAAAGAGCACTGTGCGCACTGAATACATTTTTCGATGTTCCATTCGGGAACCAGAACCGCGACGCCGCGCTTTTCGAACTTCGTCGTACCTGTGGGAACAGAACCGTCCGCATTAAATGCGGAGGAAGGCAGTTTATCGCCTTCGAGCGCGAGAATGGGAGCTACGACGTTTCGGAAATACTCATCGTTTGCGAGCTTGACCATTTCCGCGCCTTCGGTCGTGGTGGCCCAGGAGGCGGGAATATCGATTTTCACGAGGTTGGCCTTAGCGGAATCGATGGCGTTATAATTCATCTGAACGATCGCGTCGCCCTTTCTGGAGAAGGACTTGTAGGCCATGTATTTCATGAGCGCCACGGCGGTATTCTTGTCGTTGGGATCCGCGCTTTCGTAGGGCATGATCTGACGGTTGATGCAGAAGAAAGCGGACTGTAAAATCGTGGAGGTCTTTCCGCGCAGTCCGAGCTCGCCCGCAATTTTAATGGCGTCGATGACGTACAGATTCGCGTGCTTTTTCGCAAGCATGTTCTTCATTTTCGCGGGAAGCTCTTTTTCAAGCGCTTCGAGCGTCGTCCATTCGCTGTTGAGCAGGAAGGAGCCGCCCTTCTTAACATCTGTTACCATGTCATATTTTCCGACATAGGAAGGATTATGACATGCAACAAAATCAGCCTTTTTAAGGTCGGTGAGCATGTCGTACTTGGTGACGTAGGCAGGATTGTGGCAGGCGATGAAGTCAGCCGCGTCGATGAGATATTCCGACTGAATGGGTTTGTCTCCGAATCTTAAATGGGAAACGGTGATGCCGCCCGATTTTTTGGAATCGTAGAAGAAATACGCCTGTACGTATTTGTCGGTGTGATCGCCGATAATTTTGACGGTATTCTTGTTGGAGCCGACCGTACCATCGGAGCCGAGTCCGTAGAATTTACAGGAAGTGGAGCCCGCGGGCGCCGCATCGAATTTTTCCGAGAAATCGAGGGAAGAGTTCGTGACGTCCTCGTAAATGCCGACGGTGAAATGATTTTTCGGCTCTTTTGCTTCGAGGTTTTTATAGACGGAACGCACCATGGTAGGGGTGAATTCTTTGGAGCCGAGTCCGTATCTTCCGCCGTACACTTTGATGTCGCTGCGTCCTTTTTCGAGGAGAGCGGCGCATACGTCGAGATAGAGGGGTTCGCCGAGGGAGCCGGGTTCCTTCGTTCTGTCGAGGACGGCCAATTTTTTACAGGACGCGGGGATTGCATCGACGAAAGCCGAGGCATCGAAGGGACGATACAGGCGGACTTTCAAAACGCCGTATTTTTTACCCTGTGCGTTCAGCTTGTTGATAGATTCCTCGATGGTTTCTGCGCCGGAGCCCATGACGACGATGACTTCTTCGGCATCGGGCGCGCCCACATAGTCGAACAGATGATAGCTTCTGCCCGTGTAATCGGAAACGACTTTCATCATTTCGGAAACGATTTCGGGAACGGCCTGATAGTAGGAGTTTGCCGTTTCTCTGTTCTGGAAGTAGGTGTCGCCGTTCTGTGCAGTACCCTTTTGAATGGGGTGTTCGGGATTGAGCGCGCGGGCCTTGAACGCGTCTACATATTTCTGCATACCGAGCTTATCGAACAGCGCCTTGATTTCGGCATAGTTGTTCGATTCGTCAAAGCCGTCCACTTTGGAATATTCGTGGGAGGTTCTGAACCCGTCGAAGAAATGCAGGAAGGGCACGCTGGATTTCAAAGTGGCGAGATGCGCGACGAGGGCGAGATCCATGACTTCCTGAACGGAAGAGGACGCGAGCATGGCAAATCCTGTCTGACGGCAAGCCATGACGTCGGAATGATCTCCGAAGATGTTCAGCGAGTGTGCGGCGAGGGCACGCGCGGAAACGTGCATGACCATGGGCAGCAATTCGCCGGAAATCTTATACATGTTGGGAATCATGAGGAGAAGTCCCTGAGACGCCGTGTAGGTGGTCGTCAAAGCTCCTGCCGAAAGTGAGCCGTGCACGGCGCCTGCGGCGCCGCCTTCCGACTGCATTTCGGCGATTTTAAGGGGTTGTCCCCACATATTGGTCCTGTTGGCCGTAGCCCATTCGTCGGCGGATTCCGCCATAGGCGAAGAGGGGGTGATGGGGTAGATGGCGGCAACTTCCGAGAATGCGTACGCTACGTGCGACGCGGCGGTATTGCCGTCGATGGTCATTTTTTTCATCCAAAAGCCTCCGTTTATATAATTCGTGTATTTATCGGGCGGGCCGCGGCGCGTCGTTCCGAAAAAGGAAAAACGGTCCGCCGAAATCCGCTCTGTTTCACATACGATAATATTATACTTTCTTTTTTCGTTTAAGTCAATACCAAAACGCACAAAAATCAAAAGAAATTGGTGTAAAATACGTGTAAAATTCTTTTCGGAGTGTTTATGCGGGGCAGATTTCGGGTATAGAGTCCGAAGCACCGAAAAAAAATTGTCGGAAAAATAGAATTTCACCTTATTTTCATTGTATTGACGAAAAAAATTTGCTATAATAATAAGGTATATAAACAGTAAGGTCCGCAAGACGTTTTTGCGGCGGTCTCCTCCCGAAATTTCGGGATATCGGGGCGACCGCCTTAAAGGCATGTATGAAATTTGTGGCGAAGAGACGGCGGCGCGGATTTTGAAGAGCGGAAAAAACGAAATTATGGAAGCGATCAAATTTGAAAAAGTAAATTTTTCATACGGCGGAGAAGAAAAGGATTCTTTCGCGCTGCGGGACGTAAGTTTTTCGGTGGAAGAGGGCGAATTCGTCGCTGTATTGGGGCATAACGGCAGCGGGAAATCCACGCTGGCGCGGCTTTTTGGCGGGATGGAATGCCT
>USMU01000024.1 GCA_900555925.1 uncultured Clostridium sp. | reverse complement strand
AGGGCTTGGGCCTGCCGCGGTCGTAGGGGCCGATGATCTGGGGCTTTACCCAGAGCGCTGCGGCCTTGCCGTCCTTGTCCTTTTCTATGCGGAGCGGGGATTGCAGTTCGAGAACTTCGCAGCCCTCCTGAATGGCACCTTCCACCTCTTCGCGCATGGCGGTCATGTCCACCTGACGGCGCCTGTATACGATTCTCACGCGCTTTGCGCCGAGCCGTATGGAGGAGCGGGCCACGTCCATGGCGACGTTTCCGCCGCCGATGACGATGATGTCTTTCCCCTTGAAGTCGGGCATTTCGTCGTCGCCGATTCCGCGGAGCATTTCCACCGCGGATACGACGCCCTTCGCGTCCTCGCCTTCGATGCCGATTTTTTTATCCGTCTGCGCACCGATAGCTATGTATACCGCATCGAAGTCCTTTTTAAGATCGATGATGCTGGGATTTTCTCCGACGTGGGTCTCCGTCTTGACCGTAATGCCTACGGACATCAATTCTGCGATTTCCTTATCGAGGATTTCGCGGGGCAGGCGGTAGCTGGGAATCCCGTAACGGAGCATGCCGCCCAATTTCTTCTTGGATTCAAAAATCGTGACCGCATGGCCCATGAGCGCGAGATAGTACGCCGCGGAGATTCCGCCGGGCCCGCCGCCGATGACGGCGACCTTTTTGCCCGTGGGGGGCAGGGGAGCGGGTACGGGCACATCGCCCGCATGTTCTACCGCGAAGCGTTTAAGACCGCGAATATTGATGGAGGCGTCCATCATACTGCGGCGGCAGCGCACTTCGCAGGGGTGTTCGCAGATGAGTCCGCACACGGCGGGAAGGGGGTTGTCCTTGCGGATGAGCCTGACGGCGTCCGCGTTTCTCCCCGCTTCCACCAGCGAGATGTAGCCGGGAATGTCCACGCCCGCGGGACACTGCGCCACGCAGGGAACCGGCTGATTGAGCGCGCATTTGCAGCGCCCGTGTTCGATGTGTTCGATGAAGTCGTCGCGGAATCCGCGGATTCCTTTGAGAACCATGTTCGCCGCTTCGTAACCGATGGCACAGTCCGCCGAAAAATAGATGCTTTCGGCCGTCTTTTCGATCAGGCCCACGGTGTCGAGGGTGGCGTTCCCGTCCAGAACGTCGTCCAAAAGTTTTTCCAGCTGTCCCAGCCCGATTCGGCAGGGAACGCATTTGCCGCAGGATTGGGCATGGCACATCTTCAAAAAGGACGACGCCATATCCACGGGGCAAAGTCCCGAAGGGCTGGCACTGATACGCCTTTCGACGTCCTTATACAGCTCCTCCACGGTGGCTTGCGCCCGGTTCTGCGTAATGATACTCAGTCTGCTCATAATTCCTCCCGTTTTCAGCAGTTGAAAATTTTTCTCAAAATTGTTTTTTCAAAATGTTACAATTTTAATGAAACCATTAATAATTTTATCATGAATATATAACGTAAGTCAAATAAAAGTAAAAACGATTGCCGATTGTTTCTTTATTACATCGATTTTTGTGAAAATGTTACAAAAGATAACTTCGGTTTAGTTTTTCATCGGGGGAGTTTTCGCAAAAATTTTTGAAAAACAAGGGCTTCTCGCCTTGTAATTTCTCCGAAAATGTGTTAAAATAATAAAAAAAGAAAAACAAAGGAGATACCCTTATGGCTAAAATTACGGCGGATACTTTGATTGCCGAATGTTTGCAACTCAATCCCAATGCGCCCGACATTCTCATGGAAGCGGGCATGCACTGCTTCGGCTGTGCGATGGCGCACGGCGAGACGGTCGCGGAGGCCGTTGCCGTTCACGGCGAGGACCTCGATAAATTGCTCGCCAAACTCAACGAAGGTTTGGAAGACTGACGAAAAAGACGGCGCGGACTTTGTTCCGCGCCGTTTCTTTGCGAAAGTCGGGAATTTGCGCGCAGAGGCGGCGGGCGTTCGGCGCGGTGAGAAAAAGGAGGAAGGCGGTATGCAGGAATATGAGGAGAAGATTGCGAGATTAAAGAAGATTATCGGGGCGAGCGAAAACATCGTCTTTTTCGGCGGCGCGGGAGTGAGCACGGAGAGCGGGATTCCCGATTTTCGTTCGCAGGACGGCCTGTACCGTGAAGAGTACGATTATCCGCCCGAAACGATTATTTCCCATGAATTTTTTATGGAAAATACGGCGGAATTTTATCGGTTTTATAAGAAGAAAATGCTTTTTCCGAATGCGGAACCGAACGCCTGTCATCTCGCTTTGGCGAGGCTGGAAAGGGCGGGAAAACTTAAAGCGGTGGTTACGCAGAATATCGACGGACTGCATCAGAAGGCGGGCAGTAAGGCTGTATTCGAGCTTCACGGCAGCGTTTGGCGCAATTTTTGTACGAAATGTAAAAAATCGTATTCCTTGGCGGAGATCATCGCATCCGACGGAGTACCGCGCTGTTCCTGCGGCGGAATCGTCAAGCCGGACGTGGTGCTGTATGGGGAAATGCTCGACGACCGCGTTGTTACGGGAGCCGTGAGGGCGGTCGCGGGAGCGGATACGCTCATTGTCGGAGGAACTTCTCTGGTCGTCTATCCCGCCGCGGGACTGCTGCAATATTTTCACGGTCGCCATCTCGTCGTAATCAACCGCACTTCGACGCCGGCGGACGGGAACGCCGAACTCGTCATCGCGGAAAAAATCGGAAAGGTGTTTTCCGATTCGGGATTTTGACGATTGCCGTTTCCGAAGAAAAATTTTCGGGAAAATCGGGGAAATACGCCCGAAAACAACCGCGGGTTGATTTGCCTTTCAACCGACGGTGGAGAAAAAAGGGGGAAAATCAACTTTCGGTCGCTGGTTTTTTGCGCGGCGGCGCGGTATAATAGATTCAACGAAAAGAAAAAGGAGATTTTTTATGAAGACGATCGGACAAAACATTGCAGCTTGCCGCAAGGCGAAGGGAATCACGCAGGAGGCGCTGGCCGAAATCTGTTCCGTCACGCCGCAGGCGGTTTCCAAATGGGAAAACGACGTTTCCTACCCCGATATTACCTTATTGAAAACCTTGGCCCGAACCTTCGGAATCAGCGTGGACGAACTCTTGGACGACGGACAGGGGCCCGTCACCAGATTGGCGGAGGGAAAGCCCGATACCGATAAAATGCTTCTCCGCGTCCGCGTCAACGGAGGCAGAGAGGGCAAAGAAAAAGTAAATATCAATCTGCCTGTAAAACTCATCGAAATTTTAGTGAGCAACGACGCCTTAATGAACAAAATAGGCGGCGGAAAGAGCGATTGGATTAAATCCATCGATTTCAAACAGATCCTTACGCTCATCTCTCTCGGAGTGACGGGCAAACTCGTGGAGGTACAGGGGGACGAGGGGGAAACCGTGGAAGTGTGGGTGGAATGAAAATCGAAATTTTGGAAAACGGAAAACGCCGCTGTTTTTATATTCCGCTCAGTCGTTGGATTTTGCGATTGATTCTCAAACTCGCCGTCCGTCCGAAGAAGGCTTCGGAAGAAATCGCGGCGCCTTTGCCCGAAGATGTACGTGGTGAAAGCGGAAACGAGGATTTACCCGAAAATATACGGGAAGGAAAAGCAGAGGGGCATATCCTCGAAAATACGGGTGAAGATGACGGAAAAGCTACGGAACGCTTTTCTGAAAGCATATCGAAAGGACAAGGACATGTTTCCGACGAAGCGCCGAGAAAAAAGAAATCTATGACGGCGGAAGAAAAATCTGAACTCATTTCCGCGGTTTGTGAAATGCTTTCGGAACTGAAAAAATTTCGCCGCCGTTACGGGCGTTTCGTCCTCTTTGAAGCCTCCGACGGCGACGAAAAAATCAAGATTACCATATAGAACAAAAATCAATTACCTATAAAAATATTTGACGTATAAAAATATACAGAATACAGATAAGATAAAAAGCGTGTATATCATACAAAATTAAAAAAATAAAAAGTTTGAATATGAATACACCGTGAGGGCAAGTTAGACAAAGGGAGTTGCGTCGTGCGACGCAGCTCCCTTTGTCTCGTAAAATTCGCTTGTTAGAAAAAGAGCGTTGGTTTAAGCAGGAGAATATACAAAAACTTCTTTTTGCTAAACTATATAACAAATTGCATGCAAAGTATTGGAAACAAGAAGGAAAAAGGGGCGCTTTCTATTTAGTTTATGATTCAATACTTTGAATTCGGTATTCTCGGGGCGATAAACCGACTTTTTTCTTAAACAGGCGAGAGAAATAAAAAACGCTTTTAAAACCGAGTTGTTCGCTAATATTTGTAATAGAGACATTAGTCCCTAAAAGCAATTTTTTTGCTATAAGGATTTTCTGGGAAAGTAAATATTGATAGGGAGTTTGATGATAATGTTTTTCAAATTCTCGAATAATATGAGCTTTATCGTAACTGAAAGAGTCGGCAATCTGTTGTATCGTTACCGTCGAATAAATATTTTGATCTAAAAGATTTTTTATTGAAAGTGCAGTATTGGGGATATGAATTTGTTGGCGTTGCTGTTGAGTAAGGTCGGCAAGAGAACACATGATATTGAGAAGAATAGCGAGAACTCTGTAACAAATGACGCTGCTGTTTCCTGAAATACTGCGAAGTGCGAGAATTTCGTCAAAGTATTTACGGCAATTACTGTTGGGAAATACGATTTTACCGGATATTTTAAATCGGCTGAATATGCTTCCCAAAAAATTACTGTACATGTTGATCCAAATTTTTTGATAGGGGTCTTTTTTGTCCGAATAATAAGTATGCCCTTTCCCCGGTTCGAGGCAATATACGTCTCCCGCTTTGACTTCATATTTTTTCCCTGCTGTTTCGATATAACCTTTACCGGAAATAACGTATTCAAAAATAAAAAAGTCGGACGTTTCTCGATGAATGTAATAGTTGGAATTCGGATAAGAAATTCCTATACTTTCAATATAAATCGGATCGTTTGTTGTCGTATCGAAAAATAAGAAATTAAATTCTTCCCCCACGGCGGGTCCCCAAGAGGATTGTTTTGCTGTTGTTCGCATTTTTTATTTTTCCTTATTTTAATAATTGAAATATATCCCCTAAATTATAACAAAATACAAACAGAATGTCAAATTTTTCTAATCTTACCCTAAATATGTCACTAATGTGCAAATTATAAGCAATAAAATGTATGGATAATCCAAAAAGTTTATGTTACAATAAATCCACACAGGAGGGCGGTTATGGCTTTTTCGTTTTTTGGCTGTGTGGAGAATGACAAGGGAGTGCCGAAAAAAAATTTAGGGGAAATTTACAATCTTACTGTCGATAATGTGGAACGTCCCGTCGGTGTGGATAATCCTACTCCGCTATTTAGCTGGAAAACTCGTTCGGATAAGACGGGATGGACGCAGACTGCCTATCAACTTGTTGTCAAAAGCGGGGATAGGATCGTTTGGGACAGCGGTAAGGTTAAAAGCAACAATTCCGTTTCCATTGAATACGGGGGAAAGACATTGACCTCCTCGACGGAATACGATTGGTCTATAAAAGTATGGGACAAAGACGATGAAATATTGACTGCTTCCTCTAATTTTGAAACGGGACTTCTCGGCGAATATGACTTTGAAGGCGCAAACTTTATCAGTGTGGACAATACGAATGCCAAGGTCACAGATTATACGATTGATCTTGATTTTATCATCGATAGTTGTAATCAAGGTTTCTGTTTCGGTATGCAGGGGGACGGCAGTTTTTATATGTGGCAGGTGAATGTCTCCGAACGGTCGGGAAGGGTGTTGCTCCGACCGCATATCAAACAGAATGGCGACCGGACGGTTACTCCTGCAAAAGGCGTGGATGCAACGGATATTACGGCGGCGGTGGGCGACTATACAAAACCCGTTCACGAAAGAATAGAAGTGAGGGGAAGAACGGTCAAAACCTATTTCGGCGCAAACGAAAAGGAGCTTAAACTCGTTTCTGTCTATACGGGCACGGAAGATATTCCTCTCGGAAAAATCGGTTTCAGGCATTGTTCACACTCCGGAGCTGTTCCCGAGATTGGGAGATATGACAACATCATCGTAAAAAGCGGCGCTAATACACTTTTTTCCTACGATTTTGAAGGCTCGGAAACGGGATTTTCGGGCAATCGATCTACCGCTTTGGACGGCGGAATGTTAAAAGTAGGAACTTTTGACATCGTGGGGGAACAGATTTATACGCAACCGCTCGAAAACGATACGTCTGTATTCCGTAAATCCTTTTTTCCTTCGGAAAAGATTGTGGCTGCAAAGCTCTATACTTCCGGATTGGGCGTCTTTGAAAGCTATCTCAACGGCGAGCGCATCGGCAGAAGGCTGCCTGACGGCAGAATACGGTATGACGAGCTGAAACCCGGTTCCAACGAAATGGGCGACCGGAAAATGTATTATTCCTACGACGTCACCCGGATGCTTTCCGCGGGGAAAGAAAATGTCCTTTTCGCTATGGTTACAAGCGGCTGGTGGACGGGGCGAGTGGCGAGAAGATGGGGAAAGCAGGTGGCTTATTGGGCAAAGCTCGTCATTACATACGAAAACGGAGCAAGGGACGTAATTGCAACAGACGAAACGTGGAGGAGCTCTGCGGAAAGTCCATTGCTATTCGCCGATATTTATGACGGGGAAACTTATGATGCTCGCGTTTCGACGGAATGGATGAAGCCGGGATATGACGACAGTCTTTGGTGCAGAGTAAACGTTAATACCGAGTTTACGGGCAAACTTGTTTCGGGATATTCTGCCACGATTGTCGTGCGAGACGATTTGGAAATGACGGTGCAATCGGTGAAAATCCACAAAGGTATCGTCGGGGCGAGCGATACGCACTACGGCAGGGCGAACGTCGTCCGTACGCTACGGAGCGGAGCGTTTACCTTGAACGAAGGGGAAACGGCCGTAATCGATTTCGGACAAAATTTTGCCGGCCGGGAGGCTTTCGCCGTAAAGGGGGCGCGGGGAACAAAGATCACCGTAAAACACGCCGAAATGCTCAACGACGGAAACGGGGCTCATGAACGGGGAAACGACGGACCCGAAGGGACCGTATATCAGGCTGCGCTTCGTTCGGCGCTTGCGACGACAAATTATATTTTAAGCGGAGAGGGAATTGAGGAATATCATCCCTCCCACACGTATTACGGCTTCCGATATATTCAAATTACGGCGGACGCCCCCGTGACCTTTCACAAACTGACCGGACAGGTCGTCACTTCCGTGGAAAGAGATACGGGATACGTCAAGGCATCGAATGAGGAGGTCAATCGGCTTTTCAGCAACGTTCGATGGGGTCAGTATTCAAACTATTTATCCGTTCCCAGCGACTGTCCGCAGCGCGATGAAAGGCTCGGCTGGACGGCGGATACACAGGTGTTCGCGCAAACGGGATTGTATCTCGGCGATAATAAAAATTTCCTGCGCAAATTCATGACGGATATGAGCGACGCCCAAAGAGAGGACGGCGCAATTCCCGGAACAGTTCCTACGGGACAGTATGGGGGCAACCCTACCTATTGGGGCGGGACGGGCTGGGCCGATGCGGCGGTTATCGTTCCTTACAGGCTGTATACGATGTATGGAGATCCCTCTGTAATCGAAGAAAATTGGGAAACGATGACAAAATGGATGGGATATCTCGCTGCGACAAATAAATTGGGCGGCGGTCGGCAGTGGGGAGACCATCTCGCTTTTGAAGCTAACGATTCGGAAGTGCGCGAACAGCTCGGCGTCATTTATTATGCCTGGGACGCAATGATGATGGCGGAAATGGCAGATGCCGTCGGAAAATCCGAGGAGGCAAACGATTACCGCCTGATATACCGTCAGGAAAAAGAATTTTTTATTACCCGTTACGTAAAATCCGACGGTACGTTGAAAAGGGGAGTTCAGACGCTCTGTCTCTATGCGCTGTATCTCGATTTGCTTCCCGATGCGCAGTCGGTGGCGGCGGTTACAAAACAGCTCGTGACGAATATCGAGAATAACGGAAACAAACTCGGAACGGGATTCCTCGGTACGGCAATCATTCTTCCCGCATTGACGAAAATAGGAAGAAGCGACGTCGCTTATACTCTCCTGTTACAGCGAAACAATCCCTCATGGCTATACTCTGTGGCTCAGGGCGCTACGACGACTTGGGAACGCTGGGATTCTTATACGCTGGAAAAAGGATTCGGAGATGCGTCCATGAATTCTTTCAATCATTACGCTTACGGAGCGGTAGCCGGCTGGATGTTTTCGTCTATGGCGGGAATCGGTTATGATTCCGAACATGTGGGATTTAAGCATATTATCTTTGCTCCTCATCCGGATATGCGAATACAATCGGCTGAGGCTGCTTATGAATCTGCTTTCGGATTGATAAGGGCTAAGTCTTTCTTTGAGGGGACAGTCTGGAAATACGAGGCATCTGTTCCCGCAAATACTACGGCGCGCTTTGAACTCCCCGTCTCGGAAGGCGCTTCCCTTACGGTAAACGGGAAAACAATCGGTCAACTTGCCTTGGAAACAGACGGGATTATCTATTTGGGCGTCGAGGACGGAATCGCGCAATTTGAGGCTGCTTCGGGAACTTTTCGGTTTGAACGGGCTTAAAGTCGGAAACGGGCTTAGATTTGAATAAATTGAAGGAACAACCTTGATGTCGGAAATAGACTCCGAACGAAAGGAACAAAAGTCGGTTCAAAGCCGAAATCAGAACGGAAATAAAACGGGTAAGGAAAATAAAACTTATACGTAAATAAAATCAAAAAATAAATAAAAAGAGAAATGAGGAGGTAAAATTTATGAGAAAGTCAAAAGTGATGAGCGCTTTGGCTTTGGTGTTGGGAGTCTTCATGACTATGGCTGCCTGCGGCGGTCAGGAATCGGCGCATACCGAACACGTGGATAAAGACGGGGACGGAAAATGCGACGTTTGCGGGCAAACTGTGGACTCGTCTTCCTTCGAGGAGGAAACCTACACGATTACCTTTATGAGCAACGGCGAGGTGGTAAGTTCCGTCGAGGCGAAAACGGGCGATTTTGTGGATATTCCCGAAGCACCCGCAAATACGGATTCGAGAATTACCTTTCAGGGCTGGAACGGAATCGACGCGGCCGACCTCGCGGCGGGAAAAGTGGAGGTGTTTGAATCGGATATGACCTTTTATGCTATCTGGTCGGAACGTTTCGGTACGGAAAATACCTTCAATGCCACGCGCTTGAAGGTGAACGACAAAATTCAAGTGGACGGCGTTCTGGACGAAGCGTATCAGGATACGGCGATCATTCCCGTCGAGACGCTCTCTACCGGCGATACCGAGACGAAAGCAACGGTTCGCGTCATGTGGGAGGATACATATCTGTATGTGTTCGCGGAAGTGACTGACGGCAGCGTACACGGATACCAGGACGGCGTCGGCATAATGGAAAACGACGCTTTTGAAATTCGGTTGGATTTACTTCATAACGATTCCCTCGCTGAACCCGGATATACGGAGGGCTGGGGCGGCTCCTACCGCGGCGAGCCGGGGCCCATGGTGGAAGGACAGTGGTTTATCAACGCGGGCAGCGAACATTCCGTGGATAACCGATTCGGGAACGGCAGCGATGCCGGCTTCGAATGGCTCTCCAACGAAAGCAAAAATTCGGGAACGACTTTCGGAACGTCGAAACTCACGGAGACGGGTTACACGGTAGAATATCAGATCGACCTTTCCAATGCAAACGTACCCGCCGAATACCGCCCTCACGCAGGGCAGGAAATCGGCATCGGCGTGCGAGTCTGGGATAAGAATGACGTCGGAGAACGTTCCTCCGTCGTGATGGAGGCAATTAACGCCGATATGGACAGAGGCCCCAAAAAGCTCTCCAATATCAGACTGCTGGCAAACGATGAGGAGGAGGGGACTCCCGTTGCCGTGAAAGCTGTCCGCGAAAACTTTGAAATTGCCGAAAACGATACGGACAACATACTCTATCAGGATTCGACGAGCCTTGAAATCGGCGGAAACAGCGTCAAGGCGCTTTGGAAGGACAATAAAGTATATCTGCTCACTACGATGCAGGAAAAGGCCGAATACGTACAGTTTGAAAGCTCCGCTCTCGCGGCTCCGATTAAGCTGGAACCCGCAGGCGATACCCGTGTATTCGCTTCTGCCATTACAGTCGGCGAGAATTTCGCGTTGAAGGATACCCTCGATTTGAAAGTCACTTATAAAAACAGCGGAGAAGATGCAGCTTCCGGGAAATTTGTCCTCCAAATGATTGCGAATGAAAACGATAATGCCCGCAAGGTCTTTTATGCCTCCCGCCTCGGTGAAGGGGAGGAAATTTTGGTGGACGGCAAAAAAGATGCCGCCTACGGAGATACTGCCGCGTTCGATATTGCGACCGTACAGGAGGGCGATGATACCAACGCGACGGGAAAAGCGTTCGTCAAATGGGACGACAGTGCCTTGTATGTCCTCGTGGAGGTCTCCGACAATACCGTAAGCCCCCATGGCGGCGAAAACGGCGACAGCGTAACGCTCTGGGTCAACTTCGGTGCGGGAAAGAAGCTTCCCAACGCAAACACCGTCTGGGGCGGCGACGACCCCGTAACCAGCGCAAGACCCGACAAGGGAACCGTCAACGGCAACGACGGCTGGAAATGCGAGGGAATGTTCCGCATCGCGAGAAACAACAGCATGGAAAAAATGCACTGGCTCGGAGACGACGAGGCGATGTGGGAATATGCGATGACCACTGCTGAGACGGGCTATGTCGTGGAATACAGAATTCAATGGGCTGACTTCGGAGAGCAGATACCCGATAAGGTCGGAGCCATGATAGATCTTACCGTCAACATTACCGACGACAAGAACGGCGAAGCGGGCAGGGAAGGATTTATGATGACCAATGCGGGCGGAATAGAGGCTTACCAAAGCTGGGGCGTAAGTTATCTGGACCATTTATTCCTCGTGAACGAATTGACCGAGGCGCTGTAAGGAGGAGAAAACATGAAAACAAAATTGATAAAAACGGTTACTCTGACGATGGTTGCCGCCATGCTCATGGCGACCGGATGCAGCGGAAAGACTTCTTTTGAGGAGTTTTCGGGAGACCCTTCCGAAATTATTACCCTGAATGCGGATTTTAGTAAAATCGTCGACCCGCCGCTGCTCAAAAAGGTCGCGCAATATAATGCGGGTTGTATTCAGCCGCTCTTTGAAAATTATGACCGCGATTGGGACAGAATCGACGAATTGTATGCCGATTCCTTCCGTATTGACCTTACCGTCGGAAAAGACGAAGGTACTGCGGGACAGGTCGTGACGGACGATTACGAAATTTACGACTGGAATCAGGAAACAGACCATTACAAAGTAGATAAAAATTCTTTGAATTATGATTTTACTCGGCTGGATAAGGTCGTAAAATACATGAGCGACCACAATATTCTCCCGTACATGTCCTGGTGCTATATTCCCGCGCCTCTGCAAGTGGACGGAAATGCGCACAACCTCGATAACAATATCGATAACTGGCAGGAGGTATGGGAAGAAATATATTATAATTACGCCAAGCATTATCGCGACGCGGGTGTAAAAATCGGATATCATGAAATATTCAACGAGCCCGACCTCGAAATTCTCAAAATCTGGGGCGCCATGGACGAGGATACGACCATGTTCCTCGATATCGACGATTTTGCCCCCAACGGAGATCCCTCCAAGGGCGTCTATAACGATATGTACGAGTACGGAGCAAAGGGAATCCTGCGTGCCGATCCCGACGCAACGATCGGTGGCCCCGCGTTTGCGCTCGGAGAAATCGGCGTGGAGGGGTGGGTCGGATTCCTCAATCGCGTCATTTCCAAAAATCTTCCGCTCGATTTTTATTCCTTCCATACTTACATGGACGGAGAAACCTGGTTTATTTCCGACGAGCGACGCGCCGAGGGGATTACGAGCGAGCTGGAAAAGGTCATCGCCGGACTTTCCAAGGACGATTATTTTCTGAAAACCGCTCTGCATATCACGGAATACAACTGGCTGAACGACCAGACCGGTTCGAGCGGCGGACTGATGAGCCCTTACAACTATTATACCGCCGCGCCGAAAACGCTGGACACCGTGATGGAGGCGGTGAACCGCACGCAAATACAATGGGTACACTGGGCGCAGTTTATGGAATCTACCGCGGGTTATGACCCTTACGGTCTTATCGAACATGTGAACGGAAACGTCAAAGCCGCTTTCAATGCGCTCAAAATTTATGCGGATATGCCTGTATGGAGATATGAAAGTACATTCAGTAAGGAGAATACGGGCTTAAAATCTATGGTTTCTTCCTCCGACGATAAAATTTCCCTCGCTATCTGGAACAACAATTCGCCCGACGAGGAAAACGGCGACAGGTTTGTGAAAATTGATTTTGACAATGCAAAATTCCAGAGCGGAAAACGCCGTGTTTACCGAATAGACGAGACGCATGCAAGCTATTTCGATAATAAGAAGAGCCCCGAGCTCGTCGCCGAGCAAGTGGGGGCCTGCGATACGGGGGATTTGATCTGGCAGGGCACGGTGCCCGCGGGCGGCGTCGTCTATATCACCGTCAACAAGGACGGAGCGGAGGATTTCAAGGCTTATGAAAACACTTCTGTCTTTGCCGACGATATTAAAACCTCCTATTGGTATGAGGATCGTTATAGGGGCTTGGAGGGAAGCAGGCAGGACTATGCCGATTATGCGGCGGGACTTTCGGGGAGCTATTCGCATTTCGACAGGAAGAGCTGGACGATGTATCTCGGAATGGGTTCCGCTACGGGAATTGACGGGGCATACGAGGGACAGGCACATGCGAGCTCGTCCGTCATCGTTAGAGACCTTCCCATGAAATTCACCGTCGACCTCTCTACGGAAGGGAACGTGAGAATGTTGAATAAAAATTCTACGCTCGGATTCCGTGTGGACTTCTTTGACGAGGAGAGCGGGACTTACGTAAAGAGCGTCTATTTCCACAACGGCTTATACCGCGATTCCCGCAATCCCAATGCGCAGGACGAAAAGCTCGCGGGCTTGCCTGCCTATCCTTGGGGAACGGAAAAAGCCCCCGACGAGGTTGTGGAATTTGACGGAAATATCTGGGACATAGATCTTTCCCTTTATGCCCCGGAAGGCTGGTCCTCCTCGGATAAAGCCATGCTCTCCTTCGATATGCAGAACACCGGCGCAAATACGCGGGCGATGTTCCGGTTATATAAATAAAAGCTGTGCGGCTATTATAAATAAGTAAAGACCGCATAAACAAAATTAAAATTATGCGGCTGTATGGCTTATAGGGAAAGGCTATATAAACAAAATAAAAATTCAGTAAGGTTGATTATTCATGGTTAAATGTTACCAAAAGGACTATCCGCGCCCTCAGTTTGTGAGAGAGGAGTGGTTTTCGCTCGACGGCAAATGGAGGTTTTGCTTCGACGACGAAAATATAGGAGAACAAAAAGAATATTATAAAAAATTCCCCGAAAATGCGGCGGCGATTGTTGTGCCCTATGCCTATGAAACGCCCGCGAGCGGAATTAAGGACGGGGATATTCACGGCATTATGTGGTATCAGCGGACTTTTAAGACGGGGCGAATCGGGAAGGAGAAAAAGTTATTGCTCAATTTCGAGGGCGTAGATTACAGGGCGAAAGTTTGGCTGAACGGCGTTTTCGTCGGCGGTCACGAGGGCGGATATTGCAGATTTACAATCGACGGTAGCAATGCGATTAGGGAAAATGCGGAAAATATCCTTACCGTGCGCTGCGAGGATTCTATGGCTACCGACCAGCCGCGGGGAAAACAAAGATGGTTGAAGCAGGATTTCGGGTGCTGGTATAAACCTACTTCGGGAATCTGGAAGCCCGTTTGGGGAGAAATCGTCTCCGCGAGCCGTCTGAAAAGCGTAAAAATGACTCCCGATATCGACGCGTCCTCCGTTCGCATCGATTACGAGACGGAAAACGCTTTATCTTGCGAGCTTGAAACCGTCATCTCCTTCGGCGGAAAAACGATTGTCCGCACAGTCACGGAAATTTGTACGGAATGTTTCACGCAGGTCTTTGATTTAAGATGCGGCGAGTTTGATTTCAAAATAAAACTTTGGAATACGGATTGCCCGAATCTTTACGATGTGGAATTTATTCTGCGCGGGAGAGGGAAAGTGCTCGATCGGGTCGGCTCCTATTTCGGAATGAGAAAAATCGAAACGGACGAAAAGGGAATCCGTTTCAACAATGCGCAGGTTTATCAAAAATTAGTGCTCGCGCAAAATTATTGGCCGGAGACGGGGCTCACAATGCCTGACGAGGAGGCGGGAAGAAAAGATATTCTCCTCGCAAAGCAGGCGGGCTTCAACGGTCTGAGGATTCACCAGAAAATCGAGGACGAACGCTTTCTGTTTCTCTGCGATACCGAGGGACTGCTCGTCTGGGCAGAGTATCCCGCGACATATGAATTTAACGACAGGGCAATTTCGGCGATTGCGACGGAGTGGCTGGAAGCAGTCCGGCAACAGTACAATCATCCCTGCGTAATTGCGTGGGTGCCCTTCAATGAAAGCTGGGGTATCCCCAACGTCTATACCGATAAATTACAGCAGAGATTTACGGAGGGGATTTATTATCTCACCAAGGCTTTCGATGCCATGCGGCCCATAATGTGTAACGACGGTTGGGAGCATACCTGCTCGGATATTGTCACCGTACACGATTATGACGGTTGCGTCGAGCGGGTAAATGATCGCTATAAAAACGACATGAAGGATATTCTCGACAACAAGATCGCTCCCACAAATTATCGGTTCGTAATGGCTAAGGGATACGAATATCAAGGACAGCCGATTGTCGTCAGCGAATACGGGGGCTTTAAGCTCGCGGGAACGGAGGGCTGGGGATATGACGGTGAGGCAAAGGACGCCGAGGATCTCGTCAGAAAATACGACGAAATTACTTCCGCGTACAAAAAAATGGAAAAGGTCTGCGGATTCTGTTATACCCAGCTCACCGATGTCTACCACGAAACAAACGGATTGATGTCTTTTGACAGAACTCCTAAGGTTCCGCTTAAAGAAATTAAAAAAATCAATGAAAGGTAAGAGGTGCATTTATTATGAAAAAAAGTTTGAAATTATTTGCTGTGAGCATTGCCGCCTTTATGACGGCGGCTACAATGGCAGGATTGGCTTCCTGCGGCGGAGACGACGCTCTGAAATCGGATGCAAAGGTCACGCTTTCCTATTGGAATTCGATTTCCGGCTCCGACTCGGAATATATGCAAAATCTCGTCCGCGATTTCAACGAGGATTACAAGGGGGAAATTTATGTCGAAAACGACACCCTTCTCGAAGACGCTCACTATCAACGGATTTTGACGAGTTTTACCGACGATTCCACTGCGGATATTTGCCTTGTACATAAGAGCAGATTGGCCGCGTTTGAACGGCAGGGAAGGCTGCGCGATATGACGGAGATCGTTTCCTCCGCCGAGATTTCCGCCGATGATTATGTGAGTGATGTATGGGATTCGGGCGTGTTCGACGACAAGGTTTACGCTTTGCCTTACGACGTCCTTCCCGTTGTCCTTTATTACAATCGCGAGCTCATTCCCGAAGGATATACCGAAGAACAAATTCGTTCCGACGATTTTTCCCTCGAACTGATGGCGGAAATGATGCAGGCGGCTTATAAACACGCCCCGCAGGCGAGCAAGCGCACCTATGGCATCGCTTTTAACTACGCTTATACGGAGCAGATGTTCCTGAATTTCCTGTATCAATATGACGGCAAAGTCGTCGAGGCGGAAAATCCCATGCAGCCTCTTTATGACGGTCCCGAGGGGGTGAAGGCGGCTACGGCTCTCGCTTCCATTCCTTTCGTGGAAAAAGACGGGAATTCCGTTGCCTCGCAGACGGGTTCCGACCACATGGCAATTTTCTTGCAAGGAAGGGCGCTCTTTACGTTCGACGGGGTTTGGGCGGCTCCCGACGCCTGTAAAAAGACCGAAAAATGCGACGCGGGCGTTGCGTTTTTCCCGCAGGCGGAGGGCGCTTCCAAGCGCGTTGCGACGGCTGACGGACACTGCTTTGTTTTGTTTAAGAATAAATCTCAGTCAGAGGAGAAGGACGCGGCTATTTCCGTTTTCTTAAAATATCTCGTGGAGCACAGTGACGTATGGTGTCAGGGCGGGAAGGTTGCGGCTCGCGCGGACGTTATGGAAAAGGACAGCTATAAAAATTTGGAGTGGGGATATCTTTCCAACAGTCTGGAAAATATCATTTCGACTCCGAAGGTCTATACGTATAATACTTTGATAGAGCCTATCGGCAAGTACATGTCCCAGCTCTGCGAGGGAAAGCTGACGGACGCTTCCGCCGCGATCGCGCAGGCGGCAAAGGACGGGAAAGACGCGGCGGAGCAGCTATAATTTAATGAGGAAAAAGTTATGAAAACAGCGGGAACTGAAAGGGCGGAGGTCAGAGCGGATGCCGAGGCTGCTCAATCGATCAAAAGCGGAAAAAAGAAAATCAAATGGCGCGACGAACTTTTGCCGTTTATTTTTATCGGCCCGCACCTCGTCTTTTTTGTCGTCTTTATTTTAATACCCTTTATTTTCGGTATCGCCATCAGCTTTACGAGCTGGGATATGGTCGGTTCTCCCGAATTTATAGGCTTTAAGAATTACGTTCAGATTTTTTCGGATACCGTTTTTTCAGACGAGTTTTGGCAGGGATTGGGCGCGACTATGATTTACGTGGTGGTGATGGTGCCTCTGCTCATTGCCGTCCCGCTGCTGTTTGCCTGTCTTCTTTTGAAGGTGACAAGGGGAAGGGCGATTATGCAGTCCGTTTTATATATCTCTTCCATTCTTTCCGTTTCCGCCGTCGTTTTGATGTGGCGCTGGCTTTTCGACAGAGAATCGGGCGCAATCAATCTCATTTTGGGCTTGGACATAAATTGGGCGGGGGACTACGCTTGGCTGTGTATTTTTATTTTGTCGCTTTGGTCGGGAATAGGCGGGAATATGGTGATTTTTATGTCGGGCTTATCCGGTATCCCTTCTTCTTATTATGAAGCAGCCGACTTAGACGGCGCTAACGCATTTGTTAAGTTTTGGAAAATTACGCTTCCGTCGATGCGCTTTCCGTTGCTTTATACGACCGTCATGACAACCATCGGCGCCTTTAATGTGTACGGTCAGCCGGCGCTGTTCGGCGGGCCCGAAAACACACAGGTACTTATGATTCATATTCAAAAGCGCGCTTTCGGCTCGGATATTGCCATGGCGGGTATAGCGAGTACGATGTCTGTATTATTGGGCATTATCATCGTCGTATTCAGCGCGTTACAGTTCAAGCTGCAAGCGAAAGATTGAGGTGGAGTATGAATGCAAAGATTAAAAAGAATAGTATCAAAGCAGTACTCTATACCGCGCTTATTTTGATTTGCATCTCATGGGTTTTTCCTCTGCTGTTTATGCTTTTGACCGCCTTGCGGACAAATGAGGAGATACGATTTGAAGGATTTAGCTTTTTCCCGAAACATTTTACCTTTGCGACATTTGGAGAGGTTCTCTCCAATACAAAAAGCGCCCCCGTATTGCAATGGTTCGTGAACTCCTTTATCGTGTCCGTTTCGAGTGCGATACTCATTCTTTTCATTGACTCTATGGCCGCATACGGTTATGCAAGATTGCACTTTAAGCTGAATCATGTCCTTTTTATGCTGCTCATGGCTTCCATGATGATTCCCGGCGTTATTAATTTAATTCCGAACTATGTTATTGTTACAAATCTCGGATTAAAAAATAATCTCTTGGCGCTTATTTTGCCCGGACTCGGAGGAGTGGGAAATATTTTCCTGATACGGCAATTCATTTATTCTGTACCGAAGGATTTCGATGAGGCTGCAAAAATAGACGGCGCGGGGGAAATACGGGTGTTCTTTATTATTATTTTACCGCAAATTGTTCCCGTGCTCGCCGTCGTCGCGTTATTCACGTTTATAGGAAGCTGGAATGACCTTCTTTGGCCGCTCATTGTCATTCAGGACGTGCAGAGAAGGACGCTGACGGCAGGGTTAAGCCTTTTGAACGGTGCCTACGACGCACAGCAGGCGAGCAAAATGGCGGCGGCCGGAAAATCTATTATTTCTGTTTTCATTTTATATCTCTTTGCGCAAAAGTTTCTTTTACAGGGAATTTCCCTTTCTTCCGGAATTAAAGAATAATTGGGCGTTCTCAAAGGTGTGCAGAAACGCCGATTGAAGGATTTAAGGACGAATTTGGCATGAGGATGCCCTCGCATAAAAAAAATTTCAAACACGGAAAAGCGGTATGGCTTAACGCCCTGCCGCTACTGTAAGAAAAAAGTTCTCAATGAAAGACACCACCTCCCTACTTGCGGTGTCTTTTTTATATTTTATATATTGACAAAATTTTGTTTTTATGTTATACTAAATATATTATTTTACCAATTTTGTGGGAGAGAAAGATGAAAAATAGCGCAAAAAAAGTGTTATATGGAATTTTTGTCACCGTTTTGTCGGTGGCGGCGCTGATCGGCGCCTGGGCGGCGGGCTTTGTTGCGATGACGGGAAATAATGGCTGGAATATCGCGGCGGTATGTGCTTTGATTCTGCTTGCCGCCATGGCGATAGGAAATACCGTCGCCGCCTCCGACAAACGAAAGCGATTGTTAAAAATGTCGGCGCAAGAGATAGTCGATAAGGGAATGGAATATAAAAGCATAGTGGAAAGTGACTGCGAGGCGGCGGAACGGCGGGTGAAACGGAAAATTCTTTTGGGAAATATCTGGGCGGTCGCGTGTATAGTGCTCTTTTTATTTGTTGCTTTTGCCTTGGGCAAAGGGAGTGTGTTCGGAACGTCTGAGGACTCCGTAGCGGGATATATTGTCGTAATAGTTGTCGAATATTTTTTCGTCGCAGGCTTTTTTGAGGTCTTTTTTATGCCCGTTCAAAGGGCGGAGACGGAGCAGAAGTCCGTGCTTTCTCGCGCCGAATATCCCTTAATATATACCGTTATAGAGCGCGCCGCCGCGGCGATGGGGTATCAAAAGCGGATAGGCATCGAATTTTCCTCGGAGGGATTTTCCATAGCGGAGAAAGGGGGAGAGGTGTCCGTCTTTATAGATGCGGAGCTTCTCGCGCTGTTGACGCGGGACGAGTTTTACAGCATTATGCTTCATGAATTCGCGCACGTAAAGAACGAGGATACCGCTTCGGCGGCAAGGCTTTGGAAGTGGAAAGAAAAGTGGTCGCCCGAAGAAACTGGCAAAACGGGATTCTTTGAGATAACGGGATTTTTGGTGCGTACATTTTTTCTTCCTCTGTTCGCAGAGGAAATCGAAAAGGAATATACGTTATGGCATGATCTTTCTTCCAGGCTTCGGGAAATCCGCGCCGACGGACAGGTAAAGGAAGCGGGCATGGGAAAAAACTATGTAAACGCTACGGCGAAAAGCACGCTGTTGAATTTTTATCGGGAGTTGCCCGTTCCCGAGTTTCCCGCCGAGGTCTGGGCGAAGAGCACGCCGCCCGAAGACTATTACGCGCGGCACCTTTTCTATTTCGAGAAATATCTCGAACGGAACGAAAAGCTTTGGAATTACATTCTCCGCCACGAGCTTCCCGCCCGTATAGACAGTCATCCGACATTCCGTATGCGCATGGAAAATATGGGACTGGATTCTTACGATTACAGTTTGCGGGAGACGGACGAGGCGTTCGTCTCGGAGCAGAAAAAAGCTCTGGACGTCGTAAATAAGCTGACAAAAGAATTGATTTCGCAAAATTACGCCGAACGGCGTTCCGCGTATCTGAAAAATTCGGACAGAATCAACGAATACCGCAAGGCGGACGAAACAGGGCGGGAATTATCCGCGGTGGAACTTATAGACTATGCAGGGCTCTCGTTTGAACGGGGTGAGGAGGAAGCACTTTCGGTCGCAGAGCGACTGGAAGAAAAAATGCCCGGCGCGCCGCTCGCGCTTTATTATAAAGGGGCCTTACTTGTCCGCCGCGGGGACGAGACGGGCGTTCCTCTTCTGTACTCGGCGGCGCAGGCGCGGCAGCCGCTTGCGGAAGACGCGATTGGGTCCATCGGAAAGTTTGCCCTGCGAATGGGGCGGCAGGACCTTTTGGACGAATACCGCTCCCGTTCAGTCAAATTTTTTCAAAGCGAACTGGATTATGCGGCTGACGTGCGCCGCTCTCGGAATTGCCGGTTCGTTTCCGCAGATGTGCCTGCCGAACGCAAAGCGTCGGCGATAAAGGATATTCTCCTTTCGGGAAGGGGAAAAGTGGCGGAAGCGATTGCGGCAACGAAGCGGAGCACGGACGGAAAAGACATGTTGTTTTGTATCCTGCGGCTGGATGCATCGATCGAAAGCGAGGAGGGATATGAAATCATGGATTCCGTCTATCATTATTTCCTTTGCGCGGAACTGACGAAAAACGGCAGATTTATTCTCATAGACTTCTTCTCTGCGAGAAAGGAGGCGGAGAAAATAAAAAAATCTGTTCCCGACTGCGTTTGGTATATTAAAAAATAATTAAGCGCCAAGCGTCGTGTAAACCCTGAGCTTTTTGGACTTGAAAAGCTCGAAACGTTTATATTGTTCGCGCAGGTTCGAAATTTTACGTATTTTAATATAATGCGGTCATGTATAATAAAGCGGAAAAAGGGCGATAACCGAAAGGGGAAAGCCCTTTTTTTCGGCCGGAATATGCCGCGGAGAAGGGAAATATTCCTCTTTGACGAAAAAAAACGAAAAATTTTGGAAAAATTGCTTTCAAACGCTTGACAGGACAAGCGGGATTTGGTATTATAAATAAGCTGTCTAAATATGTGTTGTATGGGTTGAGACGGGAAGTTACTGCAAATTCCGGGGCAAAAGCCGCTTCGGCAGATAATTTCCGTTGACAAAAGTGGGAACCCGATTCCTGCGACTAACCGAGGCTTTGCGTAAAAACGCTCGGTGAAAAAGAGTGTTTTTTATTTTGCGCTTCGGCCTCGATACACACGGATATGTTGATACAGCGAAATAAAATGTTAGTATAAACGGTAAAAGGAGAAATCAAAATGGCAGTTCAGAAAATCAGAATCAAGTTGGCGGCGTACGATCACGAGCTCGTGGACGAAGCTGCGAGCCGTATCGTGGAGACGATGAAAAAGAGCGGAGCGAAAATCTCCGGTCCCATTCCCCTTCCCACGGAGAGGGAGATCGTCACGATCCTTCGTTCCCCTCATAAGTACAAGGATTCCCGCGAGCAGTTCGAGATGAGAACGTATAAGAGAATCATCGACATCTACTCTCCCAACGCGAAACTTCTCGATTCCATTCACCTCCCCGCAGGCGTGGACATCAAGATCAAGCTCTGATTTGAAAACATATTTCGCCGAGAAATACTTTTCAAAGGTATTCGAAAATAAATTTTTTAAGGAGTGAACTTTATCTATGAATAAAGCAATCATCGGACGCAAAGTCGGAATGACCCAGCTCTTTGCGGCGGACGGAACCATGATTCCCGTCACCGTAGTGGAAGCCGGCCCCTGCCCCGTAGTGCAGGTCAAGACGGTGGCAAACGACGGATATTCCGCGCTCAAACTCGGTTTCATCGAAACGAACGAGAAAGCCCTCACGAAGCCCGAACTCGGGCAGTTCAAGAAGGCGGGCGTGAAGCCGCACAAAGTGCTCAAAGAAGTGCGCGTGGCGAACGCGGAGACGTTCGCGGTCGGCGCGGAGCTCAAAGCGGACGTGTTCGCGGCGGGCGAGAGAGTGGACGTTTCGGGCGTCACGAAGGGGCACGGATTTACGGGCGTCATCAAGAGATGGAACCAGCACCGCCTGAAAGAGACCCACGGCGTGGGCCCCGTGCACAGAGAGCCGGGTTCCATGGGCGCGAACAGCTCTCCTTCGAGAGTGTTCAAGCAGAAGCACCTCGCCGGACAGTACGGCGTCGAAAACGTGACCATTCAGAACCTTGAAGTGGTGAAGGTGGATTTGAACAGAAACGTGCTTCTCATCAAGGGCGCGATTCCCGGCGCGAAGGGCAGCATCGTCACGGTGTCTGACAGCGTTAAGAAGAGCAAATAAGGAGAAAGGACATGACGGCTATTAAAGTATATAATATGAGCGGCTCCGAAGTCGGCACGATGGAACTCAACGAGTCCGTGTTCGGCGTCGAATATAAAGAGTCTTTGATTCATCAGGCAGTCGTGACGCGGCTCGCCAACGAGAGACAGGGCACGAAGTCCACGCTGACGAGGACGGAAGTCCGCGGCGGCGGCGCGAAGCCTTGGAGACAGAAGGGCACCGGCCGTGCGCGTCAGGGCTCCATCCGCGCGCCGCAGTGGATAAAGGGCGGCGTCGTGTTCGCTCCCAAGTCCCGCGACTTCTCCAAGAAGATGAACGTTGCGGCGAAGCGTCAGGCGCTCCTTTCCGCGCTTTCCAAGAAGGTGGCGGACGGCGAGCTGTTCGTCGTGGATGAGCTCAAGGTCAGTGCGCCCAAGACCAAGGAGATGGAGGCGTTCCGCAAGGCGATGAAGCTGGACAAGCGCACCGTTGTCGTCATGGATGAGAACGACCGCGACGTCATCCTTGCCGCGCGCAACCTTCCCACGCTCACAACGATCTCCGTCAATGAGATCAACACCTACGAGATCGTGGCGAACGCCGTTGTGGTGCTCACCAAGGGCTCGGTCAAGAAACTCGAGGAGGTGTACGCATAATGTTACCCGAGGATATCATCTTAAAGCCCGTCCTCACCGAGAAGGGGTATGACGGCATCCAGGAGCCCGACGGAGAAAAGACCGACAGAAGAAGTTACGGCAAAAAGTACACCTTCGTCGTTGCGAAGTCGGCAAACAAGACGCAGATCAAGATCGCAGTTGAAAAGATGTT
>USMU01000023.1 GCA_900555925.1 uncultured Clostridium sp. | reverse complement strand
ACCCCGTGGACAACAAGCCGTGAACCCGAACGCCATCATCAGACCCATAACCGTTGCAACGGCCGCGCCGAATTTTTTGTTCATAATCTACCTCCAAATAAATTTTAATCGTTCCATATTAAAATTTTCATGGATTCTCTGCGGGCTTTTCCGCCCAAGCAAAAAAGAAACTACAAAAATTTTTTTCAAATCCGTAAACGAACCATTTCCAGTTTGGGCATTTTCGCAAATCAACATACGTATGATTTTGAAAATCCCTTCCCGTCGCGCGATAACCGCCTTTTTAATACTCGTTTCCGTCGTACCCTCTTTTATGCAATTTCGCATATCCCGTCACGCTCGACCGCATGCTCCGTTGAGTACCGCCGCGATTTTGTAGCGCTTCCCGTTACGAAGGTTCGTTCGTTTTCAGCCTCCCTTTTACTTTTCAAAATTGTTCCCGCGCGTTCTGCTTAATAAATTTGTTTGGCGTAATTTTATTACGCCAAACAGCCACGTGGCTGTTTCCGAATTATGTAGATATTAAAAAAAATCGTTGTTACGAAACCGAACAACCAAAAGTTAAGAAGTCTGAAATTATCTATGATTATATCAGCGCCTTTATCTTTTGTCAAACGTTTCGTATAAGTTATACAATAAAAAATATAAATTGATTCTATCAATTTTTTCGATTTTTGTTTTTTCGTGGTTTCGGTAGATATTTTTTCTTCTCTTTTTCGCCAAATTTCCTTTATTTTTCACACAATCAACACTTTGAGTCTTTAATAATTTTTTCTCCTTTGAAAAAATTTTTTCGGTTGTTTTTCTATCCGAAATATAAAATTTTTTGCATTATACCATAAGAATTACTTATATATAGGTTTATTTTCATTCTAAAATATCGATGATGAGAGGCCTCTTTTCGGGTGGAAATTCCGAATAGGCGAGAGCCTCTTTCAACGTTTTTTCCGCCTCTACAAATAATCCCTCGTCCGAAGCGAAAAGGACGGCTATACCGTCTCCCTTTTCTACCCTGTCCCCCGTCTTTTTGAGGATCTTGATTCCGGCGGAAGGATCGATCGGGTCCTCTTTCTTGATTCTGCCGGCGCCGAGCAACAGGGAAGCGGTACCGTATAATTCGGTATCGATGCGGGAAATAAATCCGTCTCTGTCCGCCCGAACGATGCGGGAACATTCGGCGGAAGGAAACAGGGAAGTATCTTCTATCCAAGCGGTATTTCCTCCGTGCGCAGCCACCATATCTTTGAATTTTTTCCAAGCGGCTCCGTTTTCGAGAGCCTTTTCGCACTGAATGCGGCATTCTTCCATCGTACCTTTTTCCGCGAGATACAGCATGCGGGCGGCAAGTTCGATCGCGAGCGAAGTATAATCTTCGGGCGCGCGCCCTTTGAGGCACTCTATCGCTTCTATTACTTCGAGGGAATTTCCGACGGCATTTCCCAAAGGGCAGTCCATATCGGTAATGAGTGCCGAAACCCTGACGCCGTGTTCTTTTGCGATACGAACCATCAGAGCGGCCAACGCGCGAGCCTCCTCGGTCGTTTTCATAAAGGCCCCGCTTCCCGTTTTTACGTCCAACACGAGACAATTTATGCCCTCGGCCAATTTTTTCCCGAGAATGCTGGCGGTAATGAGCTCCTTTTTATTTACGGTAGCCGTAACGTCCCGAAGCGCATATAACTTTTTATCGGCGGGAGCCAGATCTTCCGTCTGTCCTATGATAGAGCAGCCCACGGACTCGACGACGGAGCGGAAGCGCTCCGGAGAAAGATAGCAGTTGTAGCCTTCTATCGATTCCAGCTTATCCAAAGTTCCCCCCGTATGTCCCAATCCCCGCCCGCTCATCATGGCGACTTTGACGCCGCAGGCGGCCGCAAGGGGGGCCACGGCCAGGGAAACGCCGTCCCCGACCCCTCCCGTGGAATGTTTGTCCGCTTTTATTCCCGGAACGTCGCTCAGATCGAGAATTGAGCCGGAATGTAAAACCGCCGAAGTAAGCGCGTCGGTTTCGGCAAAAGAGAGTCCTCTCAGATAGGCGGCCATGAGAAGCGCAGAGGCCTGATAGTCAGGAATTTCCCCCGCGGTGTATCCTCGGATAAAAAATTCGATTTCCTCGCTGGACAGCTCTTTTCCGTCCCGTTTTTTTGCAATAATATCGTACATTCTCATCGTTCTTTCCCGTCCTTTTCTTTTTTGTCTGCGACAATGTCTCAAAGCATTACCTTTGCTCACGGCGTCACTTGTTTGCTCTCTTCTTACGTCTTTTTCCTCGTCCTTTTTTCGTCTGCGACAACGTTTCAAAGCGGTACCTTTGTTCACGGCGTCACTTTGCTTGCTCTCTTCTTACATCTTTTTCCTCGTCCGTATTCTTCAATTTTCGCGCCCCGCATCGTTCGGACACTCTTTCCCTTTCACGAAAGATTTATCAAAAGAAAACGGAAGCAATTCTCCCAAAGAATATACTCGGATTTCTTTTCCGTCGGAAAGGAAAATTTTGAAATCTTCCCCGCAGAATTCCTCCATAAATTGTCGACACACTCCGCAGGGCGGACAAAACCCCGTGTCTTTTTCCTCTCCGCGGCCCCCGACTACCGCAATCGCAACGAACTCCCGTTCCCCCTCGCTGAGCGCTTTGACAAAAGCCGTTCTTTCCGCACAGGAAGTGGGCGTAAACGTCGAAGTCTCTACATTGCAGCCCGTGTATATTTTGCCGTTCCGACACAAGAGCGCGGCGCCGACAAAAAAGTTTGAATACGGCGCATAAGCATATCGCCTCGCCGAAAGAGCTTTTTCTATCAAATGCTTTCCGTCCATTTATCGCCTCCGTTTATCGCGAAAATATCTCTTCGGCAAAACTCGTCCCCGCTCCGCCCGTCAATCCGAATAAATCGAGCACCGTGGCGGAGATGTCGGCGAACGTTTTTCTCGTTCCGAGATTTTTTCCGAGCACTTGTTTTCCGTAAAGCAATAAAGGCACATATTCTCTCGAATGGTCGGTGCTCGGCGTCGACGGATCGCAGCCATGGTCGGCCGTAATGATCAGAAGGTCTCCCTTTTCCAACCTCGGCAGAACCGTTTTTAACCGATCGTCGAATTCGGCTATGGCGGAAGCATATCCGTCCGCGTCGTTCCGATGCCCGTACAGCATATCGAAATCCACGAGATTGACGAAACAGAGCCCCCGAAACGCACGGCCGAGACATTCGTCGAACTTAGTCATACCGTCGGCATTGTCGCGGTTGACTCCGAGATTTTGAGTCAATCCCCGCCCCGCGAAGATGTCGGAAATTTTCCCGATTCCGATCGTTTCCAATCCGTTTTCTTTCAGAATATCGAGCATGGTCTCTCCCGTAGGCGGCAAAGAAAAATCATGCCGACGGGAGGTTCTGTAAAAATGTCCGCTTTGTCCGAGAAAGGGTCTCGCGATCACCCGCCCGACCGCGTTTTCGCCCGTCAGAATTTTTCTTGCGGCGCGGCAATATTCGTATAACGTCTCCGCGGAAATCAATTCCTCGTGAGCAGCCACCTGAAAAACGCTGTCGGCGGAAGTATACACGATCAGCTTTCCCGTCTTTAAGTGTTCGTCGCCGTAATCTTCGATTACCTTTGTTCCCGAATAGGGAAGGTTGCACAGAACGCCCCGGCCCGTGACTTTGGAAAAGGAATCCAGAATCTCTTTCGGGAATCCGTGCGGATAAACGGGGAAAGGCTTTTCGGAAACGAGCCCCGCGATCTCCCAATGTCCCGTAGTCGTATCCTTGCCCCTGCTCTTTTCCGCCATTCTCGCATACGCGGCGCAGGGAACGGGGTTCGGGGCGGAAAAACTCCCCGCCCAATCCCGCACGCCGTCTATACGGAACAATCCGAGCGAAGAGAGGCTTTCCGCGCGGAATTTTCGGCTTTTTGAAACGGAGCGCAACGTATTGCTCCCCGCGTCGCCGTACAGAGCCGCGTCGGGCAACTCTCCGACGCCGAAGCTGTCGAGAACGATGAGAAATATCCTGTCAATGAGTCCTTTCATGCGCCGAATATCCCTTTATGCGAGCTCCAAAGCGAGTTCCATCATCTGCGTGAAGGAATTTTGTCTTTCCGCCGCGGTCGTAGCCTCTCCCGTGACGAGATTATCGCTGATCGTCAAGATAGAGAGCGCATTTTTTCCCGCGCGCGCCGCGTTCATATACAGAGCGGCCGTTTCCATTTCCACGGCGAGGACGCCCATTTTGTTCCATTTTAAGGTAGAAGCGGAATCGTCATAGAATAAATCGCTCGACAAGACGTTTCCGACGCGCGGAGTGATCCCCGATTTTGCGGCGATTTCCACCGCTTCGGTCAATAAGCGGTAACTCGCGATCGGAGCGAACGTTCCGGGCAGAGAAAACTGCGCGGCATAGTTTCCGTCCGTGCAGGCGCCCATGGCGAGGACAATATCCCGCACTTTCAATTTTTCGGACAATGCCCCCGCGCTCCCGACGCGGATAATATTTTCCACGTCGAAAAAGCGGAACAATTCATAGGAATAAATGCCGATGGAAGGCATACCCATGCCCGACGCCATGACGGACACCCGTTTGCCCCTGTATTCTCCCGTATATCCGTGTATTCCCCTCACGTCGTTGACGAGGACGGCCTTTTCGAGATAATTTTCAGCGATATACTTAGCGCGAAGGGGGTCGCCCGGCATGAGCACCGTCTTTGCGAAATCCCCTTTTCCCGCGGCGATATGCGGCGTAGCCATACTTTTTCACTCCTTTTTCGTTTCTGTTTTCGTTTCTGTTTCCGTTTCTTTTGCGAGTCGCACGATAGCGGACGTTCCCAATCTTTCGCAGCCGAGCGCCAAAAAATCCTCGGCGTCCCGCAGAGAACGAATTCCGCCCGCGGCCTTCATTTTTACCCGACTGCCGATATGCGCGGCAAACAGCCGAATATCCTCTCTCGTCGCACCGCCGAAGGAAAATCCCGTGGAGGTCTTGATAAAATCGGCTTCTGCATCGGTCACGATGCCGCACATGGCTATCTTTTCCGCCTCCGTCAACAGACAGGTTTCGATAATCACTTTAATGATTTTTCCCTCCCCGTGACAAATTTTCGTCAGCTCGCGGACCTCCCGTTCCACATACTCTGTATTTCCCTCCTTCAAAGCTCCTACCGCGATGACCATATCGATTTCGTCCGCACCGTCCGCCAAGGCGCTTTTCGTTTCAAATGCCTTTACCTCAGAAGAATTATACCCGTTCGGAAATCCCGCGACGGTACAGATTTTCAGCGAATTTCCCACATATTCTTTGGCCTGCCGCACGAAACGAGGCGGAATACAGACGCTTGCAACGCCGTAACGGATTCCCTCGTCGCAAAGCGTTTTGATTTGCGGCCAATCCGCTTCCGGTTTCAATAGGGTATGATCTACTTTTTTTAAGATTTCTTTGATTTCCATGTCTCTGCTCCTTCCGCTTTCGCGTCCTCTCTTTCTTCACCTTTTCCCTTTCCCGTTCGTTTCACTTTTTATCCTTTCCGTTTCTCCGTTTTTATCTTCGCCTCTTCCGCTTCGGCTTTTTTCGGCTTTCCCTTCTCGGCCTTCATTTTGCTTTCGGCTGTCTCTTTCCCGTTTCGGCTTTCCCGTCTTTATTCTTTTCCTCTCCCGTATTTTTCCGCTAGCTTTTTCAGCCATGTCCATACTTTTCCGGAAAAATCTTTTTCCTCGAACCGATAGCTCCAATTTTGAGTAGACACGGTGGAAGGGAAATTGATTCTCGCGATCTTTCCGAGACAGAGCAAATCTCCCATGGGAACAATCGCGGCAAACGCCCTGCTCGAAAAGAGCAAACGAATCGCGGTCTTGTTCAGAGCCGAGACAGATCTTCCGCGAAACGGAACGTCCGCCGCCGCGCACTCCCGTTTCAAGTCTTTTTCAAAGACTGCCCTTTCGCTTTTTCCTAAACTTTCGATATATGCCAAAAGCGGTTCGTTGTCGTGCGTTCCCGTATAAGCGACGCAATTTTCCGAATAATTTGAAGGTTTGTGATCGTTTGCGGGATTTCCGTCGAAGGCAAATTCCAAAACTTTCATGCCGGGATATCCCGTTTCCTTCATTAAAGCGCGCACGCCGTCGTCGATAATGCCGAGGTCCTCCGCGACGATATTTTTGTTTTCTCGTCCTCGGAAGAGCTCCGCGCCCGGCCCCGCGAGCCATTTTCCTCCGCGCGCGTCGGCAGCTCCCGCGGGAATCGCATAAAATCGGTCGAAGCCGCGGAAATGGTCGATGCGGAGAATATCGAAGAGCTCTAAGGCGGAATTGATACGGTTAAGCCACCAGGAATATCCGTTCTGCTTCATTTTATCCCAATCGTAGACGGGATTTCCCCAAAGCTGTCCGTCCTCGGAAAAGACGTCAGGCGGAACTCCCGCCACGGCCGCGGGGTTTCCGCCGTCGTCCAAAAGGAACAGTTCTTTCCGATATTTCCACATTTCCACGCTGTCGGAAGATACGTAAATGGGCATATCCCCCATAATTTCTATCCCTTTGGAATTCGCATACGCTTTGAGCGCCCTCCACTGTCCGAGGAAGATATATTGCGTAAATTGCCAAAATTCTATGTCCCGCCGGTTTTCTTTTTCATAGGCACGGATTCTGTTTTCGTCGAAATCCCTGTATTCGGCGGGCCATTGAGACCAAGGCAGATAACCGAAACAGCTTTTCAGAGACATAAACAGCGCGAAATCGGAATACTTTCCCTCTTCAAGGAACTTTTTCCACTCGGCCGAAGAAGTGTCGAATCTCAAAAAGGCACATCTCAAAACGTTTACCCGCAAGCGGAACAGTTTTTCGTAATCCACCCGCCGCGCATCGGTTTCCCAATCGAGAAAAGCGTATTCTTCTTTTTCGAGAAGCCCGTCTTTTTGCAGAAAATCCAAATCGATGAAATAATAATTGAGCGCCTCGGCCGCGCACGACTGATAGGGACTGTCGCCGTAATTCGTAGGCAGCAAAGGCAGTACCTGCCATATTTTCATGCCCGAATCCGCCAATCTGTCCAAAAACCGATACGCTCCCCTGCCCAAAGTTCCGATCCCGTAGGGCCCGGGAAGCGATGAAACGGGAAGCAGAATTCCCGCCCGTCTTTGCCTGTTCATTCCTTTTTCCCCCGAAAAAATTTCTATCAACAATGTACCACATTCCGTCGGAAAAATCAAGTACTTTCCGAAAAATTACCAAAAGAATCTTCTTGTATTCTCCTTTTCCCGTATCCTCGCATTTTTTTCGCAAAAAACGGCCGCCCGAAGGACGGCCGTTTCCGATTTTTATGGAAAGCCTCTGGTTTTATGAAATCTCTGTGTCGAGTCAAAGTTCCCTTCCCCGAAACGCATTGCTCAAAGGCTTTCGTTTATCCAACTTTTTTTCTTTCGCTGTCAAAGTCCCTTGTTCTTATTTTTCACCCGCCGAATGAGTTTGCAAATCTCCACGAACGGAATGACGGTAAACGCGAGCGCGACGGCGATGAAGTATTCTTTCGCACTGATGGCGGCGAATTCAAAAGCGGTATTGACGCCGGGGACATAGATGACGAACAAAGTCAGAAGCAGAGAGAACACAAATGCGCCCCAAAGGTACTTATTCTGTTTTTTCATGGAAAACACGGAGTGATGGATAGACCGCACATTAAAGGAATGGAACATCTCCGTCATGGATAACGTGAGGAAAGCCATCGTCATGCCGTCCATGCTCATACCTTCGAGCGACTCTTTGAACGTCCATTCCCAGACGCCCGTTTCGATATAATGCCCGATGAAATAGGACAACAGAGTGATGACGCCGATAAAGATCCCCTGCAAGACGACGTTGAGTCC
This sequence comes from uncultured Clostridium sp., assembly GCA_900555925.1. GTDB lineage: Bacteria > Bacillota > Clostridia > Christensenellales > Borkfalkiaceae > Scatosoma. The sequence goes on along the minus strand of USMU01000023.1, from coordinate 15,079 downwards.
GACGCCGCCCGCAAAAATCCCCTCCTTGTCGTCGCGGGGCTTTCGTTTCATGAGGTCGCGTTCGCCCTCTTCCATACCGAGCGCGAGCGCGGGGAACGTATCGGTGATGAGATTTATCCACAGCAGGTGCATGGGCCGAAGCAGAGTAAATCCCAGCATGGTCGCTACGAACACGGCCACGACCTCCGCGAGATTGCTGGAAAGCAGGAACTGAATCGCCTTGCGGATATTGTCGTAAATTCTCCGTCCCTCGCCCACGGCGGTGACGATGGTGGCGAAATTGTCGTCCTGTAATACCATATCGGCCGCGCCCTTGGTGACGTCCGTACCGGTAATTCCCATGCCGATGCCGATATCCGCGCTCTTGATACTGGGCGCGTCGTTCACGCCGTCGCCCGTCATTGCGGTGATATAGCCCTTTTTCTTCCATGTCGTGACGATTTTCACCTTGTGTTCGGGCTGTACGCGGGCATACACGGAATACTGTCCGATTTTTTGTTCAAATTCCTCGTCGCTCATTTCTCCGAGCGCCGAACCCGTAATCGCCTGAGATTTGTCGGTAATAATCCCGAGCTCCGTCGCGATGGCTACCGCGGTATCTATATGGTCGCCCGTAATCATAATGGGACGGATACCGGCTGCCTTACACTCGACGATAGCGTCCTTGACTTCGGGGCGGATCGGGTCTATCATGCCCGTGAGGCCGAGGAAGGTAAGTCCCTTTTCGATATCCTCCGGCTCGAACTTTTCGGGCACGCTTTCGAGCTTCTTATACGCGGCGGCGAGCACGCGCAGAGCCCTGTCCGCCATTTGCTTATTCGCGGCGAGAATCTCTTCGCGCTTTTCGTCCGTGAGGGGAATATCCTTTCCTCCGACACGGACGTGCGTGCAGCGTTTGAGAATTTCGTCGGGCGCTCCCTTGGTATATTGTACGAATCCTCCGCCCGCGGAATGAATGGTGGACATCATTTTCCGAAGGCTGTCGAAGGGCGCTTCGGCGACGCGCTTATCTTCGAAATCCAATTTCGTCTTGTCGAGCCCCAGTTTATAGGCATAATTGACGAGCGCACATTCCGTAGGCTCTCCCTTTGCCTCTTTCGCCTCCGCGTCGAGCACGGCGTCCGAACACTGCGCCATCGCGCGTGCGAGCAAGGCTTCGTCGTCCCCGTAATGGTCCACGACGGTCATTTTGTTCTGCGTGAGAGTTCCGGTCTTGTCGGAACAGATAATCTGCGTGCAGCCGAGGGTTTCGACGGCGGTGAGCCGTTTGACTACGGCCTTTTTCTTCGCCATTTTGGTCATCCCCATGGAAAGGACGATGGTGACGACGGTCGCAAGTCCTTCGGGAATGGCGGCGACGGCGAGCGAGACCGCGACGATAAAGCTGTCGAGGACGACTTCGAGTGCGAAATCTCTTTCGAGAATGAGCTTAAACGCGAAGATGAACACACAGATACCGAGCACGATATAGCTCAGAATCTGCGACAGTTTATTGAGGCGTTTTTGCAGAGGAGTGACCTCGTCCTTAGCCTGAGCGAGAATATCGGCGATCTTGCCCATTTCCGTCTGCATGCCGGTCGCCACGACGACGACCTTTGCGCGGCCGTATACGACGGTGCTGCCCATGTAGACCATATTTTTTCTGTCGCCCAAGGGGATGTCCTTGCCGTTCTCGGCCACGAGCTTTTCGGCCTCTTTGTTTGCGGGGACGCTCTCGCCCGTCAGAGCGGATTCTTCCGCCTTCAAGGAAGCGCATTCGAGGATGCGGCAATCAGCGGGGACGGAATCTCCGGCTTCGAGGATGACGATATCCCCGACGACGATTTCCTCGCTCTTTACGGCGAGGAGCTGACCGCCGCGGATTACCTTGCAGGTGGAAGCCGTCATTTCTTTGAGCGCTTCTATGGCGTGCTCGGCGCGCCCCTCCTGAACGACGCCGAGAATGGCGTTGAGAAGCACGACGGCGACGATGATGATAAATTCTGCAAAGGATTCATTTCCCCCTCTCACGCGGTCGATGATGACGGTGGCGAGATTGACAGCCGCGGCCGCCAGAAGGACGATGATCATCGGGTTGACGAGCTGCAGAAGGAAACGCTTGAACATCGAGGTCTTTTTGCCCTCCGCCAGCTTGTTTCTGCCGTTTTTTTCGAGTCGGGAAGCCGCTTCTTCTGCGGACAGACCGTCGGGCGAAGCCCCGACTTCTTTTAGAACCTCTTCCGCGTCGCAAAGATAGTGTTTCATTGAATTTTGCATTTCTCCTTTTGCTTTTTCAAAAAAAGACTCATGCTCCATATTATGCCGCGAAACGACGGATAATATAGCGCATGAGTCTCATTTTTTCAAACAGTCCCAGGCGAAATCGAACTCCGCCGGTGTTGTTGGAACCGTTACGCCCCGAAAAGAAAGGCGCAAACTACTCCCTCAATATAGTTATAGTATATTCCGATTTTTCCGTTTTGTCAATGGTTTTCGGGTAAAAAAACAAAAAACTCCGATTTTTTCACTTTACTTTGTATTTGTCGTAATAGGGTTTGAGAATCCCGCGATATTTTTCATTCCAAGGCTTGTTTCTGCCGATATAATGGATAATTTTCACCTTTTCATCCACATGAGCGAGCCCTATCGCGTCTTTGCCCCTGTGGCGGCGGTTCCAGCCTCGGATTTTCCGTTCATTGAGGTTGTAAACCATTCCGTTTTCTATCTTGATTTTATGCCCGTACAGAGTGGAAATGACGTCCTGATCGGGCAAAGTGAGAAAGAATCTCCTGCGGGCGATATATTTTAATACTTCTTCCGTATCCTGTTCTTTCCTGAGTTTCTTCAAATTCATCAATAAAACGCCGGTATTTACATATACGGTATTTTTGTTCGCACCGTTTTTTACGCGGATAAACCATTTTAAGAAGCGAGCATGGACGTTAGTCGTCGCCACGAAATAATTATCCTCGAAATCGGTATTGTAGAAGTCGGAAATATCCCCTTTTACGATGATGTCGCTGTCCATATAGAGGATACGGTCTACGCTTTCGGGAAGATACTCCGCCGCAAAAATGCGGTAATAAATCTCCTTCGGCCATCTCTTTTCGGTGGGCGCGCCTTCGAGAATTTCCTCCTTAAAGGCTACGGGACGGAAAGTCACCTGTTCGGGCAGATATTCCCGATATGCTTCGATATCCGCGTCCGTCACTTCCTTGGTCGCTATGTATACCGTATGCTCGCCGGGGTTATTGTCTGCAAAGGAACGAATCATCGCCGCAAAATAGGGCAGATATTTTTTGTTGATTGCTGTCAGAATATTCATAAAACCGGTAATTCCCGCCTTATTGAAGGATTTTTTCGGCGTAATCAAATTACGCCGAAAAAGGCACGTGCCTTTTCTTTTGGGTATTGTACCCTATTTTTGCGAAAATGTCAACCTCCGCCGCCCTCTTTCCGAAAAAAAGTACTTTTTTGCCGCTCGTCTCTATCCGCTTAGTATTACTGCCACTCGGTATTCTCGAGCTCCACCTCTTATCCCAGCCGTTTCCGTTCGCACGCTTATCGCAATCGACTATGCCATACTGCCAACGCACACCTATCGCAACCGCTTTCGCCACACTGCCGACGCGCATTTATCGCAATCACTTTTGCCACATCGCCGATGCGCGCTTATCGTAATCGCTTTCTCCACATTGCCGACGCGTACTTATCGCCCCACCTATGCCGCTCCCACTCCGTTTTCTGGCCACGTACGGTATTTTTTGAACCATTCGGTATCCTTGAAAAGAATATCGTTATTGGAACAGCTCACGGTTACTTCTCCGCCGTCCGAAGAAACGACAATATTGCCGTTCATCGCCTCGAAGCCTCCCTCCGCCGTTTCGGAATAGACGGTCGGAACATAAATTTTGTCCGTATACGGCGCAACCCTGTCCACGAAAGCCTGAGAGGGAAAAACATTCAGCATATTGTCTGTATATTCCTTATAGCCGCAACAGCAGCTCACGACGACGATTTCGGGACGAATTACAGATAACAGTGCCTCCGTACTCGAAGTGGGACTTCCGTGATGTCCTGCCTTAAACAATTTGCATTGCGGTAAATCATTTTTTTCCACCAGAGCCTCCTCGCCCTTCTCCTCCAAATCTCCCGTAAATAAATAATGATTTTCCCCCTGCGTAAATAACAGACATACGGAATAATTGTTTTCGTCGCTCGACTTTTCCTCATAGAATATGTTGTATAAAATATTCATCGTAATTCCGTCTGCGATCTCATAGCTGCGTTTTGCTCCGTCCGTCTCGTTCCAACATTCGAGGGCGGTATAGTGCACCGCGCCGCTCTCTACTTCCGCGTCGCGTTTTTCGACATAATCGTGATAAACTTTCGTGTCTTTATTGGTTTTCGGAAAATCGATGATCGTTTCACATTCGAATACGTCGAAAATACCGGGAATTTTCGTCGTTCCCACAAATCCCGAAATATGATCCTGATCCGCATGCGTGGCAATCACATATTCGAGAACTCCGTCCTCGCAATATTCGCTCACGTACTCCGCAATCGTCTCCGCGGAACTCGCCCTGGAACCGGCATCGATTAAAATTTCCGTATCCCCCGCCTTAATCAGCGTACAATCCCCCGAATATTTATTTCCCAGCATCAGAAAATGAATACTCAATTCGTCCGTAACGATATCCGCTCCGCCCGAACTCTCTTCGTCCGATGTACTTTCCGAACTTCCACTTGAACTATCCTCGTCCGATGTACTGTCCGAACTTCCGCTTGAACTGTCTTCGTTCGACGTACTGTCCGAACTTCCACCCGAACTCTCTTCGTCCGATGTACTTTCCGAGGGAATAAAGCCGTCCAGATAGCCCTTGCTCCAAAGTATGTAACCGCAGATAATAGCCGCAATCAACAGGAGCGCGACCAACAAAGCCGCAGCCCGCCTGAGGCGGGTATTTTTTCTCCGTTTCGCCATAGGCATACCTCACATTTCTCTCAAAATCCAAAGGAAGCCGAAGATTATTCGGCTTCCCGTGCAAACGCTGAAATCGTTATCTTACTTTTTCTCGTCCCGTTACATGGATTCGTGAATTGTCCGCGAAATCACGTCGTCCTGCTGTTCTTTCGTCAGTTTATTGAAATTGACCGCATAGCCGGAGACGCGGATCGTAAGCTGAGGATACTTTTCGGGATGTTTCTGAGCATCCAGCAGCGTTTCGCGGTTGAATACGTTTACGTTGAGATGATAGCCACCGTCCGCGACGTAGGCGTCCAGCATATTGACCAAATTATCTACTTGTTGTTTTGACATAATTGTTTTCTCCTTTTGTTTTTAAATTTGTTAATCCTCGTCCTTGCCCAGCGAGCCGGGAGTAATCGAAAAGGTATTGGAAATTCCGTCCCTCGAATACTCATAGGGAAGTTTCGCAACCGATTCGAGGGAAGCGAGAGCCCCGTGAGTATCCCTGCCGTGCATGGGATTGGCGCCGGGCGCAAGGGGAGTCCCCGCGCGGCGACCGTCGGGCGTGTTGCCTGTCTTTTTGCCGTACACGACGTTGGAGGTAATGGTCAGGATGGAAGTCGTGGGAATACTTTCTCGATAAGTGTAGTGGCTCTTGATGTCCGTCATGAAAGTTTTCAAAAGCCAAACGGCGATATTGTCCGCGCGGTCGTCGTTGTTGCCGTATTTGGGGAAATCCCCTTCAATGCGGAAATCGGTGACGATGCCCTCTTCGTTGCGAACGGGATATACTTTCGCGTATTTTATGGCGGAGAGGGAATCCACGGCGCAGGACAGGCCCGCGATACCGGTGGCGAAGAAGCGGCGCACTTTGGTGTCATGCAGCGCCATTTCGAGCGCCTCATAGCTGTATTTATCGTGCATATAGTGAATGAGGTTGAGCGTATTCACATACAAACCCGCCAGCCAGGACATCATTTGCTTATACTTTCTGATGACCTCATCGAAATCGAGAGGTCCGTCGCCCGACACGGGAGCAAATTCGGGAGAAACCTGCATGGGTTTCCCCGTCTTTTTGTCCTTCATGAGCTCGTCCTTGCCGCCGTTTATCGCGTAAAGAAGGCACTTTGCGAGATTGGCGCGTGCGCCGAAGAATTGCATATCCTTTCCGACGCGCATACAGCTCACGCAGCAGGCGATACAGTAATCGTCTCCCATTTCGGGGCGCATCAGATCGTCGCTTTCGTACTGAATGGCGGAGGTACGAATGGAAATTTCCGCACAGTACTTTTTGAAATTGGAAGGCAGCTTCTTCGACCAAAGCACCGTCAGGTTAGGTTCGGGAGCGGGACCGAGATTATCGAGCGTGTGCAGGATACGGAAGGAATTTTTCGTCACCAGCGTCCGTCCGTCCACGCCCATGCCGCCGATAGACTCCGTCACCCAGGTCGGATCGCCCGAGAACAGCTCGTTATATTCCTTGATGCGCATGAACTTGACGATTCTGAGTTTCATGACGAATTGATCGATGAGTTCCTGCGCCTCCTGTTCGGTGATGACGCCGTTTTTGAGGTCGCGTTCTATATAAATATCGAGGAAAGTGCTGTTTCTACCGATAGACATCGCGGCGCCGTTCTGGTCCTTCACCGCGGCCAAATATCCGAAATACAGTGCCTGAACGGCCTCTTCGGCGTTCGTGGCGGGCTGGGAAATGTCTTTCCCGTAAATTTCCGCGAGCTGTTTGAGCGCTTTGAGCGCCTTGATCTGTTCGGAGAGCTCCTCTCTGTCGCGCACTTTATCGGGAAGCATGTCGCCGTTCATGGCGAGTTTATCCTCTTCCTTTTTGCGAATGAGATAGTCCACGCCGTACAGAGCCACTCTGCGGTAGTCGCCGACGATACGGCCGCGGCCGTAGGTATCGGGAAGCCCCGTAAGGATATGCGCCGAACGCGCCGCGCGCATTTCGGGCGTATAGGCGTCATAGACGCCGTCGTTGTGCGTCTTGCGGTATTTCGTAAAGATTTCTTTGACTTCGGGATCGAGGGTATACCCGTACATGTTGAGCGCTTCTTCCGACATGCGGATTCCGCCAAAGGGCTGCAAAGAGCGCTTGAAAGGCTTATCCGTCTGCAAGCCCACGATTTTTTCGAGGTCTTTGTCGAGATAGCCCGCCGCGTGCGAAGTGAGCGTAGAGACGATTTTGGTATCCGCGTCCAACACACCGCCCGCTTCTCTTTCCTTTTTAGAAAGGTCGAGGACGATATCCCACAGTTTTTTCGTCGCCTCGGTAGGCGGCGCAAGAAAAGACGAATCTCCCTCATAAGGCGTGTAATTGCGCTGAATAAAGTCGCGCACGTCCACTTCGTCTTCGCTCCATTTGCCGGGGACAAAGCCCTCCCATCCTTTGTATTGCATATAAATATCTCCTGAAAAAAATTTTTTGCGATAAATGAGTATGTGCGCTTTTACCTCGTTCTATTCCCCTTTTATGCGATTGCCGCGCACCGGCCCCGCTTTTTTACTTTTTTGCATGCAGTATAATTTTAACTTTTCTTATTTGCCTTCTTTGCCGCAAGCCGCCGCTTTTGCCGCTTTGTGTTCTTCAATTTTTGCGTCCAGCCAGATTTCAAGAATTTCTTCGGGCTGGAATCCCGAAAAACGCGCGAAAATTTCTCCGTCGTCCATCAAAAGAACGGTGGGAACCCGAGAGACCTCCCATTCTTCCATGAGTTCCGTCGTCTGAAAATCCGCCTCTACATGTACGAGACGAATATCGCCGCGGGCGTCTATCAACGATTGAAGCACGGGCATAAGCGTCAGACAGTTGGCGCACGATTCTCCGCTCACCTCTACACAGCAAAGCCCCTGCAATCGGCTCTTATAATCTTTTTTTGAAAACAATTCACTCATTTTATAATCCTTGTACACATGTTCCCGTATACTCGACGAGTATGCGCCTATTTGATAATTCCCAGCAGCCTCTTGGCATTCTGCACCCGCTCCTTTTCGGGGGGGCGCACGCCCTTCAAGGGGTAATCGTACCCCAGCTTTTCATACTTCACTTCGCCCATGGTATGGTAGGGAAGCACTTCCACCTTCTTTACCGTCTCTAACGTATCGATAAAGGCTTTCAGTCTTTTGAGCGCCTCGTCGTCGTCCGTAAGTCCCGGAACCAAAACGTGCCTTATCCACATGAAAATACCGTTATCGCTCAAAAATTCCGCGAAGGCCAAAGTATGCTCATTCCCTTTTCCCGTAAGGCTTTCGTGCGATTTTGAATCGATGTGTTTTATATCAAGAAGCACAAGGTCGGTAAAACGGATAAGCACTTTATGCTTTTCCACCGATTCGGGATTTTCGGGATCGAACATATATCCCGACGTATCCAGAGCCGTATGAATCCCCTTCTCTTTCAGTCTTTCAAAAAGCTCCGTCACGAAATCCATCTGCAAAAGCGGCTCCCCGCCGGAGACGGTGACGCCGCCCGTATCGCCGAAATAATTCCGATATTTCAACGCTTCGGCGCATACCTGCTCCGCTGTATACGCAGTGCCACCCTTCGTCCACGTATCGGGATTATGACAGTATTTACAGCGCAACGGACACCCCTGCATGAATACGACAAACCTTATCCCCGGCCCGTCTACCGTGCCGAACGATTCGAACGAATGTATATATCCTTCCAATTTTTCGGCCTCCTTCATGAAAAACTTCTTTCTCCGCTATTATCCAAACGGCTTTTTGCGTATCTATTATAGCAAAAAAGACTCAGTCTTGTCAAGTTTTTCGCCTTTGGCTTTCAATCGGCCTCTTTCCCTTTTCCCATAAGGCTTTGAGGGCAATTTTTTATCCGTTTTTCAACAAAGAAAATTTTGGATTTTTTTCCTTCCCTTTTCAAATGCCTTCTTTTCCTTTTCCCATAAGGGAAAAAGGCCGATTTTTTCTCCCTTTTGAGAATGTGCAAAAATGAGAAAAAAATACAAAAAAAAGACTTGTTTGTTTCCCTTTTTAATGATATAATAAATTCATGAACAAAAAATCATTTGACAAACGAACGAAAATAGAACGGGGCGTCGCTTGGGGCTTTTTTGCTGTTCTCTCTGTTATTTTTTTATCCGTTCTGATTTCTCAGGGAAAAAATTATTTTTCGAGATATTTATATGAGCTCGACGGGCCGTTTACTTGGGACACTACCATTTATTACGCCGTCGGTAAGGGTATGAGCCACGGACTTTTACCCTATCGGGATTTATTTGAAACAAAACCGCCCATGATTTTCTTTCTATCCGAATTATCCTACCTCCTCACCGGAGATTTTTACCTCTGCAATATTCTTTCCTTCCTTCTTCTCGTATTTACGGCTTTATCGCCCGCTCTCTATATCATCGTGAGGTTTTGCCTCAAAAGGGAAAAATCCCCTTTGCTTTGGTGCTTCTTCCTCCTCGCCGCTCTCTCCGCAGGAATGTTGTTCGGAGGATATGACCAGTTACGTTCGGGAGAAGTACAGGTGGAGCTATTCGGTGCAACGTTCATTGTCCTCTATTTTCTCTGTATTTTGAGCTACAAAAGCGAAAACCGCCGCTGCTATTCCCCCGTTCTGTTTTTGTCCGCTGTCCCTCTCATGATCGGAGTCATGTTCAAAGAGCCGTTTCTCCTCATCGCTCTTGCAGGCTCTCTCCTCATCTGTAAAAGCGGAAAGGACTTCCTCTATAAATTGGTTTTCCCTTGCTTATACGGCGGAATTATGGGCGTGCTCCTCATGGCCGTTACGGGTGTACTCGGACCTTATCTCACGATTTATCTGCCGCATATGTTATCCGCTCATATCGGTATTTACGGTTCGCCGTTTGAAAGAATGTGGCAGTTTGAAAAAATTCTCGATGACCTCAAACATTATTCCTCGCTCTTAAAGATAACCGTCCTCTTCTGCCTCGGCGCAGTCGCTGTCGCTACTCTTTATCCGAAAGGGAAAAGGCATCCCCTTCTATCCGTTTTGTTCGGAAGCATAAAAATTTTCGGCGGACTTCTCCTCGTTTCATTCTCCGTCGGGCTCGGCGGGCAATACTATAATCATCATTTTATCTTCGCCCTTCCCTATTATATCTTATTATTTATCTTATCCTTGGAAGGAATTTACCGTATGTGCTGTCTCGCAGGCAACAGACAAAAGCCGCGCGCCGTCTCCCCTGCGGCCTTTGCCTTCCGAGAAACAAACACTTCCCACGTCGGAGAACGCAATCAAAAAAATATAGCGCGGGGTCTCGGATTGACGGGATTATGTTGTCTGATTCTTTTTTCCGCCTCGGGAATTTTTCTTCTGCCGGAATTTGTACCGAATGTCAAACTGTTTGACCTGAATGACCAAATGAAAGAAAATGCCGCCTATCTGGACGACATATTGGACGAGTTAGGGGAAGATACCTATCAATATTTCGGATTTAACGGCCCCGTTTTATACGCCTATACCCGACATGATCCCCTTGGCCCGGCTTTCTTTCAAGATCCCGCCAATTTTACCGATTCGGACAACTTTTTCTCGGTCAGTCTGAAAAAACAACTCGATGAGGCAAATGTATGCGTCGTCTCCTATATCCGCTGCGGCGTCTTGGACGAATACGTAAACGAATATCTTTCCGAAAACTTCGTCGTCATAAAAGAAAAATCGGAGAATTTCCCCTATCAGCTTTTGGTAAGAGCAGCCAAACAGGAGTAGGAGCAAGAGTAAAAGCAGAAGCAGAGGTAGAAGTAGAAGTAGAAGTAGAAACAGAAGCAGAGGTAGAAGTAGAAACAGAAATAGAAGTAGAAATAGGATAAAGATAAAGATAAAGAAAGAAAGGTAAGTAAGTAAGTAAGTAAGTAAAGAAAGGACCGCGTTTCCCAACGCGGCCCTTTCCGACATCAAAAAAGGAGTTTAACACATCTCTTGTAGTCAAATTCTCTGCAAAAACGTCGCCCGAAGGCGGCACAGCGCTTTATGTAACTTCCGTACGGCGGAGCGCCGTTTTTGCTTCTTTTGTTTTGTACCTATATTATACAACATAATTCACAAAATTTCAATACCTTTCGGCAAAATTTTTTACCATTTTACAAAAATTTTTTTATTTTTTCCCTCACTTAAATACAAACAGCTTCCGCCCCAGATAATTCCAGACCAAAACGAGGCAAGTCATCACCACTTTCATGATCCATTCCTTCCAGGCGAGCCCCAAAAAGGAGGTCGTTGAAAACAATTTTATTTCGGGAAGAAAGGAGACACCAAGATGCATGCCGAGTTCCGTGATTCCGAGGCCGATGAGTCCGATGAGCGCAAACACCGCAAAGGATTTTTTCGAGCGGGATTTTTCCTTATCCTTTACATTCCGAAATACAAATCGAACGGAAAGAATCCAATTGACCGTCAAGCCTGCGCAAAAGCCCAGCGCCGTCGCTATAACGAGCGAAGCTGTATCCCAGCCGCCGCTCTCCGCTATGAGAGCGGGCGGCAACAGCCATTTACGGAACAAATAAAACACCGCATAATCCACGAGCGTGGCTAATCCGCCGACGATCAAAAAACGCAAAATTTCTAAAAGCAACTGTTTTTTCGTCATTTTTTGTTCGGAGCTTTCCGAAACTCTTTCTTCTTTCATAAAATACCTTTTCAGATGCAAATCGATAATTCCAATATAAGAAAACCATACAGCTTAAATACAGAGGGCGCAGGTCCGTTATACAACATGCGCGGCGAGCGGGGAAAAAGGAACGGCTGCTAGGCTATAAAGGCGTCACAAATGAGTTCTACAACTTAAATACAAGTCATATAGAACAGCGAAGAAAACACGAGAAAAGCGCCCGTCGAAACGGCTGTCAGACGGCCGAGCGTCACGGAGAGCGCGTCTCCTTCCCGCGTGAGTCTTCTTTCGACCAGCCAAAGCGTCAACCCCATTCCTAAAATCATGGGCATGATATAACGGAAATCCATCGTGCAACCGTAGGGCATGGAAATATAAAAATAGATTTCCGAAAGCGCCTGCGACTGAACGAGCAGGAACGTAAAGAAAACATCGCGCGCCGATTTTTTCCATTCTCTGCGTCTCAGTTCGTCTTTCCTGTCGTATCTGAAAATCAGATACAGCGCGCGGATGAGCGCGGCAAACAGCAAAAATGCGGACAGGAACGCTAGCACCGTCGCCGCGACGGCAAAGCCTTCGCCCTGCCAATAGGAAAATTCTCCGAATATGGAGGAACGCAGCGCATAGTTGAACAAATTGTAATTTCCCTCGAACGGACGGCACCAAAGAGAGCCGAAATACTCCTTCCAATCAAAGGCGATAAAAAAGCGGGAGAAAAAAGAATGGTCGCCCGTATACAGCTTTGAATTGAGATTGGAAAACACAAAGCCGAAAGGTTGGTCAAACCGAAGTTTCGCATACACCTGAAACCAAAGTCCGAGCGGCGCACATACGAGAAGAAATACCCCGTATTCCGCAAACAGCTTTTGAAGGGACAGCGCTTCTCCGTTCTTCTTTACTGAGCCGACAAATTCCCAAACAAAAATTCCCGCGATGGGAAGACAGACCGTCGCGGAGGAGAGTTTGGACATCATTCCCAGCCCCACGCAAAGCCCGCAGGCGAGAATATTCCCGAACCCTTTGTCCCGCTTCCACCATTTCAAAGCAAAGTACAGCGCTAAAATTGCAAACATATACGAGACGCCGTCATTATTCAGCATGCCGGAAAATTGGATATTTCTCGGATACAGCGTCACAAAAGCCGATATGAGCATAGCGCCTTTTCCCCGAATATCGAACAGGCGGAGAATCTTCAACATCGTCACGCAGGCGACAAACGAATACAAGACGCTTAATATTTGGCAGGAGGAATAGAGAAAATAACGTTCCGCTTCAATATACTCCGGACAGCCCGCTAAAAATTTTTCGGGGAAATATTCCCCGAAAGGAAGCAATCTCGACAAGCTATTTGAAAGCCCCTCCATAAAGTGCATAAATCCCGCTTGCAGCAGTGCGTTGAGCGGAGGATGATAAAACTGATAAGCGTTGGAGGACGGGAGCTTTCCAGTAGAAAAAATCGTCCAGGCGTAAGCCTCGTGACCGTCGAAATTTTTGGTAAACGTATCGTGCTGGCGCGCCGAAGCGGGCGTATACAGCATATAACCGATTCTGAGCGCCAACCCCGCGACGAGGACAAGAACTGCAAAGCGCCTCGCCGTCAGTTTCTTCTCCAATGCCAAAAATATTCCGACAAACGCTACCCCGCCTATGACGCAGGCAGTAATTGCCTGCGCCACGACGCCGTCCCTCTCGACGGAATACAGCGGTTTGACGATGAGAAAAAGCAGCGTCGTCAAAAGAAAAACCGCCGCATACAGCGCAATTTCACCCAAGCAGGAAAGGCGGTCTTTATGGGCGGGCGCAGTCGTCAACGGAAAGGCGTCACTTGTCTGCATCTTTGACCTCGTGATAGCTCTTTTCCGTATTCACATTCCAGAGTGCGGATTTATCCGAATTTCCCGTCAAAATACATTCCGCGGCTACCATGGAAGTAACCATGGAATGATCCATATTATTATAGCGGTGCTGACCGTTACGCCCCACACAATAGAGATTAACCAGCGTATCGAGATAGTCCCGAACCTTTCCAAATTCGGCGTAACTGCCGAAATACGCGGGATAGGCCTTCTTTACCCGAATGAGCGTGGAATCCGATACGTCCGCCTCCGATTCGATTACGCCGATTTTTTTTAGCTCACCGATTGCCTTTTTGATAAACTCCTCCTTCGGGCACGTCCACATCTCGTCCCCTTCCGTACAGAAATATTCAAGACCGATCCAGACCTTATGTTCGGGGTCCTTCGTCATGTAGGGAGACCAATTATTGAAAATCTGTATCCGCCCCAAGCGGACATCCCTATCCTGAACATATATCCAGCAATCGGGAACAATATTCCCGAGCGTCTTTATCTTCGTCTTATTCCTCACTTTCAGCTTATCCAAAAGCAGCCCCACCGTAATGAAATCCCGATAAGGAAGTTCGGTTGCGACGCGATATGCGTCGCAAGGAACATGTTCCTTGCCGACTGCTTCAATGAAATCCTTTATCGGCATGGAAGAAATAAAGTAATCCGCCGTATATTCCCTGCCGTCCGATGTAATAACCGAGGTCACTTTATCCCCGGATGTTTTTATTTTCGTCACAGGGCTGGAAAAATAAATCTTCCCTCCCATTTCCACTATCTTTTCCGCCATCTTTTCGTAGAGCTGGCCCGGTCCCTTCTTGGGATATAAAAATTGCTCTATGAGGCTGGTCTCTACCTCGCCGCCCTTCTTGCGAAAAGGCTTCGTCAAGGCGTTTTTAATCGCTTTTGAAACCGAAAGCCCCTTCACGCGCTGCGCACCCCAATCCGCGGAAATATCCCGCGGGTGCACTCCCCATAGTTTTTCCGTATAATCCTCAAAAAACATCGAATACAACGGCTTCCCGAAACGGTTGATGTAAAAGTTTTCCAGATTATTCTCCTCGCGCTTATGTATACAGCTTCCGATATACCCGAAACCCGCTTTCACGGTACGGAGAAAACCCATATTTATAAAGGTACGGGCTTTGAGCGAAATGGGATAATCGAAAAATTTCCGGAGATAAATAATCCGGGATACACGGGTGCGGACCAGCATCGTTTCGTCCGTCGTTTCGGGATCGGGCCCGCCCTCCGAAAGAGGCTTGTCCCGACTTAAAAGAAAGTCGTCCTTACTCGGCTTGCCCTGTACGGGCAAAAGCGACGTCCACAAGGTCGTTACTCGTTCGTCTTTGGAAAAAAAACGGTGGCCGCCGATATCCATGCGGTTGCCTTTATAGGTGGCCGTACGGGAAATTCCTCCTACAAAGTCCTCCGCTTCCAAAATCACGGGACAAAAATCCCGGGACTTTGTTAAAAGTTCATACGCCGCGGTAAGCCCCGCCGGACCCGCTCCGATAATCACAACCGTCTTTTTCTCCATATTCTCCCTCCGTATATCTATAAAGTAGAAAGTTATTCCTTATAACGTTGCATTTCCATAAAAAATTATACCATTTCTATCCCAAAATGTCAAGGGCTCAAAAATACGCAGAAAAAACGCTGATGGAAAAATATTG
>USMU01000022.1 GCA_900555925.1 uncultured Clostridium sp. | reverse complement strand
TATTTTTCGGGTTTGTCCGAATATGTCCGCGATTTTGTTGCTTAATTTTAGCGCGTTCTTTTGCGGTTTTTCGCGCTTTTTCGTTGTCTGTCGTGTGCTTTGTAAGGGTGGCGGGTTTCGCTCCCTATGGGCTTATTTTATGCCCGTTTCGGTGAGGGTGGCGCGCGATATATTCCGGGAACGGGAAGAGAAAAGAAAAAAGCGCGCCGCCGTTGTGGTGGTGCGCCTTGGCTTTTGCTTCGGTGTCTTTGATTTGGAACGGATTATAAATAATAAAGGCGTAGCCCTTTACGGGTTACGCCTTGCGGGCTTATGGTTGCCGCGGTTGGTCTTTATATTTCGATTTTTTAATCTCCTATTTTTATATTGAGAGCCTCGGCAACTCGTTTGATATATGCGATTTCTTCCGCGTCGTTACTCTTTCGGATCAGCTCACGGAGAGCCGCCGCGGGGGAAGCTGCAAGGGCCTTTATTATGCGTTTCTGTGTGGTGTTCTGGGTCATCTTTCCGGGCTCCTTAATATGTTCCGTATATTTTATGATGCGCGATATGCTCGGCCACTGGTAAAGGCTTATAGATGTTTTTAATATTCGGATTCGGTCGAAAGATATATAAATATCCTTTTTTATTCAAAAAGTAGCAAGTTACAATACTTCCATTTGATAAGGCTTTAAAAGGCTTTGCTATGTTTGGGATTTCGTCAAGACTCATGAAAGAAATATCAATATATTTTGCATTAAGTTTATATTGTTCAAAAAGTCCATACGGGGCGCCGAAACGCCTTTCTATTAGCTTCTTTTTTATCCTCATTGTGCGCATAAAAAAAGATAATTGATCTTTCGTTTCAAATTCTGCCAAATACCATAAATTATAATGTATTATATAGCGGCTTCTATGATTTTCGTGCGTGCGCTCTGAGTATGTTAAATATAATTGAACGGCTTTATTTTTAAGCTCTTCCCGTTCGGTGATTGGTTTTACGATCTCCCATTTTTCGCCGCTTTCTTCGCCGTCTTCCATGTGTTCCCAAAAAATAACGGGGTAACCGTCGGCGCTGATCGCTATTCCTTTTAAATATAAATCCGTGCCCAGCTTTCGGGCTTGGTTATTTACTAACCAAATACAACCGAAGCCGCTACTGCTTGTATACGGCATTTTATCGGCAAAATCTGTGCCATCTATGGGTTTTTCTCCTTTTTCAAAAACGAGATGAGTAAATAAATCAGATGCGGCCTTTTTTGCCTTTCTGCTGTTCTTTTGGTATTCCGTTGGGGCTTTTGGGCTTGTCCTTCGGTCGCTCCACTCGGTCAATAATTCGATGCCGTTACAGGTTTTAAAGTATTTTTGATCTTTCATTGTCTTATACCTCCAAAAAATATTGATTTTTTCGGGCGGTTGTGGTACAATGAAAAACACAATCGCGCCCGGCAACGGGTCGAATATGTGGCCGTTCCCGCTGTTAGTCTGGTAAACGTTCAAGCGGGGCGGCGTTTTTTCTTGCCGTTTGCGGCCTCATCATATCATAAACGGCGCGGGGCTGTCTACTGTATTTTTAGCGGGGTTTGGGAGGAGAAAAGCATAAACGAAAGGGGCACCCCCGGCGAAAAAAGATTTTTTGACCAAAAACGCGTGAACGCGGGGGGACTCTTTTACACAAAAACGCTGTCATTTGAAAAAAATCGGAAATCAAATGATTTTCACGAAATCTCTAAGTTTTCAAATCTGCTCCTTGAAAATAAAGGGAAAGAATCAAATCAATTCGATTGGGGGTTATAGTGAACGCATCTTTGAAAATGAAAAAAGCAGACCCCAAGCGGAGTCTGCTTATAGAGGAAATAAGATTTTCTTTGTTGTCTAAAAATAGATGGAAATGAAGTTAGAACGTCAAAGAACTCCCTCCGATATAGTTTGGAGGGAGTTCTTTATTCAGAAGAAAAACTATTTTTTGTTAGTTATACGCTATAAAAAATTGTTGACTTCAGCATTTTATTTTAATATAATTAAGTAGTACATTTAATAAAATTATTTATTATAAATTGTTGGAAAGTAGTTAAACGTGAAAGTTTTATATCGTCCTTGCAGTGAATTTTTAGAAGATTCAATGAAACAAGAAAAAGCTTATGATTCTCTAAAAGAATTGTTTGAAAGCATTGTAAAACAAAATGAAGAAATTTTTGATAACAAAAGACCTTTTGAAATTGATGATATTTATATTTGTTATAAAGGATATGATTATCGCATAGACAGGGAAGTATATTTAGTGACAATAAGAAAATTTTTTAACGAAGACTACATGAAAAAATATCATTTTCCACAAGCGATTGGTTTCTTATCTTTTAAAAAATAAAAAAGGTTCCAATGATAAATCAAAGGAAAATTTTTGTCGAAAAGTAGGTGATTTGAGTGAAAAATAATTTGGGGTACATTTGGGGTATAGTTAAAAAAACGAAAGAAAATGAAGAAAAAACAGGCGATTTTATATCAAAACCACCTGTTTTTTGGCGCAGAGAAGAGGATTTGAACCTCCGGTAGGTTTCAGGCCTACACACGATTTCCAATCGTGCTCCTTAAACCACTCAGACATCTCTGCATTTTATGGGCTTCCCTTGCGGAAGCCTTTTTATATTACATGATTTCACAAAAAAACGCAAGTGTTTTTAGCCTGTTTTTTCAATTTTTTTTGGAAAACTTATAAGAGTTTTCAAGCGCTTCCTCCGACAGCTCGGAATTCTTCTTCCGGGGTATCCTTTTTTTCATAGCAGTCGCAGACTTCGCCCGAAGGAAGAAAGCCGGTATCCGAGCATTTTTTGCATTTATATTGCGGCACGAGTTTGCTTTCGGGAATCCCGAGTGCTTTGAGCCGTTGCTTTCTTTCTTCCGTCAAGGCCGCTTTCTTTTCTTTTAAGGCGGGGAGCGTTTCGGGCTGAAACACTTCCGCTTTTGCGAGTGCGATTTCCATGCGGGAAAGCTCGGCGGAAATTTCCTTAAAGCGGGGATCGGAATTGGCTTTTGCCATATATTTATCGGCGACGGATTGAGCTTTTTCGCGGAGCCTCGCATAATATCTTTCGCGGTCGGCCTTTGCGTTGATCGCTTCGACGGCGGGATTGACGTACGGGGATTTTATGCTGCTTGCGGGAGATTTTTCGGGGATGTCTTTGGGAGAAGAAATTCCGGAGTGTTTCCAGTCTGACAGAATTTTGTTCATATACGGAATGGGATTGCCGCTTCCCGCCGAACGCTTCGCCGCTTCCAAAATCATTTCGTCGGAGAAATTCCACGAATGCCAGGTTTCGATCAGCGAGAGATTTGCAACGCTCTTTTTGAGATTTCCGCAGAAACTTTGGATCCGCGTGAACAATTTGAGCTCCGCATTTTTTGCTTTAAGATATTCTTCCACACTCTCGGCCGAAACGATTCCCGACGAAAAGAGCTGTCTCACCAGCTCGTTCATGCTGTTAAAGTCGTTGCGGTCGGTGCGCAGGCAAAAGAGTGCGATATCGGAGAGGGAGGATTCTTCAAAACCGCAGTTGTACCATTTTTCGGTATATTCGTCGATATAAGGGGCGGGATTGCTGACTTTCACGCCGAGTTTCCGTCCGATTCTGAACGTGAGCGAAGCGAGCATATCCCGTTCCGCGAGGTAATTTTTGACGTCCTCCTGTGCCGTTTTTCCCTTTTCGGAAAGTTCCGTGAGCAGAATATCGAGACTGTCGGTATTGCCGCGTTTGAGGTGTTTGGCGGCTTCCAGAACGGCGCCTTTGGAGAATCCGAAAGTTTCCGTCCATTTTTCATAGAGGGAGTAATCCGCTTCCTCGGGTTTTTTGAAAACGGAGAGCGCGCCGAAAACCGCGATGAGATCCCCCTCATGCGCGTTGTAGTTGCTCAATTCGCGTTCCACCTGTTCGTAGGTAGTCCAGCCGTTTCTGATAAACTTTTTCGCCTTGTTGAAGATGTAGGAAGGGGATACGCTTTCTCCCTGTTTGTTGATGCAATACTCGGCGATGAGCAGAAACGCCTGAGGCTGAATGTTGTTCTCGTCGAGGAAATGCATATATTTGATGGAATCGTTGTAGGAGACGAATTTCCCCACCTGCTGCATTTTCCGCTGCAATTCCTTGTTGAAATCCCCGTATTGTTCGTAACGGATTTTTTTCGGGCGTCCGACGGCGGAACGCACGGGGAGATAATTGACGACAAAGGGCTCGTGCGAGAGGATTTCCACGAGATCGTAATCCTCCCAGAACGCGAAGGCCTCCTCGATTTTTTCGCGCGTCGTTTTGAGCACCTCGGCCATGGAGAATACGTTGAAATCGGAGTCGGAATTTTGGCAGAGGTATAAGCCGTAAAGGTAGACCTTTACGGCGAAATCGTCGGCGCCGGGCATATATTTTGTAATGAACTGATTTTCCACCGCGGTGTAGGTGTTCTCGTTAAATTCTCTCGAAAAGGAACAAAATGACATGATAGACGCTCCGATTTGTTTATCTGAAAAATTTCGTTCTTCCTTTTCAGTTTCCTTGCTTTCTCGAAAGAAATGGTGTATAATAAAACAGTATAGGCAGACTGAAAAATTTCAGTGTATGTCCATTATAGCTTTTTTTGCCGGCAAAAGCAAGACATTTCGATTTGCTTTTTCCAAAAATTTTTGAAGGGGGCCGACGGGCCCGGAGGCATCGCGCATGAGGATTCTGCATACGTCTGATTGGCACATCGGCAAGCGTCTGATGGGGCGGGAACGCCTGAAAGAGCAGTCCGCCGTGCTGGATGAAATCGTGCAAATCTGCGACAGGGAAGAAGTGGAATTGGTTTTGATCGCCGGCGATATTTTCGACACCTATCTTCCCAGTGCGGAGGCCGAGGATCTGTTTTTCACCAAAATCAAAGCGGTCGCGGGAAAAGAGCGGGCGGTGGTGCTCATCAGCGGGAACCATGACGACGGCGTTCGGTTATCGGCGTCCGCTCCGCTGTCGGAGGAACTCGGCATCTATATCGTCGGGAATTCGAGGCGTGAAATCCCTTTGACTTCGCATAGGAAAGTCCGCCCCGTCAGGGCGGGCAAAGGTTTTGCCGTCTTTGAAAACGAGCGTGGAGAAAAAGCGTTCATCAATGCTCTGCCCTATCCGAACGAGGCCCGATTCAAGGAAGAAAAATCCGACCTGCCCTTTTCCGAGCGCATGAAGAAGTGGATAGACGAAGGGGAGGAGGGCAATACGGAACATCTTCCTTCCGTCTTTTTGTCTCATATTTTCGTCGCGGGCGGCGTCACATCGGAAAGCGAACGGGAAATCGACTTGGGCGGGGCCCGTGCCGTTCCCTTGGAGGTATTGCCGAAGTGCGACTACATCGCGCTGGGGCATTTACATAAGCGCCAGCACATGGGCAAGGGAAATTGTTATTACAGCGGCTCTCCCTTGCAGTATTCCTTCGATGAAGCGAACGGCGAAAAGGGAGTCAAGATATTCGATCTGACGGAGAAGGGCGTGGAAAATCTCCGCGACGTATTTCTGATGTCGGGACGTAAACTCGTGCGGCTGGAAGCGGATTCCCCCGCCCGCGCGGAGGAGCTCTTGTCCCTCTATCCCGAATCGCTTGCGGAAGTTCGGCTGCATTTGACCTCTCCGCTCACTTCCGCGGAATCCGCGTCGCTCTCCGCGCACGAAAATTTAGTGTCGCTGATCGCCGAAGTCCGGGAGGAAGGAACGTTGGAATTTCAATCCCGAAAGGGCTTTTCCGATTCAAAGCTGTTCGAGGAATTTTATCGTTCGCAATATCGGGAAGAGCCGAAAGAGGAGCTGACGGCGTTATTTTTGTCGGCGATCCAGGAGTTGGAGGAATAACGCGGAAACGTCGTTCGCGTTAAGGTATTGAAAGGGCGTTAAAAGTATATAAATATATAAAATTAATTTAAGACGCGGTATTTTGGGCGGACAGCGAAAAGTACCGCGGGGGAATTTTAAGAGCACGAAAAACGAACAAGGAGGTGCCTGCATGAAACCCGTATATCTCGAATTTTGCGGAATCAACAGTTTTTCCGAGAAAGCGGAAATCGATTTCAGAAAACTTTTAGGCACCGGCCTCTTCGGAATTTTCGGAGACACGGGAAGCGGAAAGAGTACCATTCTCGATTGTATTCATTTTGCTCTTTACGGAAAAATAGAGCGTTCTTCGGGCACGGACAGCATCAATTACAAATGCGATAAAGCGTATGTGGTTTTCGAGTTCGAGATTACCGTAAACGGGGAACGTCACGTTTATCAGGTGCGGCGCGAACGTCGGAGAAAGAACAACGTGGCCAAAGCGTTTTTATACGACTGCGGCGGGGAAAAGCCGCAGGGCATAGCGGAAGGAACGGAGGAAGTCAACGCGAAAATCCGGGAGATTGTCGGGCTCGGCTTCGACGATTTCAAGAAATGTATCGCTCTGCCGCAGGGCGAGTTCGCGGGCTTGGTGAAAGCGGCGCCCAAGGAGCGGCTTCAATTGGTTTCGCGGCTGTTCGACCTCGAAAAATACGGGGATAAACTTTCCGCGAAAATTCGTTCCCGCTATGACGCGGCGGAAAACGAAGCGATGCTCCTGCGAACGAAAATGCAGGAGAATGCGGGGGGCACGGACGAGAACATCGCGGCGGAAGAAGAAAAGCTCCGCCTTTCAAAGGAGAATTTGAAGCGTGCGGCCGAGGCATTTTCGCAGGCGGAGAAGCGTCTGAACGAGGAGGAACGCCGCGCGGAGGAAAAGAAAGAATACGACGCGCTTTGCCTCAAACTCGCCCGCGCGGAGGAAAAGCGTCCGTTTTTTGAGGAAAAGCGGAAAAAGGCGGAAAAGTTCACCGCGGCGAAAGCCGTGCTCGAAAAGAATGACTTTGCGGAAAATTGCAAAAGACAAAGAACGCTTGCCGCGGCCAAGGCGGAAAAAGCGGGCTTTGACGCGGCCGCGCTGGAAAGCGAACTGAAAACGCGGCGGACACAGCTGGAAGAGAGCGGAATCGAAAAAGAAATAGAGGAATTGAATAAGAATCTCGGCGCCTTGACGGGCGCGGAAGAGGACCTCGCCCTGTGCAGGGAAGCGGAGGAGAAACTTTCAAAGTGTCAGGCGGAATACCGCAACATCAAAGATAAATGTCCGAAGGAAGATTTTGAGGCTCTGCTTTCGGAAAACGAACGCGCGCAGGCGGCCTTGGGTGCGGACGAATCATTTACGGAATTTCTCCGTCGCCATTTCAAGTCCGTTCTCGTGTCGGAAGCGTATGGGGAATTTCGCCTCGACCTTTGCGGGCTTTCGGAAAAATATCCCGAAACGCGGGAGGACGTGGAGACGCTTTTGAAAAAATACGCCGCGGCAGACGGCGGGCGCGCGTTCGACCTCGCGGCGGCGCAGCTGGAATTCAAGCGGATAGAAGGCGCCCGCAAAAGTCTGAAAGCGGAACGGGAAGCGATAGAGTCCCGAAAAAATGCGTATGAGGACAACGAGCGGAAAAAAGCGAACATCATCGAGGACGGAAAACATTATCGGGAACGGTTCGAGCTCGCGAGACAAAAGACCGAGCGCGTCAAAGGTTTAGGTACGGCGGAAGAGGTAAAAAAGCATATCGAGACTTTGAAAGCGGCAAAGAAGCGTGCCGAGGAGAAGATTCGGGCGGCGGAGGAGAAACTGAGCGGCCTGAAAGCGGAAAGAGAGTCGGGAAAGACGCTGTCGGAAAGCTATGCGGCTCAGGAAAGAGAGGCGCTTGCGGCGCTTAAAGACCTGCTTGCCGAAAACGGTTTCGAAAGCGCGGATGAGGCGCGGGCCTTGGCGGCGGAAATCGGAGACGGGAAACGCGTAAAAGAGGAGTGCGACGAATTTTTCGAGGCGTATGCCGTTCTGAAAAAGAGGCGCTCCGAAATTCCCGACGGGAAATTCGACGGATTTTCCGAGGAAGCTCTTTTCGCGCTCCGTACGGAAAAGAGGACGCTCGAAGCGGAAAAGGAAAGCCTTTTGGGCAAGGTCGCCGTGGGAGAACGGGAGGTCAATCGCCTGAAAGAACTCAAAGAGAAGTATAAAGGCCTCGAAAAAGAATTGAAAGCCAAGGAAAAAGAACGGGAACTTTGGGACAAACTCAGACTGCTGACGGCGCGAGGGAAATTCATGGAATTTATCGCCTCGGAATATTTGCAGGAAATCTGCGTTTCCGCGAGCAAAACGCTTTTGTCGCTCACGAACGGTAGGTATTTTCTCAAATACGAGGACGAATTTAAGGCGGGGGACAATCTGAACGGCGGAATGCTCCGCGCGGTTCGGACGTTGTCGGGAGGCGAAACCTTTTTGGTCTCTCTGTCCTTGGCGCTCGCGCTGAGCGGCGCCATCTGCGCGAAATCGCTCAGACCGATAGAGTTTTTCTTTCTCGACGAAGGATTCGGGACGTTGGACGAAAAACTGGTCGATACCGTCATGGACGTATTGGAAAAGCTGAGAAGCAAGCATTTTTCCATCGGGCTGATTTCTCACGTAGAAGAACTCAAACATAGAATAGACAATAAAATTCTCGTTTCGGGCGCAACGGATCGTTGCGGTTCCTCCCTGAGGATAGAGGCGTACTGATCGGTGCGCGAGAGGAAAGAACTATGATTTTAAGTGCCGTTTCGGTATGGAAAAAATTTGATACGAGCACTCCCTTGAATCCCAGCGAATGGGAAGAAAAGGAGGATAAAGCCGCGGGTATGCGGTTTTGGAACGTCACCTATTCGGGACATAAGACGGAGGACGGCGGCGTGCGGATTTTTGCGCGCTTCGGAAAGCCGTCGGCTGCGGGAAAGTACCCCGCTGTTCTCCTTTTGCCGGATGCGGGGAAACCCTTGGATGACGAGCTTTTGTATTATTTCATCGACAAGGGGTATGCGGTGCTCATGCCCGATTACAGCGGGGAGACGGAGATTCCCGACGAAAGCGCGCCGCGCACGATATATCCTCCTTCTCTTTCCTATGCGGACTTTGCGAGAGCGGGGGGCTACGACCGCGTGGAGGGCTCCGTAGAAGAAACCTGCTGGTTCGAGTGGATTTACGTCGCCCTGTATTCCGTCGAGTACCTGAAACAGAGGGAAGACGTTTCGGAAATCGGCGTCGTGGGAATCCGTACGGGCGGAGAAATTGCATGGAAGGCCATGCTTTCGCCCGATTTGAAGTGCGGGGTTCCCATCAACGCGGCGGGCTGGCGGGCTTATCGGAATATCGATAAATTTGCGTCTAATCCCGAAATCAATATGAGCGACGAGCGTCATCGCTATATCGCGGGCATAGAGTCTCAGTCGTATGCTCCGTTCGTGAAATGTCCCGTGCTCATGCTCTGCGCGTTTCGCGACGCCGCTTTCGATTATGATCGCGCCTACGATACCTATTCGAGAATCGGCTGCACAGACGGCAGCGCCATCGTATATTCGGCTGACAGCGGTTCCTGTATCGGTCCGAATGCCTTGAAAGATTTGGATTTATTTCTCGAAAAGCATTTGAAGGGACGGGAAATTTATATTCCGAAAGCTCTGAATATTTCCCTCGCTTTCGAGGACGGAACACTGCGGGCGGACGTGGAATACGACGAGGGCGGAATTTTGGAAGAAACGGGAATTTATTATGCCGAAACGGGCGAAAATACGCGCTCCGTTTTCAGAGAATGGCAGTGTGTCGTGCGCACGGAGGGGAAAAATATCAAAAACGGAAAACTTTCCTGCGAATTGTCGCGTTATAGGGGAGCCTCCGCCGCATTTGTATATGCTTATGCAAAATATATCAACGGATTCAGGGTGGTTTCTAAAATTGCCTCCAAGAAATTCTCCTCCCCCGATTCTGGCGCCGTCAAGAGCCGCGTGATTTATTCGGGAGAGGAGGTGGACGGATTCAGCGTCGCCAATTACGAGGATTATTCGGTCGCGGATATTTTTTTGGAATGCGAGGCAATTCCCAAGCGTATCGAAGGGTATGGAAGCATTAAGGGCGCATATTCGGTGGGCGGAATCGAAACGTATAAAATCAGCTCTCCGCGCTATGTCCCCGAAGAAAACGCCATGCTGGAATTTGATGTCTATGCGTACGGCGATATCGAACTGAAAGCCTCCGTAGACATTTTAACTTCGGAAAACCGCATCGAGCGGTTCAGCTGTCTGCTTCCCGTCAAGGGCGGCGGCAAGTGGAAGCGCATGATCCTGAGTGCCGCGGAGTTCAAAGCCGAGGCGACGGGGGCTCCGCTCAAAAGTTTTTCGGACGGCCGTGCGCTCTGTTTCGATTGCGAGGACGAGGATACGGAATACGCGATAACGAACATTCTTTGGCTTTGAGGATACCATGTACGAATTGAATGAAATTCTGACGATGAAGAAGCCCCACCCCTGCGGCGGGAGAGAATGGGAAATCGTGCGGACGGGCGCCGACATCAAATTGAAATGCCTGACCTGCGGCAAGACAATCAATCTCATGCGCGACGACTTGAAAAAGCGCGTTAAAATTCCCGCAGGGGAAAAGGAAAGAAAATTATGAAAGAAAAGGATTTGCGGGACGGAGAACTGTACGAATACAGGTATCGATATAAAAGCAGACGTTCGACGACGATATTTTATTGCGTGCTCGCCCTGATCGTGGCGGCGGCTCTGGGATTCCGCATTTATTGGACGAATACGTTCGGAGGGGTATACGTAGACGGAAATTCCATGTACCCCACACTGCATTCGGGTGACGAGCTCCTGATGAAATACGGCGGGGACGCTGAACGCGGCGATGTCATCGTGGTGGACGTGAGAAGCTACGGCGACGAATACGATTTCGGCAATACGCAATTTCTCATCAAGCGTCTGATCGCCGTCGAGGGCGATACGGTATACTGCGAGGACGGCGAGGTATATATCCGCTATGCGGGAACGGAAGAATTTGTCCCGCTCGACGAACCGTATATTCCCGATGGAGAAATATATTCTTTCGGCCCGTACGAAGTGGGTACGGACGAGATCTTCTTTCTCGGGGACAACCGCTTGAACAGTAAGGACAGCCGCTATAAAGAGGGGCTTTCGCATCTCGACTGCCTGTATAAGGAGAGCGATATTTACGGAATCGTGCCCGATTGGGCCATCAAGTATAAAGAAATTCTGAAATACATTCCCGGAATGCGAATCAGTTATTCCTGACGGGGAATGAGGATTACGGTGACACGGAGGAAAAATTATGGTAAAGATTACTTCAGACAGTACCTGCGATCTCGGCGCGGAGGTCGAAAAGCGGCATATCGGCGTTATGCCCTTGAAGGTGATTTTAGACACGGACAGTTATTTGGACGGCGTGGACATTTCGCCGGAAGATATTTTTTCGTTTGTGGCGAGGACGAAAATACTTCCCAAGACCAGCGCGCCGAGCATAGAGGACTATAAAGTATTTTTCGCCGCGCAGACGAAGAACGGCGACGAAGTGGTGCATTTCAATATTTCGAGCAAGGCCTCGGCCTCTCATTCGTGCGCGCTGGCTGCGGCAAAGGAATTCGACGGCAAGGTGCGCGTGGTGGACAGCCTCGCTCTGTCGTCGGGACAGGGGCTTCTCGTCATGAAGGCGGCGGATCTCCGCGACGAGGGCCTGAGCGCGGAGGAGATAGAGCGTCGGGTAAACGCACTCCGTCTGAAAGTCAATACGTCTTTCGTGCCCGATCGTCTGGACTATCTTTATAAGGGCGGCCGCTGTTCGAGAATGGAGATGTACGGCGCCAATATCCTCAAAATTCATCCCATGATCGATATGAAGGACGGGCAGCTCGGCGTGAAAAAGAAATATCGGGGAAAGATGACGGTGTGCATCCGCGCTTATATCGACGATTTGAAGGCGGCATATCCGAAATACGATAAGACCCGCTGTTTCGTCACGCATTCCTGTGCGGACGCGGAACTCGTGGAGCTTGCGAAAGAGCGGGTGCGTTCGGAATTCGATTTCCGGGAAATTATCGAGACGGTCGCGGGTTCGGTCATCACGGGACACTGCGGAAGAAATACTTTGGGCGTGTTGTTTATCGCCGAATAAAGGAGCAAACATGACAACGGTTTACAGCGACAGCGATTTCAATAAAATCCGCGCGCAAAAGCAGCGGACTTTTCAGGTCTTTTTCGGAGTGACGGCGGGCTATGCGGCGTTTTGTATCGCCTGGCTGATTTATTATATCTCCCTGCCCTATGCCGATCCGATGCAGACTCTCCCCAAAATATGCGTATACGTCGCTTCGGCTCTGTACGCGATATTCGTATTCCCGTTCATGGGCATCAAATATCACCGCGTCCGCCGCTACTACAAGATGATGTACTATCTGTCCGAGGGACTCAAAAACGTGGAGGAGAATTATTTCGTCGGCTTTGAGGAAAAGGAATTGCAGAAAGATTACGTGGACGTGATTTCCTGCGTATTCAAGACCTGGAACAGAAAAAAGAGCGAATGGATGGAACGCGAAGCCTATTTCGACAAAGAAAAGCCCCTGCCCGATTTTCATAGGGGCGACCTCGTGAAATACATCGTGCAGAGCAATTTCATCGTCCAGTACGAAATCGTCGAGCGCGGCGCTTTGGCAGAGGACGAGGAAGACGAGGACGAAGAATACTTCGAGGACGAAGGTTCGGATTCCGCGAACGAAACGGAAGCCGGGGAAGAAAATCGGGACGCCTTGAACGAAGAGGAGGCCGGGACCCAAGCCGCGCAGCCCCGATCGGACGCTGCGGATTCGGCGGACGACCTTGCGGAGACGGATGAAGAACAAAAAAATTAAAGATTGACAAAGGAGAAAAAACGCAATGCGTGCAGTCGTAACGGTTACGGGAAAGGACAAAAAAGGAATTATTTCCAAAATCAGCGCGTTTCTTTCGGAAAAGAACGCAAACATCGAAGATATTTCTCAGACGATTTTGGGCGAATATTTCGCCATGATCATGCTGGTGGATCTTTCGGAGGCGACGGAGGAGCTTTCCGCGCTCGCAAAGGAGTGTTCGGAGCTCGGAAAGAAAATCGGCATGTCGGTATATATGCAGCACGAAGACATCTTCAACGCGATGCATAACGTCTGAGGTGGAAAGATGTTTACGAAATTCGACGTTTTGGAAACCATCGACATGGTCGAGAAGGAACATCTCGACATTCGTACGATCACGATGGGAATTTCCCTCTTTCCCTGCATTCGGGATACGGCGGAGGACACGGCGCAAAGGGTATACGACCTCGTATGCCGCCGCGCGGAAAAAATCGTAAAGACGGCGGAGGATCTCTCCCGCGAATACGGGATACCCATCGTCAACAAGCGAGTGTCCGTCACTCCCGTCAGCCTGATTTCGGCGGCGTTTCCCGAAGAAGCGCCCTTGATCGGCCGCGCGCTCGACAGGGCGGCGGACGCTTTGGGGATCGATTTCCTCGGCGGATATTCCGCGCTCGTCCATAAGTCTACCGCCGATTACGAACGGAAATTTATCCGCACCATTCCCGAGGTGCTCGCCTCGACGGGACGGCTCTGCGCTTCCGTCAACGTAGGCTCCACCCGTTCGGGAATCAACATGGACGCGGTGAAGATGATGGGCGAGGCGTTCAAGAGGTCCGCGGCTCTCACGGCGGATAAAGACGGATTGGGTGCGGCGAAGTTGGTCGCCTTCTGCAACGCGGTGGAGGACAATCCCTTTATGGCGGGAGCCTTTCACGGCGCGGGAGAGGCGGATGTCGTCGTCAATGTCGGGGTTTCGGGGCCGGGCGTGGTCAAGCACGCGCTGGAACAGATTCCTGACGCCGATCTTACGGAGGCCGCGGAAATGATCAAGCGGACGGCATTCAAAATCACCCGTGCGGGACAGTTGATCGCAAAAGAGGCGGCGCGCAGATTGGACGCGGAATTCGGCATCGTCGACTTGTCTTTGGCTCCGACGCCCGCGAGAGGCGATTCGGTGGCTCAGATTCTCGAAGAATTGGGCTTGGAGCAGGTCGGCGGTCACGGCACGACGGCGGCGCTCGCGCTTCTCAACGACGCGGTGAAAAAGGGCGGAGTCATGGCCTCGTCCCGCGTGGGCGGACTTTCGGGAGCGTTTATTCCCGTCTCCGAGGACATCGGCATGATCGAGGCAGCGGAAAAGGGTGAAATCAACATCGACAAGCTCGAAGCGATGACTTGTGTTTGCAGCGTGGGCCTGGATATGATCGCTATTCCGGGCGATACGCCCGCGACGACGATTGCGGCGATGATTGCCGACGAAGCGGCAATCGGCATGATCAATCAAAAGACGACGGCCGTGCGCATTATTCCCGCTCCCGGAAAGGGCGTGGGCGAACAGGTGAATTTCGGCGGACTTTTGGGGCGGGCGCCCATTCTGCCCGTCCATACCACCGACAGCAGCCGCTTCGTTTTGCGCGGGGGAAATATTCCCGCGCCCATTCACAGTTTCAAAAACTGACGATACGGCGGAAAAAGCTGGCAGTCGGGGATTGACAACGGAAAAAAACGTGATATAATAATTTCGCGGCGGGATAAGCCGCGGACGGAAAGACGCAAAAGGCACAAGGCGGGAAAGGCCGCGTCGAAGAAGACGATATTCCGCCGAAATCAAACACAAAAAAGCAAAAGGAGCAAAACGTTTATGGAAAGAAAGGAAATTGCAGAAAAGTATAAGTGGAATCTCGAAGTGATCTATCCTTCGGACGAGGCGTGGGAAACGGAATATAAGGCCGCCGAAAAGGAATACGGCGATTACGATTTTTCCGCTTTTCAGGGAAAAATGGGCGATAAGGCCAAAGCGTTGGAATTTTTCAAGCTGCGCGATACGATGTTCCGCAGACTGGAAAAACTCTATCTCTATGCCAGCATGCGCCACGACGAAGATCTGAGAGTTTCCAAATATACTTCGTATACGGCGATGATGAGTTCCCTCATCTCCAAACTCATGGCCGCCATGGCCTTCGTCGAGCCCGAGCTTACCGCGCTCAGCGACGAAAAGTTGAAGTCGTATATCTCCGACCCCGATTTTGCCGATTACGACTATTCTTTGAAAAAAATCGCAAAGTCCAAGGCGCACGTTTTGAGCGAAGGAGAGGAAAAACTTCTGGCGCTCGCATCCGACGTCATGGGCGGATTTCATACGGTGTTCTCCATGCTCGATAACGCAAACCTCAATCTCCCCAAGGAAAAGTTCGGCGGCAAAGAAGTGCAGATGAGCCACGGCATGTACGGTCTCGTATTGCATTCGGGCACGAGAGAGGAACGGGAAACCTGGTTCAAGACGTATTATAAAGCCTATATCAACCTCGTCGACGCGATTACGCAGACCTATTATGGAAACGTCAAGAAGGATATTTTCTACAAGACGGCGAGAAATTATGCCTCTTGCATGGATATGGCGATGGACGGCGAGGACGTGAGTCCCGTCGTATACGGCAACCTGATCGAAGCGGTGCACGCCGCGCTTCCCGTCATGCACAAGTATATTTCTCTGCGCAAAAAAATTCTCGGCTTTGACGAACAGCACATGTATGACATTTACGTGCCGCTCGTTTCCGACGCGGACATCAAAGTTCCTTTTGAGGAAGCGTATGAGCTCGTCATCAAGGGACTCGCGCCCCTCGGCGAAGATTATCAGAATCTCCTCCGCCGCGGCCGCGACGAACGCTGGATAGACGTCTACGAGACCGAAGGAAAGCGCAGCGGAGCCTATTCCACGGGCGTTTACGACACGCATCCGTACGTGCTTCTCAACTATCAGGAGACGACGAACGAAATTTTCACGATCGCTCATGAAATGGGACATTCCATTCACACCTATAAGTCTACTTCAAGGCAGCCTTATCCCAAGTCGGAATATACGATATTCCTCGCGGAAATCGCCAGCACGGTCAACGAAGTTCTGCTCATGAAATATCTGTATTCGACGACTGAGGACAAGAATTTGAAGAAGTATCTCCTCAATTACTATATCGATATGATCCGTACGACGCTGTTCCGCCAGACGCAGTTTGCGGAATTCGAACAGATCGCCCACGCGAAAGCGGAGGCGGGCGAGCCGCTTACGAAGGAGAATCTCTGCGAAGTCTATTACAAGCTCAATAAGGAGTATTACGGCGCGGGGATCGTTCACGATGAGGAAATTGCTTACGAATGGGCGCGGATTCCGCACTTCTATCGTTCCTTCTACGTCTACAAATATTCCACGGGAATTATTTCCGCCATTTCCATCGTCAAACGGATTTTGTCGGAGGGAGATAAAGCCGTCAAGGATTACTTTGAGTTCCTTTCGGGAGGCAATTGCACCGACCCCGTCTCCATTCTCAAAAAGGCGGGAGTGGACCTCACCTCGAAGGCGCCGTTTGAAACGGCAATGAAGGAATTCGAGGATACCTTGAACGAATTCGAAAAACTCACGGACTGACAGGAATAAAGAAATGGCAGCAGAAATCAATACCATGCCTTATAACCGCGATGCGGAAATGGCGCTGTTGGGATGTCTCCTCATCGACAACGATATCGCGGCGGAATTGGTGGAAAAACTTACCGAGGACGACTTTTATCAGGAATCGCATAAATTTGTCATTCACGCCATGCAGGTGGTTTTCAACGACCGCAAGCCCATCGACCTCGTCACTTTGTCCGACGAGCTCGACGGGGAGGGCAATCTCGAAAAGGCGGGAGGAATCGCCTATCTCACCGAATTGGCGCAGATTACTCCCTCTGCGGCAAATTACAAGTCTTATTACGAAATCGTCAGTCGGGACAGCACCAACCGAAAGCTCATCCGCGCTTCGCGCAAAATCATCGAAAACTGCATGACGGGCGCGGACGGACGCGACGCCATTTCCTTTGCGGAAAAGGCGGTATACGATATTTCCAAACAGGCGGATCGCTCTTCCCTCGCGGGCATGAGCGAAGGGGATATCGTTCAGCAGGTGCTGCAAAAGTTCGAGGCCATTCAATCGGACGCCAACGCCTTCAAGGGCATAGAGACGGGATTCAAACGGCTGGATCAAATGACGAACGGACTTCAACCCTCCGACCTCATCGTTCTCGCCGCCCGTCCCGGTATGGGAAAGACTTCGCTCGCCATGAACCTCGTCGAGCATGCCGCTCTGCATAAAAATAAGGTCTGTGCCGTATTCTCTCTGGAAATGCCCCGCATTCAGATCGTGCAGAGGCTCCTTTGCTCGTATGCCAACGTCAGTATGGCCAAGGGACTTTCCGGACAGCTTTCCGCTTCCGAATGGAAAAAGCTCATGCTGGCCAGCGATAAACTCAAAAAAAGTCAAATTTATATCGACGACTCCTCCCGCGTCACGCCTGCGGAAATCCTCTCCAAATGCCGACGGCTGAA
Organism: uncultured Clostridium sp.; assembly: GCA_900555925.1. Taxonomy (GTDB): domain Bacteria; phylum Bacillota; class Clostridia; order Christensenellales; family Borkfalkiaceae; genus Scatosoma. Next base: position 6,194 of record USMU01000022.1, on the reverse strand, counting down.
AACCGTCGCGGGCGGCGTGGATATGATTATGATCGACTATATCCAGCTCATGACGGGCGGTTCCTCGAATATGGCGGGGTCGGAAAACAGACAGCAGGAGATCGCCTCCATTACCCGCGATCTGAAAATTATGGCTAAGGAACTCAACGTTCCCGTCATTGCGCTGTCCCAGCTCCGCCGTATCCAATCCAAAGAACCGCAGCTCTCCGACCTCAGAGAGTCGGGCGCTATCGAGCAGGACGCCGATATCGTCATGTTCATCAACCGTCCCGAAGCGACGGCAACCGCCGAGGAAATGGCTTCGGGAAAAATCGTCAAGGGAGCGGCGGAACTCATCATCGCCAAACACAGAAATGGTTCGCAGGGGCGCGTACAGCTCAAATTTATCGGCGAGAGCACGAAATTCGTAGATGTGGACGAACAGAATCGGGACGACGAACCGCCCGAATATTCCCGCGGACCGCGAGGATTTGACGACGAACCTGCGGAAGAAGCATTCGGGGAGCCTTATGAACAAAGCGGAGCCTACGACTCGTCCCGCAAAAGCGGGCGGGGAGGAGAGACGAACGGCGATTCCGACGACGAACTGCCTTTTGAATGAGTTTGGAAGGAAGAACAAAAGGCCTCATTATGATTACGAAAACAGAAAAAATTACCCCGCAAGCTCTTGCGGAGGCGAAAGAGATTATCTTTTCGGGCGGCGTCGTGGCGATTCCCACCGAGACGGTATACGGATTGGGCGCGAACGCCTTCGACGACGAGGCTGTAAAGCGTATTTTCCGAATCAAGGGACGGCCAAACGACAATCCTCTCATTGCACACGTGCATAAGGATTACGACATCCGAAAAATTATCGACGACGACCCGCCGTATGCGGCGGAATTGAGGAGGGCTTTTCTGCCCGGTCCTCTGACGCTCGTTTATCCCTCTACGGGTAAAGTGAGCCGTTTTGTTTCCTGCGGGCTGAATACCCTGGCGGTGAGAGTTCCGTCTCATGAAGGAGCACAGGCGTTTTTAAGAACGGTGGATATTCCCATCGTCGCGCCGAGCGCAAATCTTTCAAAACACGTCAGTCCCACTTCGGCCGCGCATGTATCGGACGATTTCGACGGGAAAATTCCTTTGATTCTGGACGGCGGCAGATCCTTGGGCGGCATCGAGAGCACCGTTTGCGACGTCACGGGAGACAGGCCCGTTATTCTGCGGCCCGGTCTGATTACCAGAGAAATGATCGCTTCAGTGGCGGGAGCGTGCGAGGTGTATGCGCCCGAACTCAAACCTGGAGAACGGGCAAAGAGTCCCGGCATGATGTACAAGCATTATTCGCCCCGATGCAAGACCGTTTTGTTCTCTGCGGAACGGGCGGCAGACGCTTTTGAAGCGTGGAGAAAAGAGAAAGAAAGCGGGAACAGAGCCGTTCTTTTATGCGAGGAAAAACTCGCGGCGGAGTGGAAAGCGCGCGGGGCTGAGGTCTTAAATCTCGGCGGAACGGACAGGGATATGGCTGCAAATCTTTACGATTTGTTGAGAAGGGCGGAAAAGCTCGCTGATATCTTAATAGCCGTGGAGCCGTCCGTACAAGGCGGCGTGATGGCGGGAGTTATGAATCGTCTGAAAAAGGCGTGCGCCTCCGTAGATATCCCTCATTGACAAAAGAAAAAAGGAGATTGCCATAGACTAAAAGGCGGGAACGAGAATGGAAGAAAGAAAGATTATATTCGTATGCACGGGAAATACCTGCCGTTCGCCCATGGCGGAGGCCGTACTGCGTTCGGAGCTCAGGCGCCTGAATATCCGAGACGCCGCGGTTTTTTCCGCGGGGTTGAAGGCTTCGGAAAACGGAAACATCAATCCCAATTCCGCGGCGGTATTATCGGAGAACGGGTTATCCATCGATAATTTTTCTTCCCGAGAGCTCGATCCGGATATGCTGGAAAAGGCCTATGCGATCATCTGCATGACGGACAGCCAACGGGACATTCTGATGGATATGCGGTGGAATATTTTAAGAAGGGCGGGATTTTCGGATATTGAAAACAACGTCTTTTCCTTTTCGGATATCGCGGGTTATGAAATTCCCGATCCTTTCGGAAAGGATCTCGATTGCTATCGCCTGACTTATCAAAAAATCGTCGGGGGCATGTCTGCGCTCATAGAAAAATTGTTCCCCGAATTGCGGGAAGGCGCGACCGAGACAAAGGTCGAGGAGGAAAAGAAGGAAACGGAAAGCAAGAGCGGGAAGAACGGCGCAGAAAAAACGGAAAGAAAAAAGAACGAGGAAAAAGACGGAGAAAAGAAAGCGAGAAAGCCGCGGGCAAAACCGAGAAAAAGAGTTTCAAAAACCGCGGGAGCATCGGGCGTGGGCGGCAAAGTTGTTGCGAAGGCGGCAAAGAAAACACCTGCGAAGAAAACGTCTGCGGTCAAAAAGAAAAAATAAATGCGCAAATCGAGAAAATTTTGCGGTAAATACTTGAAAGGAACGGGGGGATATGGTATAATGAAAGACGAAAAAGGAGAAAACAAATTATGAAAATTGCGATTGCCTGCGATCACGGCGGACTCAATCTCAAAAAGGCGTTGATAGAATATCTCGTAAAAAACGGCTATGAATACGTCGATTTCGGGACAAACGGTACGGAGTCCTGCGATTATCCCGATTATGCTCTGCCTGCCGCGGAAAGCGTCGCCCGCGGGGAATGCGACAGAGGTATCGTCATTTGTTCCACGGGAATAGGCGTTTCGATCGTCGCCAATAAGGTTCCGGGCGTCCGCTGCGCGCATTGTCACGATACTTATTGCGCAAAGTATACTCGGTATCATAACGATGCGAATATGCTCGCTTTCGGGGAAAAATGTCTCGGCACGGGCATGATGGAAGAAATCGTCACCGCGTTTCTTACGAGCGAATACATGGGCGGCGAACGCCATAACCGCAGAATCGCGAAGATTAAGGCGATCGAAGAAAAATATTCCAAATAAAACGCCGCAGAGCGGGATTGACATGCAAAAGAATAAGTTAGGAGATACAATACTTATGGAAAAATACGAGTTTTTCGACAACCCCAGATTTCATCTGGTAGACCACCCGCTCATCGAGCATAAACTTGCGCTTTTGCGCGACAAGAACACCACTACAAAGCAGTTCATGGAGTTGGCGGAAGAAATCGCCATGCTGGAAACCTATGAGGCGACGAAAAATCTTCCCCTCGAAGACGTAGACGTCGAAACTCCGATTACGACCGCGCATTGTAAGATGGTCTCCGGCCGCACGGTCGGGGTTGTGCCTATTCTGCGCGCGGGACTCGGTATGGTCTCCGGAGTATTGGAGCTCATTCCCAACGCCAAAGTGGGACATATCGGACTTTACAGGGATCCCGAAACACATGAGCCCGTGGAATATTACTGCAAGCTCCCCGCAGACAGCGAACAAAGAACGCTTCTCGTCGTCGATCCCATGCTCGCGACGGGCGGAAGTGCTTCCGATGCGATCGCCATGATTAAGGAACACGGGGCGGGAAATATAAAGCTCTGCTGTATCGTCAGTTGTCCTACGGGAATCCGAAAAGTCTTGGCTGACCATCCCGACGTAGATCTGTATGTCGCCGCTATCGATCCTGTTTTGAACGAGCATTGTTATATCGTTCCCGGACTCGGTGACGCGGGCGACAGGTTATTCGGTACAAAGTAAAGAGGGCGGTAAAACGGTACTTTTCCGCGATAAGAGTCCCTGCGAATTTGGCAGGGACTCTTATCGCAAACGAGGGATTTTACATACGACGTAAAGGAAAGAGTTAAAGAGTTCATGGAAAAATTTTGGAATAACCTTAAAGATTTTTTTTGGAATTTTCTCAGCGGTTACGGCTTGAATATTCTTAAAGCGTTGGCCTTATTCGTCTTGGGCTTACTGATCATTCGGATCGTGACTTCAAGCGTGAAAAAACGCTCCGTCAAAAGTCGGAGGTTAGATAATGCGGCTTCGACTTTCATTACTTCTCTCGTTGCTTTAATCGCCTATGTGGCTTTGGCCTTGGTGCTCGTAAAAACTCTGGGGTTTTCTACCGCCGGAATCGTGGCCGCCTTTTCCTCCGTCATGCTCGCCATCGCCCTCGGTATGCAGGATACGCTTTCCAGCCTTACGAACGGTATTCTGCTCATTTTTACAAAGCCCTTCCAGGCGGGAGATTATGTGGATATCGGCGGCACGTCGGGAACGGTCAAGGAAATAAAATTGTTCTCGGTCAAAGTCGTGACTACCGACAACCTTACCGTCATTATTCCCAACAGCACGGTTCTCGGTTCGGTCATCATCAATTACAGCAGAATGCCTCTTCGTCGCTTGGAAATCCTTTTACCCGTATCTTATGATTCGGACGTCTCGGAAGTCAAAAGGACGGTCATGGAAGTCGTGGAGGCAGATAAGAGAATTTCAGCGCTCCCTGCACCCTTTTTTCGCTTGACCGACTACGGAGATAGCGCTCTCAATTTTACCTTGCGCGTTTGGACAAATCCCGACGATTTTTGGAGCGTTAAGTTTGATTTGCTCGAAGGAATTTTGGAAAGTTTCCGAAAGAACAGAATCGAAATTCCCTATAATCAATTGGATATACATGTCGTAAACGGGAAGGAGGGCTCATGATGAGAAATGAATTTGTCAATGTTTTTTTATCTGCGTCAGATTCCTTGTCCGAAGGAACTTCTGCAGGAGAAATCGGAGAAAACGCCTTTCGTTTGGCAATACAATACGGCTGGTATATTCTTCTGATTGTCGCTGGGTTATTATTACTGGCTTTTGTTAAAAGAAAATCCAGAAAAAATTTAACGCCTTCGGCGGTCAGGCAGAGCTGTTTGACTTTGAAAAAGAAATTGGAAGTCGTCCTCGACGAAAGGGATAAAAGTCGCAACGGGCTTTTTAATCAGGCAAAAGTGGCAAAACTCCGTTCCTTGGCCGAAGAGGCAATGTGGAATGCGCTGCGGCTCGTCGACGAACGAAAAGACATGGTTTTCGAAGGTGTGGCAAACGGACTCGACGCGATCGCGAATCTTTTGTCGGAGCTCTCGGACGATGCGTTCGCCGATGCGGAAGAAACTGAACGGTATGTTCGGGAGGCTCTCGAAAAAACTCAAAAAATTATCGGGCAGGTAGACGACATTATTGCCGCTCGAAAAGGATAAACAGATGAAAAGAATCATTGCAATCGGCGGTGGGGAAATCAGGGAAAAAACAACACTGAAAATAGACGAATATATTGCGGAGTTGGCTAAAAAACATGCCGGGGATCGACGGGCAAACGCTCTTTTTATTCCTACGGCAAGTCATGATTTTATGCCGTATTATAATTCTTTTCATAAAATCTATACGGGAATGTTCGATATCAAGACGGACGTGGTCTTAACTGTCTACAAAGAACCCGATATGGAGAAAATCAAAGAGAAATTCCTGAAAGCCGACGTCATTTATGTGGGCGGCGGCGATACGGTGTTTATGATGGAACATTGGAAAAAAACGGGGCTTTTAACTTTGATTCAAGATGCTTACGAGAGAGGAATTTCTTTGGCGGGCTTGTCCGCGGGAGCAATTTGTTGGTTTTCCGATATTTATACCGATTCTCTCAAAACGGAAAACGGAACGGCTTACGCTATGTTCAAAGGATTAAATTGGATAAAAGGAATAATTTCTCCGCATTATGGACAAAGAATGCTTGACTTTGATAAAATTGTATGCTATAATTATGAATGTGCTTATGGGATTGAGGACAATGCGGCTCTATTGATAGAAGATGAAAGGATTGTCGGAAGTCTTTCGAGCGGCGGAAAAGCATATCGACTCATAAACGAAAACGGAGTTTTAGAAAAATACGAAGTTTTATGAATTGAAAATTTATCTTTACTTCTTAAAGTAAAGGTTTATATGCGGATGTGGCGAAACTGGCAGACGCGCAGGTTTCAGGTTCCTGTGGGAGACCATGCAGGTTCAAGTCCTGTCATCCGCACCAGAATATACAAGGGTTTGCAAAAATATTTGCAAACCCTTGTTTTTTTGTGCTGTTGTATGTATAATTATAAAATCGAATTTAGGTTAATTCGGTGAAAATGGGGACTGAAACGGGGACAAAAAAGCCTCGTGTTTTTATGCAAAACAGCTTGCCGCTTAATATTTGAGCTTCTCTATCTCCTCCCGCTGGAAATCGTCCTCC
>USMU01000021.1 GCA_900555925.1 uncultured Clostridium sp. | reverse complement strand
ACAATGATTCTCTTCCTTCCCCCCAAACACCCCCCCCCCCGCCACTTTTTTGGAGATTGCATTCGCCGTAAGCATCAGAACAATTCCCGAACAGGATTCAAATAATCCCATCGCCGTGGTATAGGAATACTTTCGCTCTATCATGCCCATCTGATAGATATATGTAGCCAAAACTTCACTACGGGAGATATTTGCGGGATTTTGCAAAATATAGAATTGCTCGAAACTATTTGAAAGCAGATTGGAAATATTCAACAACAAAAATACGGTAATTGTCGGAGCGATAGACGGCAAAGTGATATTCCATGCACAGTGAAATCGATTTGCTCCGTCGAGTTGAGCAGCCTCATACATTTCCGGACTAATACTTGTAATGGCAGCTAAGTAGATAACGGACCCCCAGCCCACGCTTTTAATCATAGAGACGATAATCATGAGTCCCCAAAAATAATCTGCGGTCAAAAGATTGATCGGATTATCGCGGGAGCCGATACCCAACGCATATAAAAGCGGATTAATTATCCCCGTAGTCATATCTGTCAAAGCGATAACAATCCCCCCGAAGACAACCCAAGAAATAAAATGCGGAAAAATGGAAAGTGTCTGTATCGTCTTTTTGTATTTCCGATGAGAAATTTCATTTAAGAGTAATGCAAAAATAATTGGCGCGGGGAAATTGATAAGTAGCATCAACAAATTCAGTCCCAACGTATTCAAGACGACGTCCCAAAATTTTTGATCCTGAAAAAATTCTAAAAAATTGTTAAATCCGACAAATGAGCCGTATTGGATTACCTCGAAAATGTTAAAATACTGCGAATCGTCCTTAAAGGCGATAAGAATACCCGCCATGGGAATATATGCGAACACAAAGAGAAACACTGCACCCGCACAAGCGATAAAAAAGAGTGTAAAATCGCGAGAAGTCCATTTTTTTCGTACTTTTTTATGCCCAAGCGGATATTCAGACGAAAATTTTTTTAGTTTTGTCATAAAATTTTCTTCCCTCCTCGCGTATTAGTATAACGGAAAACATTAGTAAATTCAATGGCGAAAAGCCTTATAAAAATGTGATTTTCGACGATTCTATTTTTTCTATTGCTTTTTTTTAAGCAATGTTTTATAATAAATACAGAGGTGTAATGATGAAATTGAGATTCATACATATAAATACTTATAATCGCCCCCTAACGGTAAACCCGCACGTGCATAACGTCTATGAGTTCGTCTATTATATAAACGCACAGGGATATTCCATGTATGGAAAAAGTTCCGCCTATATAGAAAGCGGTCAATTTTTGGCCTATACCGATAATGTACGTAACGGGGACGTATTTTATTTTGGTAATAATAGCTATATCCTCTATCCGCCGGGAACGGTTCATGATGAACACCATCAGATTCCGGCAAAATTAGTCGCCGTCGGATTTGATGCAGAAGATTTTCCTATGGACCCCGCCCCTAAACAATTCAAAGATTTCAACCTATCCGTTTTTCGGTTAATAGAAAAAATCGCGGACGAATACCGCGACAAGAACTATCTTTATAATAAAGTAATAGAGGCTACTCTGACTGAATTTTTTGTCACGAGCTACCGAAGCCGCGGGTATAATCCTTTGGCGTCCGGTTTCGATCCAATCGAATATGCATATATCTATATAAACGAATATTTTTCCACGGAAATCGACCTCGAAAAACTTGCAAATTCGACCGGGTATAGCAATTCCCGCTTTCGAGAATTATTCAAGTCGAAAACGGGAATATCGCCCAAACACTATATTTTGAATAAACGAATAGAATATGCTGAAAAGCTATTGACGGCAACAAAACTACCGATCAAGGAAATCGCTTTTTTATGCGGCTTTACCGACTACCCGCAATTCAATAAGTTTTTTAAGGCACGTAAAGGTATAAATCCAAAAAATTACAGACATGATATAGAGAAATAAACTTATATCTTTTCAATCTTTATGTTCGGTAATTTTTTTAATTTTGGATATTTCAAATTTTGGCGAACGGTCGGGATACAGCAATCCGTTGACCTCCTGTTGTACGTCCGTAAGTTGCGTATAGCAAAAGCCCTGTAATTCCTTTTGTGCATAAATCCCGTCCATGAGATTTTTATATCGGCTCAAAAATTCTTCTTCCGACTTTGCTCCCGTATTGTATCCCCAATTTCCGTCCTTCGCTTCCCTTTGCATTGCGATTCCGCCAAATTCCGTCAATAACGCCGGCTGCCCTTCATATATACAGTTCTCTGCCATCAACTTACGGCGTTGAGGATATAATGTATCGTAATTCTCTCTGCGGTATTTCTCGCCGAATTCCGAGCTGTCGTAGGCGTAATCGTGAATCGCGAGTATATCTGTCGTGTCCGGCATCTCCCAACCGTCATTACTGCTTACCAATCGACTCCCGTCTACCGTTTTAGTCAAATAATACAGCGTTCTTGCAAAATTCTTCTGACTTTCGTCCACCAATATCTTTCTCACGCCCCAGCTTTCGTTTAACGGCACGTAACAAATATTACTCGTAAAGTTTTTTGCCTGTGAGAGGATTTCCTGCCATTCCTTCGTTATCGCAAATACCTCCTCGGCATTATAGTTATATCCTGAAGGCATTTCGCACCACGTTAAAAAGCCAAGTTCCTCCGCATAATAATAGAAATACGGGTCCTCAAATTTCTGATGTTTCCTCGCCCCGTTAAAGCCCATTTCTTTGGACAACAGAATGTCCTTTTTCAACGCCTCCACAGACGGCGGCGTTAATCCGCTCTCATTCCAATATCCCTGATCCAAAATGAGCCTCTGATACAGCGGAGCATTATTCAGGCAAATATTTCCGCCTTCGTCCACTGAAATTTTCTTCATTCCGAACCGCGTATGCGCCTCGTCAATCTTTTTTCCGTCCTTATACAACCGAAAATCCACATAAAACAAATTCGGTTGTTCGGGCGACCAATAGAAAGATTCGTCCACAAAATCCAGCTCCATCATCCGCACGGTATATCTCGTATACTTCCCGTCGAGCGAAAACCTCTGTTTCTTGACTCTTTTTCCCTTGTATGATACCTCTATTTCCGCCTCGTCCGCAAGTCCGTACAGAGTCTTTATTTCTCCCGAAAACGAGCAGGTATCTATGTCGGGAATCAAGGAATATTTCTCGATGCAATCCTCCCCGAAAAATTCTAGCCAGACACTTTGCCAAATTCCCGTATTGGGAAGATACCAGCACCCGAAATTCTTTCCCGTCCAGCTCTGTTTCCCTCTCGGAATCGTCGGGTCGAGCGGATCACAGCACCTCACCACGATTACATTTTTCCCGTCTTTCAGGCAATCCGTCACATCGGCGGAAAAGGGCGCAAACGCTCCCGTATGCGATACGACATGTATTCCGTTCCCCCATGCGTCCGCGATATAATCACAGCCGTTAAAGCACAACAGAGCGCGTTTGCCGCTCTTGGATATTTCAAAAAAGCGGCGATACCATACAACTTCATGGTTTTCTTTTTCTTCGATTCCGCTCGCCTCGTACTGATAGCTGAACGGCACTTGGATTTTTTTATCCAATGCTCTTTCGCCCTTATAATATCCTTTTTTAATACCTTCGTTGTCGTCGTCGAAGGCAAACTCCCACTCCCCGTTCAACGGAAGCCATTCCTCCCGCCGGAATTGCGGACGGGGATATTCATTTCTTTGTCTTTTCATCTCTGTCTCCTTTTTTTGATAAAAGGCGGAGTTTCTCCGCCCTTCGTCTCTTGTTTTCTTTTTCCCCTCCTCAACAAAGAGGAGGGGAAAACAATTTTACTTTTCGACAGAAGCTATATCTGTCGTCGCGGAATAATTTCTGATTGTGACTCCGGTCGTGAAAGTAAGCACTGCGGCAACGCTCGCCTTGTCGGAGCCAAAGCCGCGCACATCTGTCACAGTGAAAATGAGTTGATCGTTGACATACAGCTTGAAAGTATTTCCGTCTCGGAGCATTCCCAATTTGACATATTCTCCGTCCGTATACTTTCCTATATCTACCTGTTGTTCCTTGTTATCGTTCGTTCCCCAAGCCCATTCGCCCTTATCGTTACGGGATACATATCCCACGCGCCGGGCGTTATAATTGCTTGAACCGTCGATATAGAAAAAGAGCGTGTTATCTCCGACCCTTGCCGCGAGCCCAAATTTCGGGAAGGAATCGCCTAAATCCTTCGACACGGTAATTTCCGTCTCTACATAGAAGCTCGTGGAATTGATATCCTTAAAATAAGCGTATTGATCGCCCGTGGAGGACTGTACCGCCGAAGGCGTTTCGCCGCGGTCGTTCGTTAAATCCCAGCCGCTCGTAGTGCTGTAACTCCCCGCGGAACCGAACGTTTCTCCGTTCATGCTGTCCGCATACTTGTGCTTCATTTCTTCGAGAACTGCCTCGTCGTCGGACACGGAATAGTTTTTAATCTTCATCGGCGTATTGAAGGACAAAAAGCCCGCAGCAGCCTTTTGCTCATCGTTGAAAATATTGAAACTGCTGTAATAAATAACCACCTTATCGTTACAGATGAGATAAAATTCTTTTCCCAGTCTCAGCACGCCGAGCTTTACATAATTTCCGTCCGTGTATCGGATTCCGTCCACCGCCACCGTCTGTTCGGTTGCATTCCAGTCCCAGTTAGTATTATCGAGCATTCTCTGCGCGCATCCCACAACTTGATTGGAATAGTTTACGGCGTCCACATAATAGAAAATGGTATTGCTGTTTTCCTCGTCGTCGCAACTGATTGCGATACCGAATTTAGGGAATTGGTCGTTGGAGAAAGGCTTATCCGCCGTGACGGTAAATTCTGCTTCCATATAGAAAGATGTCGAATAAACATCTTTGAAATAAGCGTATTGGTCACTGACGCCGTTTTGTTTTATATAGGCGTCCTCCGTACCGTCGTCGTGCGAAAGGTCATAACCGTAATAGGTGGAAAGTCCCGTTCCGGGAACACTGCCGAAATTTTCGCTGTCCATGACAATATGGGACGAACCGTAAGAGGGATTGCTGTACGTATATTCTTTGAATTCGCTGATTCCCGGACAGGCGGTATCCTTTCCGAGAACGATGATTTCTCCGATGGACAGATTTTCTGCCCCCTGAGCCGATTGTACAGTAATCGTAATCGATTTCACGGGCATTTCATAAAATTCTGCGATAGCGGCTCCGCCGGGACGCATGAATAAATTGTCGTCCTCGAAATTCCAATTCCAATCATATTCGAGATTTTCAATGACGGCTTTTCCCGTAGAACCGTCCGCTTTCAGATATTCAAATTCCACTTTATCGATTGCGACAAACGTGTTTTCATAATCGTAAGAATTATATACCATCAATCCGCGGACGGTACGAAAGTTATCCCATTCTAATTTTATGGTAGATACACCCGCATCGGCAGTATATTCTTCCGCTAGGTCGAGGTCCTGATACTTGATGATTTCGTCCGTAAGCAACGCCACATCGCTGTCGGAGGAGGTTTTATCCGCCGTCACCTTTGCACTCGGCGCGATATTTTTATACCCCGAAAGGGATTCGGGCAGCGGCTGAACGGAATACGTCGGACCGTTGGTATACATGACGTCCTGTCCGGCATTATTTTTCATCCATACCACCTTATCCACCGCCAAAGCGCGGCCTCCCGCGATGCTGTTGCGGTCCTTGAAAGTATGGTAAGCAATAAAAGTTTCATCGCCGCATTGAATAAAGCTGTGATGTCCCGCACTGACGATGTGGCTCCAATTTACAGTATCCGTAGAAATCACTTTGCCGCCGTCATCGGGGGAAACCTTTTCATATACTCCGAGCGGAGAATCCGCAATTGCCTGTTTCACCTGATAATTCGAATCCTGATACCCAAAAACGCTGAACGTCATATAATATTTTCCGTCGTGGTACACCATGAACGGACCCTCGTTGACGTTGCCCTCGCTGGCCTGCTGGGTAATATCGCGGTCAATGCCGGCCTTCACATTGTTATATCCGGGATAGGTGAGCATAGTCATCGTCGTATAATCGGGCGTAAACCAATTCTTCATTTTCATGCCGTAAATGAAGGAACCTTCGCCGTAATCGTCATAGTAGCTGAAATATAAATACCTGTCTCCGGTCGCGGGGTCGATAAAGGGACTTGCGTCGAGCGCGTGCGTTTTCGCAAATCCGGGATTTTCCTTATCCAGCTCTGCAACGACGGGATTGTTCGTCGTGACGTCATACACGGGCTTGCCGGCGGAGAGCATATTGCCGTCCGCATCTTTGCGCCCGTCGGGAGAAATAAAGGGTCCCGCGGGAGAGGTGGAATAAGCCACCGACAGGCATAAGCGGTTATTATCGTTCATATTATAAGCATTATAGAACATATAATAGAGTTTTTCCGCCGAATCGTAAATGACCTCGGGCGCCCAATAGTTATTCACAGCCCAAGCGACCGAATAATCGGGCAGGAAAGCGATACCCGTACATTCCCAATGCGAAAGGTCTTTCGAGCGCCAAGCCTGAATACCGTGGCAGCCGATTTCGTCGCTGGTGCCATAGGCATAGAAATATCCGGCATCTTCCCCTTCCGTAACATAGATAACAGAAGGATCGGCAATCTGAAATTCCAAAGTATTCACATAAAAGAGACTGCTGTTGTACCCCGTGCTGACGTTATCCATTTTACTGAGCATTTCCGTTGCATAATCGAACGTTTCCGCCGTATTTGTATCGTCGCCCGAATCCCCTTTATTATCTCCACAGGCGGAAAGGATACTTCCCGTCATACTGAGCGCGAGAAATAAAGAAAGAAGTTTCAAAGATTTTCTCATAAAATCCTCCTTAATAGAGTGAGCTTGCTTAGATTAGATTGAGATTATTTAATTTAGATTGAGCTTGTTTCGAGTTTATTGCTTGATACCGCTGGCAGCGATACCTTCGATAAAGTAATCTTGTGCGATGAAATAAATGATTAACGTAGGAATCAATGCAGCCATGGTGCCCGCCATGACGACATTGGGTTCATCTCCGTAAGCGCTGGCAAAGACTTTCAGCGCTATCTGTAAATTATATAAATCGGAAGATTGCAGATAAATCAACGGTCCGAAATAATCGTTATAGCCGCCGATAAACCCCAAAAGTCCCTGAGCAAGGAGCGCCGGCACTGATAAAGGCACCATAATTTTGAAGAATATGCCGACGAACCCCACGCCGTCCAGCTTAGCAGCCTCTATAATGCTGTCGGGAATCCCCATGAAAAATTGTCGCATGAAAAACACGCATGCCGCCGCGCCGAACATGCCGGGGATCATCAAAGGTAACGGAGTATCTACCCAGCCGATGGCGTCATAAATAGAGAACTGCGGCGCAATCATAATCGTTCCGGGAATCATCATGGTAGCCAAAAGCAGGCTGTACATAATATTTTTCGCGCGGAAGCGGAGTTTTGCGAAAGCATACGCCGAAATGGAGGAAGCAAAAAGTCCGATGATGGTCGGCGGCAGAATATAGACTAAGGTATTGAGAAAACTTTTGATGAGCGTGGGTAAAGCCGCGTCCATATTTCCCCGATAAGTAAATACTTGCCTATAACCGTCCAAAACAAATCCCCCTTCGGGAATCCATTCAAAATTCAAAGCGGAAGCGTCCTGCCAAGTCTTGAAAGATGTAATCAGAACGACGGAGAAAGGAAAAATAATGACGATAGCATAGAAAATAAGAACCGCATATACGCACGTTTTTCCCGCAATTCTTTTCGCTTTGGATTTTTTAATTTTTAAGGACATATCGTCGCGCTTCAAAGTCGTATCAGTCATAATTCACCCACTTTTTGGATACCAGGAACTGAATCGCGGTAAGAATCAAAATCATAAGCGCGAGAATCCAGGCAGACGCGCTCGCCGTTCCCATTTCGCCGACATACGAAAATATCCTTCGATAGAGATAGAATACAATGGTGATACCGTCTCCGTTGGGACCGCCTTCCGAGGCGAGGACGTTCGTCGTCGCAAAGGATTGCAGCGCACCGATAACCCCCATGACGAGGAGATAAAAGCTGGTGGGAGAAATGGAGGGAAGGACAATATTCCAAAATTGTCTGAACGCCCCCGCTCCGTCGATTTTGGACGCCTCCACCATCGATTGATTGACGCCCGTCAATGCGGCGGTGAACAGAATGATTCCGAAGCCCATTCCCGACCAAACGCTCATAATGATGACTGCCAAAGTAAAGTATCTCGAATCGCCCAGCCAATCAATGGCATTTTCGCCCGTACTTCCGAGCATCTGATTGATAATGCCGTAGTTTGTATTGAACATGTATTTCCACATGAGCGTCACCGCGACGACCGAACAGACATAAGGAATGAAGTAAATCATTCGGAAGGCCTTTTTGGCGACAATCGGTTTACTGAGGAAATAGGCAATAATTAAAGCTAAAACCAAACTAATCAGCGTGCTGGTTCCCATGAGGAAAGTATTACCCACGGCGTCCCAAAATAAGGGGTCGGTCAAAACCTCCTTAAAATTAGCCATCCCGACGAAGGTCGCACCCTCAAACCCGAAATCCTGCATCTCCATAAAGGCCATGGCGAATGCCAGTACGAGAGGCAGAAAACCGAAAATCAGAAAGCCTATCAAAGGAATGGACGCAAGTGCCGTCCCCGCAATTTCTTCTTTGTTCACCCGTCTTTTCGGCGGTCTTTTTGCGGGAAGGACGGCTTCCGCCTTCCCGCCGGAGTCTGCTGCCATATAAGTGCTATGCTCTCCGTTCATCTCATTGTCCTCCTTTCCAATCAAAGTTTTTCGATTAGGATTTCTTAGTATAGGTTTTCAGAATATTCCAGGTATTCAGATATTTTGTATCTTTTTCAAATTCGGACAGCGTTTTGTTACCGTTTCTGACATCGCCGTTCAAAACGCCCGCCCAGTCGTCTATCCATTTTTTATCCCTGAGATACCACCAGTCGCCGGGCGTCTCATACTCCGCCGCACGGACGAACACAATGGAATTTTTCGGATTTTGGTCGCTCTGCAAGAAAACTTCGGAGTTTGCGAGGTCTTTCTGGGAAGGAATAGCGAAACCGGACTTCGCCTGAGCGGTCTGTCCCGTCTTGCCGCCGATGTATTCCGCGAATTTCCAGGCCGCTGTTTTTTTAGTGGATTTCGCATTGATACAGAGGGCAACGCTTCCCGAATGTCCCGCCTCTATGCCGTGTACGGTAATATTGCCCTCGTCGTCGTATTCTTTGTACTGAGGGAGAGGAGCGACGTCCCAAAGCCATTTGTCGTCCATCTTTTTTCTGAAATCGACGACGTTCCATCTGCCGTCCACCAGCATGGCGAGGCTGCCCTGCGCAAAAGCCGCCGTTTTTCCCGAATCTCCGCCGAGGGAGGTAGGAGCGGGACAAATACCGTATCCTTTCAGACCGTTATCTACTTCCACCGTGGATTTCTGTCCGATACGGACAAATTCCACGAAAGCTTCGCGCTGAGAGGGCAGCTCGTTAAGTCTCCCGCTCTCCGCGTCCGCCACAATGGACGAGCGGACGGTCTTATTCGTTTCGGGGTCGTTGAGTTTATCGTTCCAAGAGATAATTTCACCGGCTTCGTAATGGTTGCTGTTGATGTCATATCCCTCCTCGTTGTCATCGGCGACAATATAGTTCTTTGTGTTGTCCATCAGGGTGAAATCCCAATAGCCGCCATTGTAAGCCGCGTCGTCCGTCTCTATGTATTCGATACAGTCGCCGCCGACCGACCAGCCGTAATTAAACCACCATTCCGTAAAATATCCGTAGAAGTTTTCCGTTTTCTGTCTGGCGCGTTCGGATTCCTGGACAATCGTCGAGAGCGTCACACACTCGTCCCAGCTCATAGGCACTTGATTGTTAAACCATTTCTGTCCGTCACTGGTGACAAAATACCCTTTTTCCTTGACGGTATCGGTAATCCCGTAATCGGCTTTTGTCTTTCCGCGGGAATCGGGCTGTCCGGCGTTAAATTCGTCGAGATCCTCTGCCGCGACGGAAATAACCTTTACGCCCGCGTTATTGAAAAAGGTTTCGTTATAATAGATGACCGTAGGGCCTATGTCCTTAGGAATTCCCCAATAATGTGCATTAGGTCCGTCCTGTGTAGTCGTCTCCACGTCGTACTTGAAGCGGTCTACCGAGGTTTCCCACATATCTTCGAGCACGACTTCCTTGCTCGTAGCGAGATATTCGTCCAAAGGTTCGAGATAACCGAGCTCCGCATAGGCTTTGAAATCGGAGTCGCCGACGTAAAGAATATCCACTTTCGCCTTGTTTTGTCTGAGAGCCATACGCGCGCTTTCGCTGTAATTGTCATTGGCTTTCGTCTCGTAGTTGACCTCAATTACGCCTTCATAGAGCTCGTTAAAATCTTTGACCAGCTGTTGAAACACGGAAATTTCGTTATCGTCGCCGTACCCCCAGAAGGTAATTTTGGTAGGTCCGTCGGCACCGGGACGAACGTTGCCGTCAGAGTCCATGCTGACATCTCCGCCACCATCATCTTTACAGGCAGAAAGTCCGCTGCCTACCATCAATGCCGCAAGAAGCATAGCTGTCAGTTTGATTGCTTTCCTCATAAAATTTACTCCTTTTTTTGTATTTTTCTTCCCGCCCGCGCCCGTAAAGCGCGGGCGGGAAATAATATTTTCGCTTTTTCTAAAACGCTCTTTTACGCTTTAATCTGTTTCGAGGTCTTACGCCTGAGCTTTTTTGGAAATATCCGCCCCGCGCAAATAATCCTGCCAATTTGCCTCCTGAGCCGCATCGGTATACAACTGTCCGCCGAAGTCAAGTTTGACGGATTTTGTTTCAGACGTAATATTCTTCATATTTTCATTGGCGATAAAGATTTCAAATACGAGCGTATCCTTTTCCTCACCGTCCGTATAATTTATGGCTGCGTCCGTAACTTGTCCCGTATGATATACCTTTCCGCCAAACGTTATGATGCGTGCCGCATTCGTGTTGTCCGTACCAAAAAATTCAAGATTCGTATTCCGATGCCAAAGTTCGCCCGTGTTAGTACGATCCACGATGATTTTACTTGCTTCAATCTTTAACGCAAGATACAGTCCGTCAGTGCCAAGGAAGGCTGAATAATTTGCCGTAACGCCCTCGGCCGTTTTAGCGGGTATAAACGTATCTTCCGCCCAATCGACGAGGTCGCCGTCGATTTTTCTTTCCGTTCCCGTCTTAATGCCGTTTGCCGTAACAATAACATTTCTAAGTCCGGGGTCGGCTTCGGGACCATACCAATAATCGCCGTCCGCCCAGGCAAAACCTTTTTCGCCGCCCGTTTTCCAGGCAAAGCCCATCATGGTATAAGCATCTTTTACGTCCACTCCGTCTATGCAGGAATACGCGATAAATGCTTCCGCTGTGGTATGCCATTTTCCGTCTTCCTGTTTGGATACAAATTTCGCCGCATTGATTTGGCGAGTCGCTACATCCCATCTCGAATTATGCCCGGATGCCGAAGCATAACGCTGAATATTATCCTTGAACTTAATCTCAAAGTTTGTATTGTCAAACCAATTTCCCTTATCGGTAACATAGCTGTTATGAACGACGTCGTAGAACACATAAATTCCGTCGGTGTCCATGGTCGCATAAATCGTCACACTTCTGCCGTCGGCGACGGGGATTTCATAAGGATTGGATTTCTGCGCCTCTGTCCAATCGGAAATATCGCCGTCAATCTTCTTCCCGGAATTTTCATAGATTTTTAAGGAATCGAGCTTCTCTTTCAGTTTTGCAGCATCGGTAATAACAGTCGGGTCTTTCGCGTACATATCCATGTTGAAATTGAACACGGACACCGCCGCTTTTTCATCGGCCTTATAGGCGTCGAGGATACAGTTCACTACCTTTCCGTCGGCGAGGAAATAAAGCGCCGTTCCGACCTTTACGACTCCCAGCGTCTTAAAGCTAGTATTGTTGTTATAGTCGTAGCTCGCGTCATAGACGAACTGATAGTCCTTGTAGTATTCCGACCAAGCCCTGTTGATGGTCTCGGGGCGATAGAATACGTTGCTCCAATTATTGTTATAGGAATTCGTGTTATCGAGCTTTCTCGCGTCGAGCCCGAAGAAATAAGTTGCTGTCGAGGTACGGACGGCGATACCCGCCTTGGGGTAATCGTCCTGTTTATTCAAGCCGTTTACGGAGATTTTCACTTCGGCATAGAAATCGGCCGCGTACAAATTGCTGAGGAAAATTTGCGATTCGTCCCTTCCCGTATTGTGAGCCACACCTTCCGCATCGAATTCCCAACCTCCGCTGTACGAGAATGCAGGAGCACCTTCTGCCGTCACGTCGCCGAGCCCGTTTTTCGAGGAAACGCGTTCAATGCCCAAAGCCTTGCAAAGTTCGCGATTAAATACGGCATAACCGTCTACGCCGTAATGCAAGCCGTCTGCATTGAACCAGCTCATGGTAGAGCCCGATTCATCGGCGGTAATGTATTGCGCCATATCGATAAAATTGATTTGCGCATCTTCTTCCGCAAGTTTTTTCATATGTGCATTTACTTTATCGTATTCCGCCCACTTATTTTTGAACATCATATTATGGACAAGTCCGACATAGTAAATGTCCGCTTCGGGAAATGCCGTTTGATACGCTTCCATCAAAGTATTTAACCGCTCAATAGTCACTTCCCCTGTCGTATTTCCGTCATCTATGTCGTTGACGCCGATATGCATAACGATATTGGCGGGGTCATAGCGTTGTTTGAGGGAATTGACCATTCCCAGCCAATACTCTGTCTTGGTTCCGCCAACGCCCTCGTTCGCAGCGGAAAGATCACCGAAAACATTGTCGTAGGTATACCAGAAAGCCGTATCGATATAGCTGTCCCCGACAAACAAATAGTCTTTTTCTTCGACTACGATCTCATAATCGCCGAGATTATTGGGGTCTGTTTCAAGGGAATAATCCTTGACCTTCATGGTGATATTGAAGGAAGCAAGTCCGACATAGGCTTCCTCATCTTCCCCTATATCCGAGGAGATCATAGAGATAAACTCGCCGTTTGCATACAGCTTATAAGCACTACCCTGACGGTAGATGCCGAGAGTCACATAATTTTCTCCCGTATATTGAGCCGAAGTACCACCCAAAGAACCGATGGATTTCCATTCGTTCTTCCAGCTTCCGCTTCCCTTTCCCGAACGTCCGTTAAATCCCAAACCGACGGCTTCCTGATTGAAATTCTTTCCGTCCGCGGCTGCTGCATCCACATAATAGAAGAAGCCCTTGGTCCCGTCGGCGCTCGTTACCGTAAGCCCGAATTTTCCCCATTTTTCGTCGTTGAAAAGTCCCGTAACATTGATTTTTACTTCCGCATAGAAGGGATCGGCATTCGATTCGCGCATATAAATATAGCTGTCGCCATCTGTCTTCGTCATAAAGATATTTGCAGAATCGGAACCGTCGTCGCCATCGGTATTCCACGCCGAGGAGGCCTTCAAATTCTCGTTGGCGTCGCCCCAAACCAAACTATAATTTACATAGGGATTTTTAGTAAACGTGTTATCGGACGTAATTGCAATATATGTGTGAACATTTTCGTAAATAGTGCCATAGGTAGAATCATAGACGCTCTTCAAAGACGCCGCACTGTCGGCATTGGTGAGCCCGAAACACACAGCTGCGTCCATTTCCGCCTTTGTAATTTCCGTCGCGGAATAAGGCACGGATACGTTGATATAGTATCCGTCAGTGGTTTCATCGGTCAAGGTAAACTCTGTCGCGGAAGCCGTAATACCCGAATCTTCCACATCGACGCTCGTAAACAAATTTTTTACTTTTATGTTTCCCGCAGCGTCCACGGAAACGGAAATCGTCTTTTCGGAATATCCTTTTACGTGCTGCACCTTGGAAAGAATGATTTCCACTCCGTCGTTGTCATAAATGCTTCCGCCCGTGTAGATAGCGGAATCCTCGACATAGACGGTAAACTCCATCGCGGTTTCGCCGTATTCAGCAAACCAGTTGGCTTCCGCGATACTTCCGTCCGCGTCCGCCCGCGTTTTGAGCGTGGACTGTGGAACGGAATCTAAATGCTCCGCATCTGTTCCCGATGACGAAGAACTATTTTCCCCGCCAGAATCCTCTCCACCCGTATCGCTGGAGGTAGAGCCCGTACTGCTGTCGCTACCGGGCGCGGCAGATGAACTCGAATTGTCCCCTCCGCCCCCGCACGAGACAGCCGTAAACAGCATGCCCGCGCTCAATAGTGCCATGAGAGCTATCATTAGTTTCTTGCCCTTTCTCATACAAAGACCTCCTGTCTTGAATATTGGAATATGAATTTTATACGGTGCCGTCACATCGGCCCCGAATAAGTTCTCAATTAATCTACCCCTTTCTCAAAGAACGCCGAGTAAATTTTATTTGGGTGTGCATTTATTTCTAAATGCACACCCCCCGGGGGGTGTCTTTCGCGCTTTTGCGCGAACGTGTCATTAAATTTTTATTTCGTTAACGTTAACGCTATATGCCATAAGCCTATTTTTCGGTCATTTGACCGAAAAGGCACATCGGCTGCGGATAGACGTTTTACATTAAAAAATTTAAGCGGTAGTCCCTTCCACTAAAAAGACTTTTTCCTTTTGAGGGGAAGGGGATTTTTCATTTCCTTCCAATTTAGAAACAATCATTTCGCTGGCGCGGCGAGCCATATCCATTTTGTTTGTTCCTATTGAAGTCAGGCGGTGAGGAATATGAATTTCCTGCTGAACATTGTCATAGCCAATCAAGCGTACGGCAGGCAAATGATTTTTTTCTATGAAATAGAGAGTTTCAAAAGCGAGCATGTCGTTGAAACAAAATATAGCATCGGGAAATCCTTCTTCTGAATTTTTCAACTCCAAAAGCCTCTTTTCAATTCCTTCGTTGGGATCAATAATACGAGGTGAGGGAAGACCATTTTTTTTCAATTCACTTTCAAAGCCGTTAAAACGATCGTAGGCACAAGTAAGTTCCAAAGCCTCGGTGATGCAGACCATATTTCTGCATCCGTCTCGAATCAATCGTTCCGCTGCCAATCTGCCGCCCTCCTCGTCGTCGGTATGGATACAATCCACTCGTTTTACGGCGGTACGGCGGCCGAATAGCAATACGGGAACATTGTAACGTTTGACGAGTGCTGATATACATTCTTCGGGTTCAAGGAAGCTGATAATGCCATCCACATTATGAGAAACCGCGGCCATATATGCTTCCTCGTTGAGTCGGAAATGCCTAAAAGGCATTGTTAAAGTCGAATAACCGAGCTCTTTGAGAGAAAATTGAATAAAATCGGTCATAATGGAGAAGTAGAGATTGATAAGATTATCGTAAATAATGGCAATTAATCTTGTGGAGCCTCTTCGAAGCGCACTGGCCGTCGAATTTTTCACATAATTGAGATTTGCGGCGATTTCCAGCACTCTCGTCTTTGTAGAAGCCGCAATATCCGGAGCGTCTCTCAAAGCTCTTGAAACCGTTTGAGGAGTTACTCTTGCGATTCTTGCCACATCTTTAATTGTCACTCTTGCTCTCTTTTCCATCTTCTCTTGCCCGAAACCGCTTTGTCAAATGCGGAATCTCATTTTTTCGTTTTCATCAAAATATACTTCGGCGATACAAGCGCGGCGGTCTCCGCCCGGTCGATTGTAAAAGGTGTGGATATGAAAAGCCGTATACAACTTTCCGTCATTCTCAAAAAAACAGTTATGTCCAGGGCCGGAAAAATCGTCCTCGCGGTATTGGAGAATGGGATTGTCCGTATATTTCTCAAAGGGTCCCAACGGGGAATCACCCTCGGAACAGCCGACGGAATATTCACGGGAATCGAAACAATTCACCGAATAATTGAGATAATATTTTTTCCCCTTCTTAAAAAGAGCGGGTCCCTCATTCCAATGCCATTCGGGATTTAAGGAAGTTTCCCAAGGCACGTCGGGAGAAGATATTATTTTCGGCTGGCTCTTAAAGGAAAAATCCCGAGCAATTTCCGCCCCGTAAATCTTGCTGATATGTACGCCGTCTATAATATTTTCACTGCAATCGCGGACGTAATAGAGGTAAGCCTTTCCGTCGTCGTCAAAAAATAACGTGGCATCTATCGCCGCATATCCGAAGTCGAACAACGGTCCGTCATGAATATCCCGAAACGGTCCTTCGGGGCTGTCCGCCGCCGCAAGCCCAATCCGCAAACTGTGCTTTTCCTTCCAGCGTGCCGTGAAAATCATATAGAATTTCCCGTCCCGTTCATATACCTCGGGCGCCCAAAAATTATTTTCTCCCCACAGACTGTTTTGGTAACAATATCCCCCCTCTTTCCAATCAATCAGATTGTCCGAGGTAAAATAACGAAATCCGTCCGGGGCAGAGGTAGCGTACATGTAATATGTATCTCCATGCTTCAAAATAAAAGGGTCCCCTATTCCGGTTATATTTGTACGTATCATAACGGCTCCTTTTATGCGCGCCTGAATTTATCACTCTTTCTCGGTTTCGCGGCTTTTCCGCTTTTACGGTCTTTATTAACTTTCACAATCTTTTTTGGCTTTTCCTTCTCACCAATCCCCTCGATTGCGTCCGTTAACGTTAAAGTAATTTTATTATATCACCAAATTTTCAAATGTCAAGGGGTTTTTCAAAAATTTTTCAAAAAAATTTTTATTCTGTTTGTCAAACGCCGCTGTAAGCGGAGAAGCCGCCGTCCACGGGAATGACCGTTCCCGTCACGAAACCGCTGGCATTGTCGTCCGCCAGCCATAACAGGCAGCCGATTAAATCGCTTATTTTCCCGAATCGTTTCATAGGCGTCGCCGACAAAATTTTCCCCGTCCGCTCCGTTTCCGTTCCGTCCGCGTTATATAACAGCCCCCTGTTCTGATTTGTCACAAAAAATCCCGGCGCGATTGCGTTACAGCGGATGTTACACGGCGCGAAATGTACCGCCAGCCATTGCGTGAAATTGCTTATTCCCGCTTTCGCCGCACTGTATGCGGGAATTTTCGTCAGCGGCCGATAGGCGTTCATGCTCGATATATTGATGATGTTTCCCCCTCTCTTTACCATATCCTCCGCAAAAACCTGCGTCACTAAAAACGCGCTCGTAATATTCAAATCGAACACGAATTTCAGCCCGCTCTCTTCCAAGGCGAAGAAGTCCTTTATGCCTTCCGTTTCTCTCGTCATATACTCGTTGTCGCACGTCGCCTTCGCATTGTTTCCTCCGGCTCCGTTAATTAAAAAATTTACTCTTCCGAATTTCTCGTTGATTTCCTTCTTCGCTTGCCTGATTTCTTCTTTATTTAAGCAGTTGCACTTTACCGCAATCGCACTTTCCCCGATTTCTTCCGCATATTCCTTTGTCCTCTCGTAATTAATATCGAGGAGCGCCACCTTCGCCCCGCATTCCGCCAACGCTTTCGCAAACTCGCTGCATATCACTCCGCCCGCTCCCGTCACCGCGATTATTTTATCTCTTAAATCCACCTTGAATGGTATCATTTCTTTATCTCCTTTTCTATTCCTTCAAACAACCCGTTGAGATACGCCGCGCCCAATGCTCGGTCGTAAAGCCCGTATCCCGGTTTTCCGTCCTCTCCCCAGATATTTCTGCCGTGGTCCGGACGCACATATCCTGCAAAACCGTTTTCTATCAACGCTCTTACTATCCCGTAAATATTCAGGTTTCCCTCAGCTGTCAGATGTCCCGATTCCGTGAAATCCTTTTCCCCTTCATATCTGAGTTGCCTCAAATGCGCAAAATAGATTCTGTCCGCATATTTCCCCGCCATTTTTACCAAATCGTTTTCCCTTCCCGCGCCCAAACTTCCCGTACAGAAGGTAAAACCGCTGTGCTTGTTCGGCACTGCATTTATCAGCCTTTCATAGCTCTCCTCTTCCGTCATGATCCGCGGCAAGCCGAACATGTCCCAAGGTGGGTCGTCCGGGTGTATCGCCATATTGATTCCCGTTTCCTCGCATGCGCCCATGATTCCGTTCAAAAAATATACTAAATTGTCAAACAGCTTTTCATGAGAAACGCTTTTATATTCCTCTAACAGCCCGTTCAATTCCTCTCCCGTATAGCTTTCGTCCCAGCCGGGCAGGCGTAAATTTTTCACATTCAGCTCCGTGAGCTGTTTATGACAATAGCTAAGGCTCGTGCTCCTGTCTTTGTTTTTGTGTTTCAGATCCGTCCTCAGCCAATCGAATACCGGCATAAAGTTATAACAAATACACTTTACTCCGTATTTCCCGAGATTTCTGATCGTCTTTGCATAATTTTCTATCAGCCTGTCCCTCGTCGGCTTTCCGAGCTTGATATCCTCATGCACGGGCACACTTTCTATGACTTCCGTTTCCAGCCCCGCTTTTTTGCACAAATCTTTCAGCCGCGCAATTTTTTCCTCCGGCCAGACCTCTCCGACCTCCGCCTCGTACACCGCCGTCACCACTCCCGACATATTTGGAATTTGCTTGATGTACTCCAACGGAATACTGTCTTTTTCCCCATACCACCTGAATGTCATTTTCATAGCTTCAACAGCTCCTTTATGTTATAATAACAAATATTTTCCGCCATTTTGCGCGCCGAATTTTCCTCATATTCGCCCTTCTCGCAGAGTTCGCCCAAATAATCGCACAAAATCCTGCGGAAAAAATCAAACCGCACATAGGAAGAAAAGCTCCTCGAATCGGTAAGCATGCCCAAATTGTTTCCCAAAGCCGAATATTCCGCGATGGTTTTCAAATTTTTTCGGATTCCTTCCACCGTATCGTTAAACCACCAAGCCGCCCCGAGGCGAACGTGACGGAAGGCGCCCGTTAAAACCGCCGTTTCCGACAAAGCATTATCGTTCAGCGTATACAACACCGTTTCGGGGCGTTCGTCTTCGGAAAATTCGTTAATAAATCCAACAATATTTTTAATCAGCTGTTTCTCACCGATTAAGTCGAATCCGGAATCGGGACCGCATTTTTTATACATTTCCGCGTTATTGTTACGAACGGCGGAAAAATGCAACTGCATGACAATACCGCGTTTTTTATACGCATTTCCGAGCCATTTCAAAAGGAATCCGAAAAGTGCGTCTTTCTCTTTTGCCGTAAGGGATTGACGCCTGTTGAACAGACTTCGGGCTTCTTCATATTTTGCGCATTTTTCGGGGAAGCGCTCAAAGCCGTGGTCAGATATCCTGCATCCCTTATGTACAAAGGCATTGAGGCGCTTTTCGAGCGCGCGCAGCAAATCCTCCAAGCACTCGATTTTCATACCTGCGCACTTGCCCAATTTTTCAAGATATTCCTCGTCCAAAGAAAGGGCTTTGTCGGGGCGAAAAGTGGGTCTCACTTCCGTATTCGCATACCTGCCATGGTTTTCCAAATCATCCACAGGGTCGTCCGTGGTAGCGATATATTGCACTTTATATTTTTCCAAAAGCGTCCCGATCGAAATGTCTTTAAGCCTTTCGTTTGCCCTTTCATATATCTGCAAAGCGCTGTTTTCATTCAGTGGTTCGCGGATATCGAATATCTGTTTCAGCTCCATGTGCGTCCAATAATACAGCGGATTTCCCGCCAGATTCGGTAAAATTTCCGCATATTTCAGGAATTTTTCCTTGTAATCGACGTCTCCCGTGATATATTTTTCCTCCACTCCGCAAAGCCGCATGGCGCGCCATTTATAATGATCTCCCGAAAGCCAGAGTTCTCCAATGTCCGAAAAACCTGTATTTTTCGCGATTTTTTCCGCATTCAGATGACAATGATAATCGATGATAGGCAACTCCTTCACCGCTTCATACAGTCTTTCCGACGCGGGGGTATTCAACAGTAATTTGTCGCCAAAAAATCCTTTCATATTTCAACCTTTTTTCCCTCGCTTCGATAACACGCCAGAATGAGTTTTACGACTTTCGCGCTTTCCGTTCCGTCTATCGGGAATTTCCGTCCCGTCTCCAGACAATCGTAAAAATCGGCAATGAGTTTTTCATGCCCCGTCCCGTAACAGCATTTTCCGTAGCGGTGGGTATCCTTTGTAAAATCCCGCCTTTTTCCGTCAATAATTACCGTTTCCGGCAAAACAGTAATCGTTTCCCCGTCCGCTCGGATAGTCATTTGTACGGGAAAATCTACCGCGCCGCCGTTGGTGGCAAAAAAACAAAACTCCGCGCCGCCTGAAAAGACCGCCGCCGCTGTGTCCTCCGTTTCGATTACACTCGGAAGCGTCAGGTTAAATATATTAGACGTCACAAAATGCGGTTCTCCGACGAGCCATTCCAAAAGATCCAGCGTATGCAGGGCTTGATTGATGAGCACTCCGCCCCCTTCCGTCTCTCGCTTACCGCGCCAGTCACCCGAGGCGTAATACTCGGCGTCCCTGTTCCAGACTACCGTACCGTAGGCACCCGAAATTTCTTTGCCCCGAAGATAGTCCCGAACGAATATATTCGCCTCATTATAGCGATTCTGATGACAGACGCCCAACTGCCCGCGCGAGCTTCTTTCCGCGTCTGAAATGCGGGAAAAATCCTCCTCGCGGATACAGAGCGGCTTTTCGCACAGTACGTTTATATCTCGTTTCAAAGCCTCTATTATCATATCCGCATGCAGATAATGAGGCGTGCAGATATGTACGGTGTCTGGACGGACTTCTTCCAGCATGCGGAGATACTCCGTATATTTTTCTGCCGAAGGATATTTTTCGAGGCGTTCTCTCACTATGTCGCAGACGGCGACGGGCGCTCTTTCCTGACCTTCCAATATAGATGCATGAACGCTTCCGATAACCCCCAATCCCACGATTGCCGATTTCATTTTTTCCCGCTCCCATACGTGCCCGACGTATCGGCTACATAATTTTCGGAGACGGATTTTTTACGCGAAACGGCTCGACGTTTATTCAGTTCCGACAGGTACAGTTCTTCATCTGCGGGAAGAGTCACCTCTTCTCCGTTCAGCCAGCCGGAAAGTTCTATGGCGTTCATGAGTTCCACGCCGAAAATTCCTTCCCGACCGTCGACGAAAAGCGCCTCCTTCCCCAAAAGCGCGTCGGCAAAGTTATTGATGATACCGACATGTTGAGAATTCTTTCCGTCCGTCGTCACGGTTTCACACGTACAGCGGGGACGGGAAAACATCTCCTTTGTCTTTACGGAAAATTCTGCGCTGTCCTCCGCATTTTTATACCATTTAAGCGTATCCCCTTCGCAGAGGAGTTTTCCCTTCGTACCCGAAATTTCAAAGCGGTTTGTGCCGGGAGTTTCCCCTGTCGTAGTAATGAATACGCCCGTCGCGCCGTTTTTATAACGGAAATACGCGGTAACTTCGTCCTCGACCTCGATATCGTGCCATTTCCCGTAACCGCAGAATCCGCGCACAAAAGCGGGCTGTTCGCCCACCACCCAGGAAACGAGGTCGAGCTGATGCGGACATTGGTTGATGAGCACTCCGCCTCCTTCCCCCGACCAAGTCGCGCGCCAGCCGCCCGTTTGATAATAGAACCGCGGGCGGTACCAATCGGTGATAATCCAAGTCACGCGCTGTAATTCGCCAATCCCGCCCGAACGTACGATTTCGCGCATTTTACGGTAAACGCAATTCGTGCGCTGATTGAACATTACCGAAAATTTTGCCCGACTCTTTTCCGCCGCCTCGTTCATTTCCCGAACCTGTTTGGCGTATACCCCCGCGGGCTTTTCGCAAAGGACATGAATATTCCGTGCAAAACATTCCTTCGCCATTTCGGGGTGAAGATAGTGCGGCGTTTCTATCAGCACCGCGTCGCAGACTCCGCTGTCCAGCATTTCTTTATAATCGGTAAAATATTTTGCTTCCTTGTTTTGCGTCTTTCCTTTTACATATTCGATTTTTGCAGGGTTGATATCGCACATCGCCGAAAGCGTTCCGTTCTCGATTTCTCCCTTTTCAAAAATCTGCAACGCATAGGTAGAACCTTGATTTCCCAATCCGATAATTCCGAATCTGATTTTTTCCATCCTTACAGCTCCTTTGCTATATAGCGCATATTTCTTTCCGCCTCCGCCAAGGGACGGGAACAGCTTTTCTCGCCGTCCCTTTCATTCGCGTTCATAGCCCCCGTCTTTTTCCCGATAACCCGATTTTTCCAGCAAGCCTTTCAGCGCGTCCGCCGCCGCGTCGAACGCGGAAGCATTATCGGCATACAGGAATTTATGTCTCAGTTCGCTTGCGTCGATATTCCGATAAGCGGAAAAGAGCGCCAGATGCGGTTCGAGCGTGAGCACCGTATCCGTATCGATTTTGTCGAGCAATCGCAAAATACAGCCGTCGCCCAGCCCCGCGGGAACGATCTCACCCGTGGAAAATATCGCGTCTTTGATATGGAAATAATCGCTTTTATCGAATGCCAATTCTAACGCCCGCTCCATATCCTGTCCGACCTGAACGTAATTCGCGGGGTCATATACTCCGCCTAAACCCTTTACGTTTTTCAGAAGATCCGAAACCCGTTCCGCCGTATCTCCGTAAATTTCTTTCTCGTTTTCGTGGTACAGCTTCACCCCGAAGGAAGCCGCCGTTTCCACCATGCCGCCGAGGTAATCGAGAACTTTATTCCTCTCTTTATAAGCATGGAAAAAACTAAATACGCGGATTTTGTCCGTATGAAAGATATTCGCCGTCTCACATACCCTCTTTACCTTTTCCGAATACTCGGAAAAACACACGCCTATATCCGCCTTTCCCAAAGGCGAACCTATCGACCATACGGCAATTCCTCCGTCCGTCAGCCTCTTTTCGTATTCCGCCGCTTCGGACGGCATAAAATCGGCCACGTTTTTCCCCGAAATACTGCGGAGTTCAATATATCCGATACGGTTTTTATTCAGCGCAGAAATCTGGCCTTCCAGATTTTCCGCCGCTTCGTCGGCAAATGCGCACAATTTTATCATTCTTCCGCTCTCCTCTCAAAGATAAATCTTGACATTCCTTTGTCTCCGTGGTATAATTATATCACTTTTTTGCACAAAATCAATGAATAATCCGCGCTGTATCTGCGATTTTTAGCACTATCTGAGGATTTCCATGGAACCGTGTCGTTTCATGTACGACAAAGAGGGATTGCTATGCAACTTTGCTATTTCAAGCATAATAAATTCGTAAGTTTTGGTATGGTACCAAAATCCACTATCAATTTCTGCGAACTCACTCTGTTATTGAACGGCTCTTTGGAGTACGCCATCAACAAAAAGACCGTCGTCTTAAAAAGCGGGGACGTGCTCTATGCGCCCAAAAACGCTACGCGCGTCAGAAAAGCCTTTGAAAATTCCAACTACGTCAGCTTCAATTTCTATCCCGCCCCCGACGACGAGCCCCTCTCCCTGCCGCTACATATTGTCGACGGCGTGACTAACGAAATAAGGCTGCTCCTGTCCGCCTGCGATGAGATTCATGCCCAAATGACGGACGATTCCGAGCGCCTGACGCTCATTCTCCGATGTATACTCAAACAACTCGCCGTCAATCTGAATACCAAAAATTTCAGTCCTCTGACGCTGAAAATCAAAAAATTTATCTCCGACAATCTCGGAAAGGAAATTACCTTGGAGGATATCGGAAACGAAACATTCTTTTCCCCCGCGCACTGTGCCTCTGTATTTCGCAGAGAAACGGGAAAGTCTATCATCGATTACGCTATCGACGAAAAACTGAAAGCGGCAAAAAAACTGATTATCGAAGGCCTGCCCTTAAAGTGCGTCGCCGAAACGGTGGGCTTCGACGATTACAGCTATTTTTCCCGCCTGTTTAAGAAAAGAGTTTCTCTCACCCCTCTGCAATATAAAAAATTCAGT
>USMU01000020.1 GCA_900555925.1 uncultured Clostridium sp. | reverse complement strand
GCTTGGCCGCAACGGCTCTTCTCGCCGCAGCCGTAATGACTTCGGCGGGGATCGGAAATTTTTCCGCGTTGGCCGAAGGAGAACCCTCGAAAGAACCCGTTGCTCCCGAGCGTTTTGAAGCGGTGGAGGCTTTGCGGGAATCGGGAGAAAAGAATGGCTGGTCGGTCGGCGTATTTACGGGAGATACCCTCGCGTCCGTTTCCGAGGGCGAGATGTCGGCCTATACGTATTATACGACGCAGGTTTGGGATGGTTATAAGTATGCGGCAAACGATAACGCTTTTGCGTATGTCCCTGATGAAATGGAATATACTGTTCCCACTGAGCCGGACGATTTGACGGGTGTACCCGAAGAGCTCCTCGACGCCGAAAAGTACGGCTTTGTGCTGAAAAACGACGCGGAGAAAAACATGGCGCTTATCTATACGGCGGATAAAACAGGAACTTTGTATTTCCAGGACCTCGCGCAGGTCGCCCCTCTGCATTTCGACGACAGGGACAAAAAGGGCGTATACGGAGAATACCGTATCCTTTTGGAAAGCGCGGGCAGCGTGACGCAGGTGTATCCTGCCGAAGGCGCGCACGAATTGCTGGCGGACAACGCCGCGCCCACGACTTCCGCCTGGGTCAATTCCTCCGTGGAAGTGAAGGAAGGGGACAAACTGATTTTCCGCAGCGACAAGGCAGACTCCACGATTTTTTCCTCCCCCGTCGTCAGCTGGGAGGAATTTGAAGAAGTTTATGAACTGAAAAATTTTTGGAAGTTCCAACAAATCAACGACGCGAATTACTTTGAACCTGTCTACCGCCACAATCCGACCGATTCCTGGCTTCGGTTTCCGAATTTGGAAACGAAAAAGAATGAGTGGGATATCGTACAGCGCGGCGGTGTGGAAATGAAGTCGTCTTTGTATTGGAACAATGATTACGATTTTATGGGTGCGTTCGGAGGGTTGTTTATGCACGCTTCGGGAAATTCCGCGTCGGAAGGTGAAAATGCGGGAAAGGGGGATATTGCTTATGCGTTCAAAGTTCCTCATAACGGATATGTGAACATCGACCTCAATCTCGTGGGAAACTGGGCCGCAGGCGACTTTGAAATCGTTTATAACGGAGAAGTGCTCGATTCTTGCACTGCCGCGGGTGATACCATTTATAGAACTGGGCTCACGCTTTCTGCTAATGCCGTAAAAGTGACGGCGGGTACGGAAATTTATTTTGTTCAAAAGACACAAAGCGGCGGTTCGTTAAAAGTGGATATGAACCCCATCGTCACGTACGTCGATGCGCCTTATACGCTGGATAAAACTTCCATCGAAATGGATGCGCAAGAGGAGGAGACGCTTACGCTCACCATTAATCCCGACTACGACCTTGCGGACGAAGAAATCGAATGGACGGCGGCCAACGAGGGGATCGTGGAACTCACTCCCGACGGGAATACCGTAAAAGTAAAGGGCCTTGCGGCAGGACAAACAATCATTTTCGCAAAAATTGGCGCTTATGAAGCGGTGACTTGTGAAGTGACCATCAACGCGGCGCTCCAGAACGAATTCACCGTCGACCCCGAATCGCTCAGCGTCAAGAAAGGAGAGAGCGGAACGCTCACGGTGACCGTCAGCGATAAAATTTCCGTGGAGGATATTGAAGTCGCTGTCGAGGACGATACGATTGCGACCGCTTCGTTGAGCGGCTCGACAATTACGGTAACGGGCGTCAAGAAGGGGAACACAAAGCTGTATATCACGGCGGAGGGCTCCAAGAGCGCAACGGTCGAAATCACTGTCACGGATGAAGGCGCGCCGACCGATTCCTCCTCCGGAAGCTCTTCCGATTCGGGTAAAACGGAAAACGACGGAGCGGACGGCGGTTGCGGTTCGGTCGTGGGCATCGGCGCAGCTTCTGTTTTCGCACTTGGAGCGGCGACCTTCGTTTTAACTCGTAAAAAGAAATAAGGAAAGGGAACATTATGGAAAAGAGCGTGACGAAAGTCGGGGGAAATACGAAAAAGACGGAAAAGAGACGAAAAAAGAAGGATTTTTATTTCAGGCGCCTGTTCAGGGACATCAAGAAAAATCCTACTCTTTACGTCATGAGTCTGCCCGCCTTTATTTTGATTGTAGTGTTCAGCTACATCCCGATGGCGGGAATCCTGATGGCGTTTCAAGAGTATTCTCTGGCGGATGGATTATTCGGGAGCGAGTGGATTGGCTTTACGAATTTTAAATTGTTTTTCAGTTCGTATTATTGCAAAAACGTTATTCTCAATACGTTTTTCATCAGTCTCTATTCACTGTTCGTGGGATTCGGAATGCCCATCGTGTTCGCGCTCATCGTCAATACGCTAGGGAAGAGCTTGGCTGGAAAAGCAATGAAAGTTCTTTCGATTATTCCGTACTTTATCTCGACCGTCATCATGGTTTCCATCATAGAGACGTTTTTTAACGGTTACGACGGAATTTTTAACTCTTTCCTGAATCTGTTCGGAATAAAATCCATCGATTTCATCAACCGCAACGAGGGCTTTTACAGTCTTTTCGTGTGGACGGACCTCTGGCAGGGCATGGGGTGGAGCAGTATCATTTACCTCTCCGTGCTCGGCGGGGTGCCGGCGGAATTATACGACGCGGCGAAGCTTGACGGCGCGAATAAAATCAACGTACTTCGCCATATCGAATTCCCGGAGCTGATTCCTACCATAACCACTCTCCTCGTGCTTGCACTGGGCGGACTTTTGTCCGTAGGGTTCGAAAAAATATATTTGTTGCAAGATACGCTCAATCTCGACAAATCGGAAGTAATTTCGACCTACGTCTATAAAATGGGCGTCCTTTCGCAGGATTATGGTTTCGGAACGGCGGTCGGCCTGTTCAATTCCGTCGTTAGCTTTACACTTCTCGTCACGGCGAACCTTATCGTCCGTCGATTCTCAGACTATTCTTTATGGTGATGCCTATGAATCATTTACTCGAAACGAAAAACGGGAAAACGGGCGGAAAGAAAAAGTTCTTCAATTCCGATATCCCATTCAACATCGTGACGGGAGTAATTCTGACATTCGTTGCGATTATCTACATCCTTCCCCTTCTGTATATTGTCAACGCATCTTTTTCCTCGGCGGAAGCCATTTTTTCCGGAAAAATGCTCTTTATTCCGAAAGGGGTGAATATCGAAGGTTACAAGTTGGTGTTTCAATACGACAGTTTTTGGCGCAGTTATCTGAATACGATCTTTTACTGTATTCTGGCTCTCATCATCGCCATACCTTTCACGGTCATGGCAGCGTACCCGCTTTCCCGCGAGGACTTCGTCGGAAAAAAGTTTATCATGATCGTATATACGATTACCATGTTTTTCAGCGGCGGTTTGGTGCCCACGTACCTGTTGATGACGTCGCTGGGCCTGTACGATTCTCCGTTCGCGCTCGTGCTGCCCGGAGTGTCAGTATGGAACATCATCGTCGTCAGACAGTATTTTATGACCCGAATCAGCAAGGAACTGTTTGAAGCGGCCAGCATCGACGGTTGTTCCAATTTCCGCTTCCTCCTGCATATAGGCTTTCCTCTGTCCGGTCCGATCGTCATCGTCATATCCATGTATACGATCGTCGGACAGTGGAATTCCTATTTCAATCCCATGGTCTATCTCAGTACCCGCTCCAAATTTCCCTTGCAGCTTATTCTGAGGGAATTGCTTTTGACGAGCGAGGGCGGTTCGGACATCAATAATTGGGGAGGAATCGCCTCGGAAGATCGCATTACTGCGCTGGAAGCCATGCGCTTTTCCACCATCATTTTGTCGGCTGTACCGATCATCGTGCTCTATGCGTTCGTGCAGAAGTACTTCGTCAAGGGCGTCATGGTCGGATCTTTGAAAGGTTAATATAGAAAAGGAGTTCAAAATGAAAAAATTCAGAAAATTGGCCGTAGCGCTCGGCATCGGTTTGGCGATCACCGCCGTCACAGGTATGTTTGCTTCCTGCAAAAAGGAGGAGCCCGTCCAGGACGTCATGAATCACGATTCGCTCTATCCCATCATCAAGGAAGAATATCAGGATACGTTCAAACTGACGATGATGGCCCCCAGCTATTATACCGTCGATCCCGACTGGGAAAACAATAAATTTTTTATCCGTATGAACGAACTCACGGGGGTCGATTTTGATTTCCAGGTATTCAATTATGAAATGTACGGCACGAAAAAGCCGTTGGCTTTGAGCAATACCAGCCAGATGCCCGACTTTTTCATGAAGGCCATGTTCGATAAGACGGAAATCGTGAAATACGGTTCCCAGGGACTGATTATTCCGCTCGAAGATCTGATAGACGAATACATGCCCAATCTGAAAAAGCTCATGGACAACGATCCGAAGGTCGCACAGCTCATTACCGCGCCCGACGGACACATTTATTCCCTGCCCACGATCGGGGACAAGGATACCTACAATTTCGTAGGACTTCCCTGGATCAACCAACAGTGGTTGGACAATCTAGGCCTGGAAATGCCCGAGACGCCCGAGGAATTCTACAACGTCCTCAAAGCGTTTCGCGACGACGACCCCAATCAAAACGGTTTGAAAGATGAAACGCCCATGCTCATCGCGGGCAATGCGGAGCTGAATTTCCTCTTTTCCTTCTTCGGAATCGACGCGGAGAATTTTTTCCAGATCGCCAAGAACGGATCGCTCGAATTCGGACCGGAGACCCAGCGGTATAAAGACGCCCTGGTGTGGTTCCAGAAACTGTATTCGGAAGGGCTTCTCAAAAAGGATTACGAGTCGCTCACGACCAATCAAAAATGGTTGGATGCTGCTGCGGGGGATACGAGCACTGTCGGCTTCTTCATCGACTATGCGGCGTACGCGGTGGTCGGATACGATAGGGAATAACAAGCAAGCCGTACAAAAGTATATCCAAAACCAGGAGAAAGAGCATTTGATTTCAGACCAAATCAGTATGGTAGAATATTACGATTTGTTTGAGAAATGGCTGAAATCAAATAAAGAAAAGAGGAATATCCCGAAAAAGAAATAATTGGCTTGCCGCAATGCGGTAGGCAGTCTTGAGCGGTGCTTAAGCACCTCGCCGGTATTCACACCCTCTATGGCGATTCTTAAACTCCCTCACTTTAATGAGAAAAAAGGGGTTATAGGCGAATAAAAGCGCATAGATAGAAAGACTCTGAACTTTTCGAGGCTCAGGGCCTGTCGATTGGGAAAAATTCGAATCAGCACACCAAAGAATTGGCTTGTAAATCTTCGGAAAGAACAGAATATAGAAGTAAAAAATCTGTTTTTTGAAAGAAGCAAGATTCATATACTGCTTTGCGAAAAGTTTAAGATAAGCTTTTCTATAAGAAAGCAAAGTTTTATTATCTATATGTAAATATTGCGTCAATGCCTTTACCGTTTTATGCGCGTAGAAATTTTCGAGGTAAATGACGGAGATGATTCTGCGATGATTAAAGGCGTAAAGATAGTCATCATCTGAGAAATGATTTAACATATAGCGGAAGGAGGAATAAATCTTGTCTTTTGAAAAATTTTTGCTGTTCAAAGCCTTGATAAGCAACAATTCTAAGGTTTTTATTTGAATTGTTTTCATAGCAATATTATTGTATCATAAGGCGTTTTTTGAAAATTTCCCAAATATGGAAATTTTTGAAAAAAATGAATAAGGACTATAAAAAATAAATAGCGGGTAAAGAGCAACAGAATAAGAGAGATTCTTTCCGAATAGAAAAAGCCGGATTACATAATCCGGCTTTTTCTATTAATCGTCTGCAATATTTTTGCGTTTCAAACTTTCCGTATTATAAAAGTCGGCTAGTTCGATGTCGAGTCCGCGGCAGATATTTAACATCGTAGTATCTATTCTTCCGGGTAGTTTACCGGATAAAACGGTGTTGAGCGTAGATGTCGAAATCCCGCTTCTCTTTGCCAAAGCATATTGGGTAAGCTGGCGCTCCTTCATAAGCTCACGGATTCGTAAGGCTACGGCTTTGCTAAATTGCATCATAAAAAAAGTTCCTCCATAATAAATTTGTATTTCTTATTCTACTATGACGAAGCGCCGTAATATTACGAAACTTTGTATTTTTTGGAAAAAATTTGTAATATTTTGAGTAATATTTGTTCTTGTAAAAAATAAGCGGGAATAAATCCTCATATAGATTTCAAAAGTCGTGTGCTCTGGGCTAAAGAAGAGAAAATCGGGAAGGAAATTGCGGACGGAAAAATGAAAGCGGAATATTCGGAAAGGATAAACAGACGGCCGGTTATAAACAAAAAGGTACCGATTTTTCTTAAAACGACAAATTAGGCAAAAAAAACAGCAGAATACGTCAAAAATATTGTTTTATTTTGTATTCTTATGGTATAATACAGACCCTTAGGAGTATAGATTAAATTGATTGGCGGAAAACGGAGGAAAAAAATATGAAACTGATCACGTTTGCAGTCCCCTGTTATAATTCCGAAAATTACATGTGTCAATGTATAGATAGCCTTTTGACAGGTGGCGAAGATGTGGAAATCATTATTGTGAACGACGGTTCGTCGGACGGTACGGCAGGAATTGCGGACAAATATGCGGAACAGTACCCTTCTATTGTCCGAGCGGTACATAAAGAGAACGGCGGACACGGTTCGGGAGTCAATAAAGGAATGGAAGCCGCTTCGGGGTTATATTATAAAGTAGTAGATTCGGACGATTGGCTCGACGGGGATGCATTGAGGGTACTATTGGAAACGATAAGAAAGCATCTGAGGGAAAAGCGCCTTCCCGATTTATATTTAACGAATTTTGTATACGAAAAAGTCTATAACGGAACGAGATTTGTCAGGAGCTTCAAAGGGAATTTTCCGAAGAAGGAAATTTTCGGATGGGAGCAGGTGAAGAGATTTCGCACGTCGTCTGTACTTTTGATGCATTCGCTCGTATATCGGACGGATAAACTGCGCGCAAGCAATACCGTATTGCCCGAGCATACTTTTTATGTGGACAATATTTTTGCCTATAAGCCGTTGCCTTATATGGAAAAACTTTGTTATCTGGACATTGATTTATATCGATATTTTATCGGCAGAGCCGATCAGTCGGTGAGCGAAGAAAATATTGTCAGGCGTTATGAACAGCAGATCCGCGTGATGAAGGAAATGATTTGTGCCTATCGGTATGAAGGGATCAGGTGTTTCCCGAAGGGACTCAAGCGGTACATGCTGCACGACCTCGCCGTAGCAATGACTCTGACGATTATGTTCACGACGGGCGGAAAAGACGAGCCTGCCAAGCGAAAGGCCGCTTTGAAAGCATTATGGCGTTTCATTAAAACAAAGGATAGAAAATTATATCGTTATCTCAAGTATAATACATATCCCGCTATTGTGGATTGGATGCCCTTCCGAATGCAGGGAAAAGCAACTTTGCTCGGCTATAAATTTTTCCGCGCAAAACTTAAATGCAGTTGATCCAAAAGAAAAGATAAAAAGTCAAACAGCCCTCCAAAAGTCAAATAGACTTTTGGAGGGCTGGAATTTTATACTTCGTCGCACGGATTTTTGAGCAGATGCATAATAATGAATACAACACAAAAGAGGTATACCGATTATGTCTTATCGTCTGTTTCGCGGATTTCCGCCTTGTTTTTTTTCCTGCTTTGAACCCTGCCTGTTCGGTTCGGCTTTTCCCGATTCCGAACCTCTGAATTTTACAACTCCGCGTTGTTTTTCGCCTTGTTTCCATCCTTGTCCCCCTTGTCCGCAGCCCTGCCTTCCCCGTCCCTGTGTCTACGGTGGCCCGGAGAACGGCGGAAATTCCAACGGAGAAAACGGCGGCCGCTGTCCCGTTCCCGCCCGTCCGACGGTGATTTTTCCCTCATCGGATTCGGCGCTTTCCTTTAATCGTTTGACTGCCGTGGGCAGGGGAGACGCGGGCAACCGCATTACGGTTTGCATAGACGGAAGGTGCGGGACGACCTCGGTCGATATTTCCGGTGTCTGGCGCTATACAGTTCCCTATGAACTTTCGGCCGGAAACCATTCTGTAACCGTGAGTGCCGAAAATTGGTGCGGCTCCGTTTCGTCCGCTTCGTCATCGTATTTTACGATAGGGGAGGACGCGGCAACCTTAGCGATTACGGATCTGAAAATGGGTTCGGTTTATCGTACGATAGACGCCGCGTTTCGGGTTGGGAGCAATTCCCGAAGTATGACCGTCTATTACGTCCTACTCGATCCGTCTTCTCCGCCTCCCACGGCCGACCAGATCATCGGATATTCCGACGAGCCCTCTTTGACAAACGGAGTGGCCGCTCGCGGCCGTTTCTCCGTACCCGCGGGCGGGACGGAAATCAAAAAGAGCCTTCGCGGTCGGGAGGTGGACGCGCCGCTCGCTTTGGAAACGGGCGTCGTGGACGGGTATCCCTATGTCTTGTATGCCGTGGGAGTCGTGGACGGGACGGGTACGAGAACAAACGTCGCGTCTTATACCGATTCCGCAGTGGGAATGCCCTTTGAATCGGGCGAAGGTGCGGCGGGAAATCCCTTTATTATCCGCAGCTATTCCGCCGCCGAGCTTTCGGACTATCCCGACCAGAGCGCGGGACATTCCATCAACCGCACGGGGACGAACGAGCCCGCCCGCCAGCTGGATAATATCCAAGGCATGGCGGAGATGAATGCCGCCGATCCGTCGCGGGGACTTCGGGGAACGCTCGCGGCCGAATATCTTCTCGGTTCCGATATCGATCTCTCCGAATATGCCGCGGCGTATCATAATCAGGGCTGGCGTCCCATAGGAACAGTGGAACGCGATACGATTTATCGCTTTACGGGCACGTTTGACGGAGGCGGACATACGATTTCCAACATGACACAGGCGCTCGATTCTTCCGTACAGACGGCGAAATACAGCGGACTTTTCGGATATGCGGAAAGGGCTAGTATCAAAAATCTGACTTTGCGCGCGATTCGCTCCGCGCCTGCAATCTCCGGCCCCGTGAGCGTGGGCGGCCTGGCGGGAGCACTCTATATTCCTTCGCTTTCCAACGTAACGGTTTCGGAGGCGGTCTTTGATTTCAATTTCGGAGACGGCGGGGCGCAGAATGTCTTTGCGGGCGGCGTCTCGGGAGAACTCAACGGCGGGACTTTGGAAAATGTTCAAGCGTCGGATATATCCTTTGACGACAAAAACGGAGCGACGGACTATTCCGGCGGAGAATACGGCTACGTGTCCAATGCCGCCGCGCCCCTGTCCTTTGCCGATGCGACGGTGAGCAACATTCGCCATCTCGGTTACGGCGGCGTTCCCGGATTGGTTTTCGGGGGGCTGGCCGGATTGATTTACCTGCTCGACGCGGAAAAACCGATAACGATGCAGAGAATTTCCGCTTCCGACGTGAGGGCGGACATTGAAAATATGGACGCGGGCGGCGTAATCGGAAGACTTTTCCAATATGCGGAAGCGGAAATTTCAGATATCGCGGCTTCGGGGATCGAACTCACGTCGTCAGCGTCCGGTTTTTCCTATATCGGAGGCATAGCGGGCGATATTTACAGCTATGCAAAACTCGATTTCGGCGGAGCGGAGATTTCCTCGTCGACATTGGGCGCCTATTCGGGCGTCGGCGGTGCGCTCGGACACCTGAGGATTTTTGAGGGGGCTTATATAGAAATGCACGACGTTTCCGTGACGGAAACGGAGGTGACGGCAAACAACAGTTATGCCGGCGGCCTGATCGGCGCCGTGTCCCGTTCGGGAGATTCCTATCTGCGGATTTTTTCTTC
Source organism: uncultured Clostridium sp. (assembly GCA_900555925.1). Taxonomy (GTDB): domain Bacteria; phylum Bacillota; class Clostridia; order Christensenellales; family Borkfalkiaceae; genus Scatosoma. Next base: position 14,353 of record USMU01000020.1, on the reverse strand, counting down.
CCAAGTTTCCGACACGGTCAAAATCGACAGTCCCAACCAAGCGGGCGGTTTGGTGGGAGATCTCTTTCATACGTCCATCAGTTCTTATGCATTTATCGACGGCTGCCGCAGCGAAGCGGAGGTGGACGGTTCGTCCGTGGGCAGGTATGCGGGCGGACTTGTCGGCTTCGGAAATTACGTCGCCGTAAAGGATTGTACGGCCGTCTGTAACGTTGTGGGGACGCGGGAGGAATTTTCCGTCGGCGGGCTTTTCGGAGAGGGCTCGGGCGTCTATCTCGTCAACTGTCACTATGAAGGCGCGGTTTCGGGATATACCCGCCTCGGCGGACTCATCGGAACGGCGCACGGTTTGAATATCGGAACCTCAGCCTATCCCGCTCCGTTTGCAGTGAAAGATAACGTCGTCGAGCTGTGTTCCGCAAAGGGGACGATAAACGCTCTCGGCGTCGGTCAGTTTATCGGCGGACTTGCGGGAGAAGCCAAAGATATTTTGTTCGATCGCTGTTATTCCAAAACGGAAATCGCGGCGGCCGGCTCCTCCTATGTCGGCGGATTGACGGGAATTCGGGAAAATAATGAATACAATACCCTGACGTTGGCCGTCGATTGCTACTATTCGGGAAATATTACGAACGCGGCCGAATATGTGGGCGGGAGTGCGGGAAGTTCCGAAGAGACGCTTCAACGCCTGTTCGCCTACGGAACGATCGCGGGTACCTCTTACGTCGCAGGGATTCTCGGCGAACAGAGGAACGCCGCGAAACCGACGGAAAACTGCTTCGCGCTGCAAACTTCCGTCGCGGCGTCCGCTTCTCCCGCAGGGCGCGTGTCCAATCCCGACGGCGGAAATTATTCCGACAATTATGCTTTGCAGACCATGTCTCTCACGGAAAACGGCACGGCGAGAGCCCCCGTCGTAAACGTAGACGGCCGCGACGGCGGCGACGTCACCGCGGAGTCTCTTTCTTCCGTCATGCAGGCGGGCGGCTTTACTTCTTCAATCTGGAATTTTTCTTCCGTCGCTTCCTTGGAGTATCCTACCCTCATAGATAATCCCGAATAGACATGTTTTCGACTTACGATGGAATATGTTTTGCTTTTGATGCCGTTAGAGATGATTGAATAAAAAAACGGGCCTAAAGGCCCGTTTTTTTATAAGGAACGCATGGTCTCATTTTTTATTTTTAACTGTTTTTGTTTGCTTCCGCTTTCCGCATATCCGATAAACAGGCATTGTTATTTTTACCGTTATGGGATAATGCCTAATGCATCTCCTATTTTTCCGCCGTTGAGGATATATCTTTTCATATTTTTCTGCAAAGAGGTGTTTTCGGGTAATTCTTCTGGCGGTAAAGTTGTCGTTTTATATACCCATAATTTATAGCTATCGGCGTTTTCGTTTACTTCGAGAATTTCAAAGCGTCGCCGAAATTGTATAATTTTAGAATTTTCGGGCAGCAATTTTTCGAGCGCGGGGGAAAGCAGCCAGGAATAACAGGCAAATTTCGCGCCCGCATATTCCGGGGAATGCGAATCGAAAAATTTTCGCGCAAAAGAGAGCGAAGTTGTTATTTTTTCCGGCGAAAGATCCGCATCTGAAGGAATATGGATGGAGAGCAATTTTTTGCCTTCCCATTCTCCCGATTCATATTCCAGTTCGCCCAAACGAAAAAGGCATAGGGAGAGTTCTCGCCCTACCCAAAAGTCGCGGTCGAAGCCATAGGAGCCGAACGCGGCTTTATGTTCTCGCACGAATCGGGAAAAACATTTCATCGTATCGACAAAAATTTTATCGTCTATATGATTTTTTTCGTAAAGCGCGCGGGTTTTCAGCGCCGCCGAAAGCAGGAGCTTCAACTTTTTCAGTCCCCGCTCGTCGTCGGGAAAGAGCTTTGGCAGTTTTTCCGTCGCAGCTTTATATCCGACTTTGTCGCAAAAATCGGCGAGCAACCCGTTTTCTTCGTTTTCGGACAGGCCGAGGACGACGCCTTTAAGAAGTTCGTTCACTTCTTCGGGCATATCGATGTCATTGCATAATTTTTCTAAACTATCCATAGCTCTTCTTTCCTTAAATTTTTATTTTCAGGTATATTATAACACGAAGGGGAAGGGAAGTCAATATTTTCTCTTTTGTACTTCCAAAGAGGCCGCTCTCCGAAAGGAAAGCGGCCTCTTTGAAAAATAAGAACCTTTTTATGGATGAGCGATGTTTTTTATGCGTCTTTTCCGCATAATATTCTTTCTTCTATTATATAATAACTAACAGTTAGAAGTCAAGTATTTTCTAACTGTTGGTTATATAATTTTTAATATGGTAGAAGAAATCAAGACCCGATTAAGGGAAGAAATCAGAAGGAGCGGTCTGACGACGGTGGAGCTTGCGCGGCGCGTGGGGGTGACGCCGGAGATGATCACGCAATATTGCACGACGAAGAAACTGCCGAGGTTGGATACATTTGCAAAACTTTGTCAGGAATTGGACGTATCGGCAGATTATATTCTTGGACTTCCGGAATAAAAAACGGCCCTTGCGGCCGTTTTTTCGTTTATAGGCTTTCCGGACGAATACATTCGCCGGTGGAGCAGCTCTGGAAAATGACGAAGAAGCCTTCTTTGTCCGTGAAAGTGGAGGAAGGGACGAACGTGCAGATTTCCGCGATTTCTTCGGGCGGGGCGTCCTTATTTTCCGCAGGCAGGGCGTAGCAGATATATTTTGCCTTCAAATCGTCGTAAATGACGCCCACGAGATATTGAGGTTTTGTTTCGTCGCCCTGTATGCGCACCCATTCCGAATAGGCGAAGATATTTTTCAGGCTCTCGTCCTTAGGGTATTTTGCGAAGAGAGCGTCGATTTCTCCCTTGACGGCGAGATAGTATCCGTCGGAGTCCGTTTCAAACGGATTGCGTATATTCTCAGCATTTCCATTCTTTGCAGAGTCCTGCCGCTCTTCCTCTGTTTGTTGCGGATTTCCGCTTTCAGCGTGTGCATATGTACGAGATTCTTCATTCTCGAAGCGTTCATGTTCTTCCTCCTTGCGATAGTAGTTTTCCGTGGCGACGGTTTCATCGTCGTATTTTTCCGCCGAATGTACGGGTATTTCGGGCGCAGCGCGTTGAGGAACGTCCTCCTCGTTCGGCGTATAAGGACTTTGCGGCGTTTCTTCGGCGGGACGCGGGGGCTGGGGGCGTTCGCGCTTATCCTCGTACGCGGCAGGCGGAGCGGTTGTGCCGAGCGGATCGGGCGGAGCCTCGAAGCCGCAGGGAGAGTCGGGGGAGGGCGTTTCGCTTTCAGGGCGGAAGAAATTGTCTGCGGAGAAAGCGGTCTCTTTGCCTCCCGCGGGCGCGGAATTTTTGACCAGAGTGCGCCAGTCGTAGACGTTATCCCCGTTCACGCCGTAAGCGATGGGGATAATGCCGTTTTTGACGAAGCAGATGACGCCGCAGAAGCCCTCTTCCGCGTTGAGTTCGGAGACGATATTAAAGAGGCTTTTCCCGCGCAGGGGGAGCATTTCCGTTCTGCCTTTGCGATCGGATAAGAGGCAGTAATACTCTCCCGAAGAGAGGGGTGCGAAATTGATGACGGAGACTTCGACGGAGAGATTTTTTCCGTACTGTTCTATTTTGATGAGCCCCGAAAGAGTCTTTCCGTCGCCCGAAAATCCCTGCCTGACCTGTCTTAAAATACACATTTTTTTGATGAAATTCATAACGTCGCTCCCGAAAAGCAGATTTCTCTTCTATTATATATGCCTCGGGCGGGTGTTTTTTGCATTTTTTTGGCGAAATTCGGATAATTTTTCCGAAAAAATTTTTTTCATCTTTTTCCGTTATAATTTTTTGCCTTTTCTCCTCGGAATAGAAAGTAATGGTTGACATGGAAAATAAAAGCATGGTATAATGAAAAAGTCCGACGGAAATAAATTTGTCGGTGCAGGGAGGAAATATGGCGCAGGAAAGTCTGGAAATTGCCCTTATCAAGTATAATCGAAAAACATGGTGCAAGAGCGCTCTGCTCGGTTTTTTTATCGGATTGGCGGTCATTGTTCCGGGAATCAGCGGCTCGACCGTAGCGATCATCTTTAAGCTGTACGATCAATTTCTCTATGCCGTGGGAAATCTGTTCAAGCAGTTCAAAAAATGTTTCTTGTTCCTTTTGCCTATCGGTATAGGAATGGTTTTGGGATTGCTTCTCGGCTTTTTTACCGTGGAGAAGCTGCTGGCGATTCTTCCGTTTGCCGTAGTCGGGCTGTTTGCCGGTCTCATGAGCGGCGCTTTCCCCGCCGTCAAAGACGAATTGAAGGGTGCGCAAATGAACGGAAAACGCATTTCGCTGCTCGTTTTGGGCGTGCTCATTCCCATCGCCATCGGCGTGATTTCCGTGGCTCTCGAAGCGGGGGGCGGCGGTGCGAGCGCCAATGCCTTTGCGTCTATCGAGTGGTGGCAGATCCTCGTGTGTATTCCCGTCGGGTATGTCGTGGGCATTACACAGGTCGTTCCCGGCCTTAGCGCCACGGCCGTCCTTATGGCTATCGGCTGGTTTACCTCCCTCGTGGACAGCGTCAGCCTTACGTTCTGGCAGTCGAATCCCATGATTTTTGCCATTTATGCCGCTTTGGTCATCGGATTTCTTGCGGGGCTTTTCACCTTTTCCAAATTTCTCACCTATATATTCGGAAGAGCCCGTCATACCGCGTATTCCCTGATTGTCGGCCTGTCGCTCGGTTCCATTGTGGCCATGTTCTATAACCCCGATACGTTCGCAGTGTATGCGTCGTGGGCGGAAAACGGCGTTAAAGTGACGGATATCGTCCTCGGCGTCGTATTGTTTGCCATCGGTGCCGTAGGCTCATACCTGCTCGTGCGTTATCAGAGAAAAAAAGACGCGGAAGCGGCCGCCGCAGCGGAAAAAACGATTGCGCCGGAAAATGGAAACGAAAATTCGGCAGCCGTATCCGAAACGGAAGGCTCGTCCAAGGCTTCCGAAACCGATTCTTCCGAAAAGAAATGAAATTTTTCGGTTCGATTTTCGGGAAATACCGCAGATTTTCGTCGGAGCGGGGCTATTCCTGCGATTGTTGCGGAAGAGAAATCTTTTCTTATCCTTTTCCGCGCCTTTGCGAAGAATGCTCGTCCGCTCTGGAACGGAATTTCCGAACCTGCGACAAATGCGGGCGGAAGACGGTCGCGGAGGGGCTTTGTCTCGATTGCAAGCATAAACCGCCCGAATTTTCCCGCGGTTTTTCCCCGTTTTGCTATCGCGGGAAAGCCGCAGAGCTTATCAATCGGATGAAGAACGGCGAACGATGGCTGGCGGATTATTTCGGAGAACAGATGTCGGTGTTTTGGAAACGTTTAGGGCTTTGCGCGGATATCGTCGTATTCGTTCCGATGACCGAGGCAGGGGAGCGAAAACGCGGTTATAATCAGGCGAAGGATTTGGCGGAAAAAATTTCCGAACAGACGGAAATTCCCGTAAAAAGCGGACTTGCCAAGATACGAGATACCCTTCCGCAGAAAAGGCTGATGAAAGCGGAACGGAGAGAGAACATATCGGGAGCCTATCGTGCGGAAGGGGACTTTTCGGGAAGAAAGGTCTTGCTCGTGGACGACGTAATGACGACGGGAGCCACGGGCAGCGAATGTGCGAAGGTTTTGAAACGGGCGGGTGCAAGCGACGTATTTTTTCTGACAGCGGCGGCCGCGCCGGAAAGAGCTTAAAAGGAGCAAAAAACAATGAATATCGTAGAACAAATGCTGGAAGGAGCTTTATATCTTCCCGAGGACGGGGAGTTGGTCAAAATGCAGACGGCATGTCTCGAAAAATTATACGACTATAACGCGACTCGTCCTTCCGAGGCGGAAAAGCGTCAAAACCTGTTAAAAGAAATGTTTGCGGAAATCGGGGAAGGATGTTATATCGAGCCGCCGTTTCATGCGAATTGGGGCGGAAAGCACGTACATTTCGGCAAGCACGTCTATGCCAATTTCAATCTGACCATGGTGGACGATACACATATTTATGTGGGAGACGGCACTATGTTCGGACCGAACGTGACGGTCGCTACGGCGGGCCACCCGATTTTGCCCTGTTTGAGGGAAAGAGCGTATCAATATAACGCGCCCGTACATATCGGCAAAAACTGCTGGATCGGCGCGGGAGCCGTTATACTCCCCGGAATCAATGTAGGGGATAATTCGGTAATCGGCGCGGGGAGCATCGTCACCAAAGACATTCCCGCAAACGTTATTGCCGTCGGAAATCCCTGCCGCGTGCTTCGGGAAATCGATGATCGGGATAAAAAATATTACTTCAAGAAAAAGGAAATCGATTGGAAAAAGGTAGCGGAGGAGACGAAGTAAAAGCGGCGTCCTTACGCTCGAAACAAAGAAACGCGCGCAGCTTTATCGCTGCGCGCGTTTCTTTTATTTTTTCGATGAAAACCGCAGAGGAATTATTCGATCGCGATCTTTTTAAGCGCCTTTTCTTCTTCCGTATATTTGGGAACGGTGACCGTCAAAATTCCGTTTTCGTATTTCGCCTTGATGTTTTCATCGCTGATACCGTCTCCGACATAGAAACTTCTCGTCATTCTGCCGAAACTTCTCTCGCGGAATACATATTCCGACTTTTCGCCGCCCTCCGACTCCTCGCTGCGGCGCACCGCTTCGATAGTCAAATACCCGTCTTTCAAAGAAATGTCGATGTCCTTCTTATCGACGCCCGGCAAATCCACACTCAACGTGTATTCCTTGTCGTTGCTCTTGACGTCCGTTTTCATGATGTTGTAATTTGTGTCAAACCAGCCCCCAAAGGGTTTTAATAAAGAATTCAAAGAATCAGAAGTTAAATATTTCATAATGGTTATCTCCTTTCCGTAATATTTTTTGTGGGGCTCAAAGGAAACCTGCCCTCCGGATTTTTCACCCCTTTTCCGAGGCTTTCGTCCGCGTCTCTTGTTTTCCTTTGAACACTTTATATATAAATCGTTTTTTTACTTTTCAAACATCTTTTCGTAAAATTTTTTGTTTTTTACGAAAAGTTAAGCTCAAAAAACAACCCCCGTCCGCTTGCGGGGCGGAAGGGGGCAAAGAAGTGCGCTATTTTCTCATTTACTTAAAATAGTGCGGGGGGGGGCGATTTTTTCATCTTTATTTGATTTTGTCGGATCGGAATGACCTTCGCCGTAGGAGTAGTACGCATTGAAATACTTTTTGCGATTGCCTTTGAGTTTTTTGGGGTTGACAAAATGGGCATTGACGACGATTCCGAGGATATTCGCCTTTGCAAATCTCAAAGAATCGAGAGAAGTCTTAATGTCGCTCTCATACGTTTCCATGTGCCTGCAAACGAGCAAGGCTCCGTCCGTGGCGGGAACGAGCGCGAGTGCGTCGGAGACCAATTTAATGGGCGGCGTATCGTAAATAATATAGTTGAATTCTTTTTTGAGCCGTTCGGAGAGTTCCTTCATGGCGCGGCTTTCGAGGAGTTCGTAAGGGCGGGGGGAAGGAGTTCCCTGATAAATGACGTAAAGGTTTTCGTTTTCTTTGGAGGGGCGGAGAATCTCCTCAAAGGTGGCCTGTCCGGAGAGATAATCGCTCAGTCCCGGGACGGGCTGTTCCTTAAAGTATTTGGAAATACGCCCTTTCCGAATATCGGCGTCAATCAGGACTACTTTCACATTAGAGATGGCGAACATAAGAGCCAGATTGACGGTAATCGTCGTTTTTCCCTCCTCGGGATAGTTGGAGGTAAATAATAAGCTGATCGCGCTGCCGTCCTCCTTTTTGGGAATGGCGACAGAGATGGAGGCTTTGAGATTGCGAAAGGCTTCCACGACGTTGAAAGGGGTGTTTTCGTCGATGAGATAGGTGCCGCGGAGGGAAGCGCTCGTCCTCTCCTCATAGCGCCGTTTTTGTTTATTGCGTCGAAGATTGCTGAAAAAATTATTTAACGATTTCATTTTCTCTCCTCCGTATGCTTAACGTCGTGTCTGTCGTCGGGAACCGTTTCGATCCTCGGAATGACGCCCAAAACGGGCACATTGAATTTGCGGGGGAGTTCTTCATAATCGCGCAGACGGGTATCCGTTCTGTCGACGATAACGACGGCAATACAGGCGACGATAAGGGCAACCAAGCCGATGATGAGGCCGAATTTAATCATTTCTTTGATGGTCTGTCCCTCGTTCAAAAGTTCGGAAGGGCGAAAACTGAGCAACGTACACGTCGTTGTTTTGCCGTCCATGTCATTCATGACGCTTTCGATGTAGGAGGGGAGTTTCGCCTTGACCTGTGCTTCCAGATGCGAAGCGAGATCGGGTTCGTTGAGCGCGGAAATTTTTACTGAAAGTTTATTGCTCCCGACTTCGTAGGTATAAGAAATCGTCTTTTCGAGCAAATCGAAAAATTCACGTTCTTCTTCGGTGTCCTGTTGAATTCCTTCCGCTTCGGGAAGTCCTGCCATAAGCTGCCGGTCGAAGGCGTCGGAGTCGAGGAGCAGTTTAACCTGTTTGAGAACGCTTTCGCTGTAAGCGTTGCCGACAAGCTCGCCGCTGGCGTCCTCGGAGGAGGAAGAAACGAAATAGTCGATCGTCGTTCCGTAATAATAGACGTTATGATACTTCAAAAAAGCGATGCCCATGCCGGCGGCCGCACCGATGACGAGAGCCGCGACGATGGCCCAGATTCTCGACCAAATAGCTCGGAAAATGTCGGATAGACTGAGCTCGTCTTCGGTCTGCATTTCTTCTTGCATATTTTTCTCCTTATGCTGATAGATATATTGTATAGGGTTTGCGAAACTTTTGTCGGGAAATTTCGGCAAAATTCGACTTTGTCATTCTTCAAGTATTATAACATGTTCGGAAAAAGTTGTAAAGTATTTTTTAGAAAATATTCTGCATATACATTATTTTTCCCCTCTTATCCATAAAATATCGAAAAAAACCAAAGAAAATTCATAAAACCTGCAAGACGAAGAATTTGAGATACTGCGTTTCTTCCTCGCATAAAAGCGCGGGATGGTCGGGAGCCTGCGTTTTGACTTCCACGGTCCGCACTCTCCGTCCGCTCTCTTTCGCGGCTTCGGAGAGCATGCGTTCAAATAGGGGCAGGGTCATGTAATGGGAGCAGGAACACGTGACTAAAAAACCGCCGCTCTGTACGAGCTTCATTCCGAGAATATTGATGTCCTTATAGCCGCGGAAAGCGTCTTTGACCTCGTCGGCGCTCTTGCAGAACGCGGGGGGATCGAGGACGATGAGGGAAAATTTTTCTCCCGCCGTCCTGTATTCCCGAAGGAGCTGAAACACGTCCGCGCATTTTGTTTCGAGGTTGGAAATGCCGTTGAGCCGAGCGTTTTTTTCGACGTTTTCGAGCGCGAGGGGCGAAATATCCGCGGCGATGACGCGGTCTGCGGTCAGAGCGGCGTTCAGGGCAAAGCCGCCGCTGTTTGAAAAGCAGTCCAAAACGCGCCCGCCCTTCGCGTAGCGGCGGACGGCGAAGCGATTTTCTTTCTGGTCGAGGAAGTATCCGGTCTTTTGGCCGTTTTTGACGTCCACGGCCATTTTGAGTCCGTTTTCCTCGATGACGACCTCGTCGGGAACTTCTCCGAACAGGACGCCTTTTTCCAAGGGGAGCCCCTCTTTCGCGCGCACGGCGACGTCGGAACGCTCGTAAATTCCGCGGGGAGAGAAGATTTTTTCGAGGGCGCGGCAGATGAGCTTTTTCCTCTGATGCACGCCGAGCGAGAGGAATTGAACGACGAGAATGTCGGCGTATTTGTCGACGATGAGCGCGGGGAGATCGTCGGCCTCCGCAAACACGACGCGGCAGCAATTTTCGTATCCGAGGCGTTTGCGGTATTCCCAGGCGGCGGAAATGCGTTTTTCGTAGAGCGCTTCGCCGTCCTCCTCGTTTCCGCGGATGAACAGGCGGACGAGGATTTTCGAGGCGTGGTTGATATAGCCTTTGCCGATGAATCGTCCGTCGGCGGAACAGACGCAGGCGAGGGAACCGTTTTTGTCCTTTCCCTCTATGCGCGAAACCTCGTTTGCGTATACCCAGCTGTGTCCGGCAAGCAGGCGTTTTTCTTCGTTTTTTTTGAGATAAATCGTATACGGCATGTCGTTCGTTTCCTCGAAGCAGAAAAATTAACAGGGAAATTATAGCATATAATCGTTGACAAGTAAAGCGGATTGTGATAAGATATAAGAAATAAGGGAGTAGCACGGCTCTTGAATCAAAGAGCGGTCAAGTCCACATAATGGAAGGATGTACTTCCGGGTTTGACATGAAACGGCGAGACTTATGCGAGGCGAAAGAAGAAGCGCGCATAAGGGCTCGTTTTTTTTCGGGAAAAAATCCTTTTTCGAGGAGAAAAAAATGGATATTTTGGATATACTTCTCTTGGCCGTGGCGCTTTCCATGGACGCGGCCGCCGTGGGAATGACGCACGGCATGACGGATCCGAAAATGCCCTTGAAGCGGGTGCTCGCGATCGGCGGATTTTTCGGCGCGTTTCAGGCGGTGATGCCCCTCATAGGGTATGCCTTGACGGGACTTATCGCGGGCGCTTTTCTCGACGTGTTCGAAGCGGCTTCGTCGTGGGTTTCGTTCATTTTGCTGGCGCTAATCGGCGGAAAGATGATTTTCGACTGCATAAAGGAAATGCGCGCCAAAGCGCGCGGGGAAGAGGCAGAGCTCCCCGCTTCCGAATTTTCCGTGGGGAAGCTCGCCTTGCAGGCCGTGGCGACTTCGATAGACGCCCTGGCGATCGGCGTCACTTTGCAGATGGCGTCCATTTCGCCCGAAGGGTTGTTTCCGCCCGTCGGATGGTCGGCGCTCATCATCGGCGCGGTGACCTTTTCGTTCAGTATTCTGGCCGTGTATATCGGGAAACTCATCGGGGATAAATTGGCGGATAAAGCGGAGCTCATCGGCGGAATCGTGCTGGTCGGTATCGGGGTGAAGCTCCTGATAGAGGGGCTGCTTTAAGGGCTTTGTTTCGTCGCTTTTTCGGGCCGTGGGGAATAAATCGGAGGGAAACTCCGGAAAATAATGAAAAAGACCGTTGAAAAACGGGCAGAGACGTGTTATAATAGAGACGAGGAGGAACAAATCATGGAACTGAAAAACATGACGGAAATCTATCGCAAAAAGGATAAGGTATTTTATCGCGACGGGAATAAGCTGATCAAATTATTCGAGGGGAACTATCCCAAGGAAAACATTCTCAACGAAGCGCTCAATCAGGCGCGGGTGGAGAGGACGACTCTGCATATTCCGCGCATAGAGGCGGTGACTTCGGTAGAAGGGAAATGGGCCATCGTAATGGAATATATCGAAGGGGAGACTCTCGCCGCCCTGATGAAAAAGAATCCTTCCAAGGAGGAAGAATACCTCGGAACGCTCGCAGAGCTGCAGACGGAAATCAGCGCGCAGAGAGTGCCGCTGCTCCCTCGGCTCAAAGATAAGATGTATGAAAAAATTTCAGCGAGCGAATATTCCGACACGGTGAAATACGACTTGCAGACTCGTCTGGACGGGCTCCCCAAACACTATAAACTTTGTCACGGGGATTTTCGTCCGAGTAACGTCATCGTCAGGGGCGACGGGACATTTTATATCGTGGATTGGGCACATGCCACGCAGGGAAACGCGGCGGCGGACGCCGCGAGGACGTATCTGATATTCCGCCTCTGCGGCGAGACTTCGCGGGCGGAGACCTATTTGCGCCTGTATTGCGAAAAGACGGGCACCGCCCGCGCCTATGTGGAACGGATTCTTCCCATCGTGGCGGCGACGCAGACGGCGAGAAGCACCGAAAAGGAAAAGGAGCTGCTCCGCCGTTGGGTTGAAGTGGTGGATTGGCAGTAAATGCGAAAGAAACGGGAACGTCTTTGAGACATTCCCGTTTTTTCATCGGGAAACGAAAACCCGAAAATATTGTAACCATCGGTACTCCGAAATCATATAAATGATTGAATGATTTTTTAAGGAGTGCGTATGAATCCATTTTGTGAAAAGTCGTGTCCCATAGACAAGGCGCTTGAAAATTGGCAGCAGCTCTATCCTCGGCCGTATAACAAGCGCGAAGTCGATCCCTATACCAAGACGCGCGTCATTCTCGCCAACGGGGCGGAGTTTGAAGCCAATTGGTTTTCCCATCAGTTTTCCCGTCATATCGACGACAACGATTTGCGGCGGGAACTTGCGCTGACTCGATTTATCGAGAAGCAGCAGCAAATCAAAATATCCCTGTTAAAGCCGTCCAACGAGAGTATTCTCGAACACACGATTTCCTATGAGCAACTGGCGGTAGATTTGACGGCGGAGCTCGCGCGGCATGAAAAGGATTGCTATGTAAAAAAGACGCTGGATTTCGCGCTTTTAGAGGATTTCGATCATCTCTACCGCTATGCGAACCTCTTGGAGGCGGAACAGGGGATATATGCGGAAAAGCTGGTGGGCCGATATACGGAAATCATGCCGGGCCGACCGACGATTTCTCACCATCGCTATCCCGTCGATAACGTCAGGCGTTCCATCGATTCCCGAACGGCGGACGTGAGGACGGTTTTGGGCTCCATGATCATCACGGCCGCGGAACAGCAGACGATGAATTACTATATGAACGTGACGAATTTTGCCATGTCGGACGCGGGGCGCAGCCTCTATGAAGAAATCGCTCTGGTCGAGGAAGAACACGTCACGCAGTACGAAGACCTTATGGATCCCCGTTCGAGCTGGCTGGAAATGCTCCTTTGGCACGAATACTCGGAATGTTATCTCTATTGGTCGTGTTATATGACGGAGACCGACCGCTGTATCCGGGAACTGTGGGAACAGAATTTCCTGATCGAAGTTTCGCACCTTCACAAGGCGGCGGAGCTTCTGAAAAAGTACGAAGGAAAAGATTGGCAGGAGGTCGTGGGAGACGGGAGATTTCCCGAACCGCTCTCCCTGCACGAAAACGTCGATTATGTCCGTTCGGTGCTGGGGAATACCGTACAGTTCACTTCGCTTAAAGAAGATTATTTCCTGCTCAAAGAGATTCCTCGCGATGCGGATTTTTTCCGTTATCAGGAAATCGTCAATCCTTCGACGGACATTGTCCCTTCGCATCGGATAATCAAATCCTATATTCGGCGTCACGGCAAGGATTATCGCTATCAGACAGCGCCGAATCCCGTTCCCGAGCTGCGCGACAGGCGCACGGACAATACTTCGGTGGGACGTTGCCCCAACGCGGCACCGAGCGGAGATTTTTTCTGTAATTGATGAAAACTCAAATTTGAAAGAGCGTCGAGAAAAGGAACCCGACCGTTTAGAGACGGACGGGTTTTCTTTTTTGGGCAAAATCCGTGAAAACACCCACGGAAGTGACGAAAAAAGGGAAAATAAAAAAAATTCCTAAAAAAATTGAAAAACACGACGCAAAACAGCTTGACAGAATTTTCGATTAATAATACAATTAGAGGGCAAGTTGAAGAAACGGCGTCTGTCCGCCCCTTTTAGCCCCGTAAGTTGAAAAGCGGACCGCTCGATATTCACACAGGATTTTTTATCGCAAGAAAATACACACGAATAAGGAGTAACATGATATGAAAACCTATATGGCAAACGCCCAAACGGTTGAAAGAAAGTGGTATGTCGTAGATGCCGCGGGAGTTCCACTCGGCCGTCTCGCATCCCGCGTAGCGTCCGTGCTCCGCGGAAAAAATAAACCCACCTTTACCCCCAACGTCGATACGGGCGATTTCGTCATCGTCGTCAACACCGATAAAGTGGTCCTGACGGGAAAGAAGACGGAAGATAAATTCTATCGGTATCACACCGGCTACATCGGCGGCCTGAAAGAAATTTCTTATAAGAAACTGCTGGCCGAAAAGAGCGATCTCGCCGTCTATGAAGCCGTGAAGGGCATGCTTCCCAAAAACAGCTTGGGCAGAGCGATGCTGAAAAAACTCAGAGTTTATAAGGGGGCGGAACATAACCACGCCGCACAGAAGCCCGAAGAACTCAAAGCAGACTAAGGAGAGGAAGAAATATGGCTAAAGTGAATTTGAAAAAGAAGCTTCAGTTCTGGGGAACGGGTAGACGGAAGAAGGCGATTGCCCGCGTTCGTCTCATTCCTGCCGGGAGCGGCACCATCGTCATCAACGACCGCGCCTTTGAGGATTATTTCCCTCAGGGTACGCTTCAATACATCGTCAAACAGCCCCTTGTCCTGTTAGAGGCGGAGAACAAATACGACGTATTCGTCAACGTCATCGGCGGCGGATACACCGGCCAGGCGGGCGCCATCAGCCTGGGCATCGCCCGCGCGCTCTTGCAGGCGGAGCCCGAAACG
>USMU01000019.1 GCA_900555925.1 uncultured Clostridium sp. | reverse complement strand
GGCGGGCGCATCGATACGGGGATAGACGTTCTCGAATGGGTCGTCCGCGCGAAGAAGCTGGGCGCGGGGGAGATCCTCCTCACCAGCATGGACAGAGACGGAACCAAGGAGGGCTTCGACGTGCCGCTGACGAAAGCGGTTTCGTCGCTCGTGAATATTCCCGTCATCGCCTCGGGCGGGGCGGGCAAAAAGCAGGACTTTGCCGAAATTTTGGAGGACGGCGGAGCGGACGCGGCTCTCGCGGCGTCGCTGTTCCATTTCGGACAGCTCGGCATAAAGGAACTGAAAAATTATTTATCGGAACGGGGGATTCCCGTCAGAGGAGGTTATCATGGTTGATGCGAAAACGAAGAAAGTAAATCTGGACGAATTGAAATTCGACGAGAAGGGCCTTATCTGTGCCATCGCGCAGGATTACGAGAGCGGCGAAGTGCTCATGCAGGCATATATGGACAGAGAAGCGGTAGAAAAGACGTTTTCCACGGGATACGCGCACTATTACAGCCGTTCTCGGCAGTCGCTCTGGAAGAAAGGCGAAACGAGCGGAAACACCCAGAAGGTGATTACGGCTTATCTCGACTGCGATAAAGACTGTATCCTTTTGAAGGTCAAACAGAAGGGCGTGGCGTGCCATACGGGTACGTATACCTGTTTCTCCGAACAAGTGAAGGGGGAGGATAACCAGATCGGCGCGGAGATGTTCGGCAAATTGCAGCGAATCGTGGACGACAGAAAGCGGAATCCCGAGGAGGGCTCGTATACCAGCTTCCTGTTCGCGCGCGGAATCGATAAAATCGCCAAGAAAGCGGGCGAAGAAGCGGTGGAGCTCGTCATCGCGTCCAAGAACGACGACAAAGGGGAGGTCATCGGCGAAGCGGCGGATTTCCTGTATCACATGATGGTGCTTTTGCGCGAAAAGGACGTCAAACTCTCGGAGGTCTGCTCGGAACTCTATAAGCGCAACAAATAAAGCCGTTACGGTCAAGGTTGTCGGCAGTTTCGGCGGTTGCAGGCAGCTTTCGCCGCGGTTTTAACGGTTTCGGTCGGGCTCTTGGGCGGCTTCGACGAAAACCCCGAAAAAAGCCGAAAAAATGACAAAAAAAGCGCACGGCCGTATGGTATGATTATCCTTGCAGAAAAAAGCAATACGGAAAAACGGCAGGGAGAGAAGTACATATGGCAAGAAAAATCGTGGTAACGTCGGGAAAAGGCGGGGTAGGCAAGACGACCGTGGCCGCCAATCTCGGCGCGCAGCTTTCGAGGCGCGGACAGAGAGTCATACTCTGCGACACCGATTTCGGGCTGAACAACATGGACGTGGTGACGGGGGTGGAAAATCTCGTCGTCTACGATATCGTGGACGTCATTGAGGGGCGGTGCCGCGCAAAGCAGGCGCTCATCCGCCATCCCGATTTCGGAAATCTGTATATTCTCGCCAGCAATCATTCCGCACCGGAGCGGTATATTTCTCCGCAGGCGGTGAAATTGGTGCTGGACACGCTCTCTCCGCAGTTCGATTTTATCTTCATCGACTGTCCCGCGGGGATCGACGAAGGCTTTCACCGCGCGGTTGCGACCGCGGAGGAAGCACTCGTCGTGACGACGCCGCATATCTCCGCGCTCCGCGACGCGGATAAGGTCATCACCGTCTTAAAGAGCTACGAGCTCGCTTCCGTTTCCGTCGTGATCAATATGGTGCGGGGCGATATGCTTCTTTCGGGTGAGATTCTTTCCCCCAAGGAAATCGAGGAGATCCTGAAAACGCCCGTTTTGGGAATCCTCCCCGAAGAGGATGACGTATTTCTCCATAATCTTTCGGATAAGACCCGCGCGTTCAAATTGCTGGCAGGCAATCTGCTTTCGGAAAAACAGCGGCTGTACGACGTCACGCGGCGGTATACGGGAGTATTCGGGAATATCCGCCGCTTGCTCCGAAAGGGACTGTGAGAGAGGGGAAACATGAGAAAAATCAACGATAATTATGCGCGCACGAACAACGTCATTCAATCGGACAAATCGGTCATGAGCGACGGCTGTAAATCTCTCGTTTTGCAGGATTTTGCAAAGACTTTCGGAGAATATTTCGAGCTGAACGGCCTGCCCGATATGGAAATCGTGTGCGAACGGGGCGTATATAAAGTGACGGTTTCGTTCGAGGCAGACAGAGTCAAGAAGTTTAATGTGCTCAAATAGAGCGATTTTATCTCTGCTGAAAACCTTTCGCCTTTTTGTTCATTTGCTCGCCCGTTCGCCCATTCGTCCGTTCGCTCGTCCGTTCGCTCGTTCGTCCGTTCGTTCGCCCATTCGCCCATTCGCCCATTCGTCCGTTCGCTCGTTCGTCCGCCTATTCCTCAATTCTCTCATTTCCCCTTCGTTCCCCGTTTCGTCTTAAAAGGGCTTTTTATACGAACAAAATCTCTTTTTTGTCAGTGAAAACGGCGGAGACTTGACAGGGAGAGGGAAATATAGTATAATGGCAGAGGTAAAACGGATTATAATAGCATGTAAATAAAGGAGTACATACTTATGGAAAAGAGACTTTTTGAAATCGTTACGGATTCTTCCTGCGATCTGCCCGAAGAATATTATAAAGAGCATGGGCTGGAATGTATTCATCTCGGCTTTTTGATGGACGGAACCAACTATGAAGGAGAGGACGGGGAGCGGATCGACGCAAAGGCGTTTTACGCGAAGCTCCGTGCGGGAGCCATGCCGACGACCTATCAGGTGACGGCGGAGGCGGCAAAGACGCATTTTGAAAAATTTCTCTCCGCGGGTCGGGACGTTTTGGTTCTCGCGTTTTCCTCCGGACTTTCGGGTACGGAGGGGAGCTATCGTGTAGCGGCGAAGGAACTCAAAGAAAAATACCCCGATCGGACGGTTTTGGTGGTGGATTCGCTTTGTGCGTCCATGGGCGAGGGGCTTTTCGTGGATTACGTCGTGAAAAAGGCGGATTCGGGGGCGACGATAGAGGAAACGGCGGAATATGCCGAGTCGCTCAAACCGCATATCTGCCATTATTTTACGGTCGATAACCTGTTCCATTTGAAACGCGGCGGACGGGTTTCTACGGCTACCGCGGTGATGGGCTCCGTACTGAACATCAAGCCCGTGCTTCACGTGGACGACGCGGGGCATCTCGTTCCGGTATCCAAGACGATGGGCAGAAAGAAATCCGTTCAGGCGCTCGTGAAGTATATGGAAGCGTTGCAGACGATGGAAAAGGACGATCCCATTTTTATCAGTCACGGCGATTGCCGGGAGGATGTGGATTATCTCATTCGTCTCCTTGAAGAAAAATTCCCCGGTCACGAAATTTTAGTGAGCTATATCGGTCCCGTCATCGGTACGCACGCGGGTGCGGGGACGGTAGCATTGTTTTTCAGGGGACGTCACCGCTGAGAGTCAGAGGGCTAACGGAGAAAAAGGATTATGAGAGATTACGGAAGAAGACCGAAAAGATATGATTCGGCGATCGGTGAAGTGATCGCGGGGGGATTTTTGACGATCGGAGGAGGTGTTTACGGCTTCGTCTCCTTTGCTTCCGGTTGGTTGGAAGCCCTCATAGGGCTCGGTATTGCGGCGATCGGCGGAGTACTGTTGTTTTTCGGAATTTACGGTTTAGATAAGTACGCCGCGCCCGAAGAAGAACGGAAACAGCCCGATTTTCGGGATAAAGCGCGCTGCCATGCTCTGAGAAATATATTTTTCATACTCGGCTGGGTGGGCGTCGTGTGCTTTCTCATGGTCGCCGTACATCTCGCATCCGAATTTTCCTGGGGCGGACTGATCCGCGCGGCTGTGTGCGCACTCCTTACGGCGGCGTCGATGACTGCGGGAATCGTATTCAAAAAGAAATACGAGCGGTTGTAGTAACAACATAAAAATCCTCCGCTATGCGGAGGATTTTTATGTTTTGTTTTATTTCTGCACTTTACTGCTTTGCCTGTTTCAGGATTTATCTGTTTTTTTAATCCGGCGACTTATTTGTCTCGTTTCTATGCCGCCTGTATCTTTTGTCCGCTCTTTACGATTTATTTCTTTTTCTTGTTTGCGAAAGCGAGAATTTTTTCGGTATTTCCGAAAACAACCATGTGATCTCCTTCCGAGAATAAATATTCCGCATCCGGGGAGGGAACGATGGCATGGTCTTTTTTAATGGTGAGGATATTGATGCCGTATCTTCTGCGCGGGTCGACATCGACGATTTTCTTTTTGTACCACTCGTTGGGGACGGCGATTTCAAAAATAGAGTATTCCGAATCCAACTCGATATAATCGTATACTTTTGCGGCATTGAGCTTAACGGCCAGCTTTTCAGCAATATCGTGGTCGGGATAAACGACTTCGTCCGCGCCGTTGCGAAGGAGGAATTTCCGCTGGATTTCCGTCGTCGCTTTGGATACGACGTATTTTGCTCCCAAATCCTTCAACAGGGAAGTAATTTCGAGGGAGGATTGGAAATCGTCTCCGATTGCCACGACGCAGATATCGAACGAGGGAATATCCATTGTGGCGAGACTATCGGCATTCATGCAATTTGCAATGAGGGCGCCCGTATACTTGGGGGCCAAGGCGTTGATGATGGATTCGTTTTTGTCTACGATCATCACTTCGTCGCCCATGCTCAGAAATCTTTCGCCCAACGTTTGACCGAATTTTCCCATACCTATCAGTAAAATGGATTTCATAGTAAATTGTACTCCTTAAAACTTCTGTATCGATCAGCCAATCAAAAGCGTATCGAGCGGCTTTCTGACTTCTGTGGTCTTTCTGCTTTCCCCGAAGGCGAGCGCCAGCGTCAGAATTCCGACTCTTCCGGTATACATGAGGAGAATGAGGATGATTTTGGATATGGCGGAGAGGGTAGGGGTGAGGGACATACTCAGTCCCACGGTTCCCAACGCCGAAACCGTTTCAAAGAGTACTTCTTTGAAAGGAGCGACCGTATCGGGTTCGGCGGCGCAGATGAATAAAGTAGCGGTCATGACGACGATGAGGCAGGAAACGAAGACGGCGAGCGCCTGATGCACGAGGGAATAGGCAACTCTGCGCTTTCCAATATCGATGTCCTTGCGTCCGCGGAAAGCCGCTATCATTCCCATGAGAATAACGGCGAGCGTGTTTACTTTAATGCCGCCCGCGGTGGAGCCGGAGCTTCCGCCGATAAACATGAGCATGACGGTCAAAAGGTATCCGCTGTCGGAGAGAGAGGAGAGGTCAACGGTATTGAAGCCGGCCGTGCGGGGAGTAGTGGCATTAAAGAACGCAACCAACCATTTGTCCCCCAAAGAGAAATCCCCGTAAGTGGGATTATTTCGCTCGAAAAAGAAAAAGAGTAAAGTAGAAATGAGGAGAAGGAGGGTATTGACAAACAATACGACTTTGGTATGCAGACGGAATTTTTTGAAATTACATCTGGTATCTACGATATCTCCCCAGACGCAGAAGCCCAAGCCTCCGATGATGATGAGGAAAGAGATAGTGAGGGAGACGACGGGATCGGTGGCGTAATGGGTAAAAGAAACGAATTTTTCGCCTCCGAATAAACCTCCCATGAGGTCGAATCCTGCGTTGCAGAAGGCGGAAACGGAGTGCCATATAGAATAATAGATTCCCTTTCCGATTCCGAAATCGGGAATGAAACGAATGGAAAGAAATACGGCGCCCAACCCCTCGAAAATGGCGGTTCCGATGAATATGCGGCGGATCAATCGGCGAATGCCGCTCAGATTGCCTTCCCCCGCGGAATGCATGAAGGCCTTCTTTTCATAGAGTCCGAGATTTCTTCCTAAGATGTTGATGAGCACGGAAACAAAAGTCATGAATCCGAGTCCGCCCGTCTGAATGAGCAGAATAATGACGACCTGGCCGAAAATGCTCCAATGAGTATTGGTATCATAGGGGACGAGTCCCGTGACGCAGGTCGCCGAAGTGGAAGTAAAGAGGGCGTTGATATAGGTAGTGGATTCCCCGGCTTTGGTGGCGAAGGGAAGCATGAGGAGAGCGCTTCCGATGAGAATGACGGTCAGATATCCCAAAGAAAGATACTGCCAAACGGATAGTTTCGATTTGGTTTTCAGTTTCATGATGTTTTTCCGAAAAATCTTTGAGAGTATTGTAGCACAAACCCGTAGGGATGTCAAACAGGAAAGGCATATTGATGACAGAAATAGGAAAAATAAATTCGAAAAGTGAAAAAGCATTGACAATTCTTCGAAAAGGAGGTATAATAAAAATAGAAAACATACGGAGTGTTATCGAAGCGGTCATAACGAGGCGGTCTTGAAAACCGTTTGGGCGCAAGTCCACGGGGGTTCGAATCCCTCACACTCCGCCAAAAAGAAAAAGTCGTAATTTGTCGAAAGGAAATTACGACTTTTTTGTTATTTATCGGAAAAAAGCATTATATTGTTGTTTAATCCAAATTAAAAACATATACAGTTTTTGTCAGGTTTAAGACATTTGGACGATAAAAATAATTAGTTTTGTTTATAAAATCTATGTCGTTATGGCGACCATGACGTCGCGAGCGAATTTGAAGAAACGGTATTGGAGCAGGAATAGTTTTTGACCTTGTCCGTAAAAGGGGCGCATAGTTTCGGAACTTTTATTTTAAGATAAGACTTGACTTTTTTTTCGTATCGGGATATAATACAAAATATCAAATACAAATGCCGAAGATAGGGGATAAAATGTTTTTAGAAGAGTTGTTAAAGTTTTTAACGAATTATACTTTTGTTGTCCAATTTGTTGTGGTGGCATTTTCGATAGCCTTTATTTTAAGTCCTCCTGTGCGAGAGGGAAAATCTTTGGCGATATTTTTCGGAAAGACGGTCGTCTTGTTTATTGCGGAATTATTGGTGAATACCGTTTTCATTGTTTTGGCAAAGATTTTGCCGAGGCTAAACGGAATCGGATTTTTTATTTCGCATCTTTTGGTGCTTTCCGTTTATTGTATATTTTTCTGCAAATTCGGTTTGTATCAACGGCTGATCATGTCTTCGGTTTTATATTGTACGATCATCACGGTGACCGAGCTGGGCGCGAGGTTCGTGGAGCTTGTTTCGAGCGGTCACGTTCCCGGCCACATGAGTCCTTGGACTTTGGTGAGTTATCTTTTGATATTGTTGTGTGTATTTTTTCTGTATAGATATTCGATTAAGCAGATTGAGGATATTTCGATAAGTTTTGTCGGGATGATAGAAGTTCCGGTATTTGCGGCGGCATTTTTGATTTATTTTCATACGGCGAGCATGGGGCCGGGGAATCCCTCTTCGGAGGATCGGTTTTACGTCGCGGTACTCGTGGCGATATATGTCATTGTGCTTGAAAATTATTTTTTATGGAGGAGTGCCTGTAACGAACGAATGCAGCAAACGATATTGCAGAAAGAGAATGAATTTTTGATGGCCTCGAATTCCATGATGAAGTTATCGGAGCAATCGATTATCGATATGCGGGAACTGAGGCACGACATCAAGAACCAGCTGACGACGATGAGTATTTTGCTTGAAAACGGGAAGTATGATAAATTGAAGGAGTATTTCTCGAATCTTGCCGTTACGGTATCGGATAAATTATCGTATATCGACTGTGGGAATAAAGAAATCAGTGCGATTTTGAATATGGAGATGCAGAAATGCAAGGTGAATCGGATTATTTTGGATTGTAAAGTAAACGTGCCGCCGCAGTTGCCGTTCGCGCCGAACGATATTTGCAGTCTGCTGACGAATATCATCGACAATGCGATGGAGGCGTGTGTCCGCAGGGAGAGCACTCAAAGGCCCATTCTTTTTGAAATGGCGGTAAAACAGGATTATCTTGTCGTATGTTGCCGTAACTTTCTCGGAGAAATGAACGAGGAAGAACGCGGGGAAACGCTGTTGCTCCGCAGCCGAAAGGGAGACGGAAACAATCACGGCCTCGGGCATAAAATTGTCGAAAAGACGGTAAAGAAATATAACGGCGCCGTGAATTACGATATCCGTAAAAATGAATTTATCGCACAGCTGATGCTGGATATGAAATGGGGGGGGGGGGTATTAAATGGTCATTAAAATTGCAGTCTGCGATGATGAACGGATTGCGTTGGAGGCAATATGCGCCAAAATCACAAAGACGTTTGAGCAGTGCGGGATAGAGGCGAGGACGGATAAATATCTCGGTTCGGAAAAATTTTGTGCGGTGTCGGAAAATTCGGACTACGATCTCGTCTTTCTCGACATCGACATGCCGGGTACGGACGGAATCAGTCTGGCGAAAAAGCTCCGCGAACAAAAAGCTCCGCCGACGATCGTTTTTGTATCGTCGAGGGAAGAAAAGGTATTCGACAGCTTTGTAGTGACGCCTTTCCGATTTGTCAGGAAAGGCAGATTCAATACGGAGATAACGGAGGCCGTATATGCGTATATACGGGAACGGCTCGACAATGACAAAGCGGTAACGTTCAGAATCAATAAAAATTCCTCCATCGTAAACATACGTCTGAACGATATCGTCTATATAGAGAGTTTCAAGAACAATCAATATATCCATATAGCGGAGGAAAGAGAACCCGTGGGTTTAAGCATGACCATGGACGAATTGGAGGAAAATTTTAAGAATTACGACATCATTCGCGTCCATAAGAGCTATTTGGTAAATATGCGTTATATCCGAAGGATAGACAAGGAAGAAGTATTGACGACGACGGGCGATCGGCTTTTGATCAGCCGCCGAAAGGCGCAGGAAGTAAAGAAATCGTTTTTGAAATTTCTCAATCGGAAAGGGAAAGAGGCATGAAGCAGAATCGTGCCTCTTTTTTTGTGCCGTTCGTCCGCGATTAACGCCCGTTCGGGAAAAAGTTCTTGACGTTTATTTTTCCTCTTTTACAATAGAAGGAGAAAGAGCGGAGAAAGTTATGCCGAAATTCTGGCTTGCGGAGGCGGTATGAAGAGAAAAATTTTTACTGCGGGAGCAATCGCGTTATGTTTTCTTTGCGTCCCGTTGTTTTTTTTGTTGACGGGCTTTATTTTGCCGGCCCAATTTTCGGATACATATTATGCCGAGCTCGGAGCCATGTATTCTAGGCTCAAAGAGACGGCGGGGAAAAAGATTGTCGTAATCGGTACGTCCAATATTGCCTTCGGTGTCGATTCGGCTTTGATAGAGGAGGAGCTTTCCCGTTGCGGAACGGACTATACGGTATGCAATTTCGGTCTGTACGGAGCCGTCGGAACAAAAGCGATGCTGGATCTTGCCCTCGATGAAATAGGAGCAGACGACCTCGTGATTTTATCTCCCGAGCTTTATCCTCAGTCTTTGAGTACGTATTTTTCGGGACAGGAGATGTGGCGGTGCGTGGACGGCGACATATCGTTGTTAAAGGGGATAAAGTCGGAGAATATCGAGTCGATGATAGGTTGTTTCCCGGGATATGTGCAGGAGAAGTATTCTTATTTTGTAAGCGGAAAGGGTGCGGAGCCGAGCGGCGTTTACGCAAAAGCGTCGTTCGACGAAGATTGCGTAATGCGCGCGGAGGGCAGGGAGTATAACGTCATGAAAGGACTGTACGACGCGAATAATCCGATTCACCTCGACGCGAGTCTGTTCACCGCGGATTTTTTGGAATATGTAAACGACTATTCCGAGGCTGTTTCGCGCAAGGGAGCAACGATGTATTTTTCGTTTGCGCCGATGAACAGGCTGGGGATTTCCGATTCTTCCGCAGAAAGTGTGGAGGAGTTTTACGATTTTTTGGCGGAGGAATTAAGATTTGAAATCATCAGCGACCCGAACGACTATATCATGGACGCGGAATGGTTTTACGATTCCAATTTTCATCTGAATGCGTCGGGAATGACGGTCAGGAGCGTGCAGCTTTTGGAAGACATCAAAAATCTTTTGAAAATTTCCGCTCCGACGGAAATTCCCCTGCCGGAAAAGCCGGAGATTCCCGAGGACGAAATTGCGGGCGAGGGGAATAACGACTATGCGTCCGCGTTTTTGTATGAAATCGACGAGGACGGATGTTATCGGATAACGGGAATGACGGAGGCGGGAAAAAAGCTGAAAGAGGTAATTGTCCCGTATTCGGTGAACGGAATAAGGGTTTCGTCTTTTACGGCGGAGGTTTTTTCGGGGAATAAAAATTTAGTCGGCGTGACGCTGCAAGAGAATATTACCTCTGTTCCCGACCGTTCGTTTTTCGGGTGTACCGCGCTCGAAAAACTGATCATCGAGAACGAAGATCCCGCGAAGATAAGCGTCGGATACGGATTGCTGGAAGGTGCGGAGGGGTGTAAAATTTATGTCCCGTCGTCTGCCTACGGAAAATATGCGGGGAACTATTTTTGGAGCTACTATAATGACGGGAGACTGAAAAAATATGATTAAGCGCCTTATTTCGTTTGCTGTTGCGTTTTTTCTGCCGTTGGTATTTTTTTGCGGCTGTAACGGTGCGGGCGGTATAAACGCGGCGGTTTCGGTGACGATCGAATCGGGAGAAGAATACGAGACCGAGCAAAATTTTTTTAAGGTAAAGCGCGGGGAAGATTTACGGGTCGAGCTTCGCATTTTGGAGGGATTTTCCTTTCAATCCTGCGATTACGGGGATTATTCTTATACGACGGAGGGAGACGTCACGGTTTTGACTTTGAGGAATATCCGCTATCCCGCGTTCGTGCACATTGAAACGGCGGGGCTGGCGGGGAGTATTCGTTACGATCTGAACGGCGGGAAATTTCTGGACGGCTCGGAGGAGGACTATTATATAGAGGACTATACGCTGGAACATCACCTCCGCGCGAATACGGAGCTTGGAACGGACCGAATATATCGGGAGGGATATTCCCAAATCGGCTGGAATACGCGGGCGGACGGAAGCGGCGAGCATATCGGCCTCGGGAGCCGCGCGACGCCGGGCGATTCGACGTTGGTTCTGTATGCGGAGTGGGCGGAATGGTCGGAAGGGGAATATTTTTGGGAAGATACGGAAGGCGGAATCTCGCTGACGGGATATTCGGGAGAAAAAAATCGGGATAGTTTTGTCATTCCTTGGGAGATAGACGGAAAGGAAGTCGTCGGGCTTTCTTCGGGTTTTGCGGACGGGATCTCTGCTTCTATGGTCGTGCTTCCGTATACGCTGGAACGGGCGGCGGCCGACAGTTTTCGGAATTGTCGTTTTGAGAATCTGTATTTTTCGGACGGAGTGACGGAAATTTCCGACGAGACGTTCCGCGACAATACGTTTTCGAGGGTATATATCAATGCGGTCGAAAAGCCGCGGTATCAGACGGGAAACGAAATCGCGTGGTTTGCGGACATGATGGACCGCCTCATTTTATCGGCGGACGAAAAGAAGATGATATTTTTTTCGGGGTGCAGTTTTTCTTACGGCCTCGATTCCCGAACGGTATATGAATTTTTCGGCGGCGAATATACCGTGCTGAACATGGGAGTCATCGGGGGCACGAACGCGGCGTTTCAATTCGACTGTATTTCTCGGTTTATCGGGGAAGGCGACGTCGTCGTTCACGCGCCGGAGGTAGCGGGCTTTTACCAGCTGATGTACGTTTTGCGCGCGGAGCACAGGATGTTCGTGATGGCGGAGGGCAATTACGATCTGATTTCGTATGCGGACGCGGAATCGATCGGCGGACTTCTGGCGGCGTTTTGTACGTACAATAAGGGCCGAATGGAAATGGAGGAGGGGAGCTACGAAGATTATATCGACGCCTATAACGAATTCGGAGACATTGCGAGAGTCCGTCCCGGCGGGAAAGACGTGAGCTATACGGAAGGTTATACGTATTGCACGGAGTACGTGACGGACGTTTCCTGCGGGAATCTGAAAGAATATTACGGAAAAATCGAATCGAACGGCGGAAGAGTGCTGTTTTCGTTTTCCCCCGTCAATCTCCGCGGATTAAGTGCGGAGGAAAAGAGCGCTCGCGTGTGGGATGGCTTTGAGTCAAAAATCCGTGCGGGGATTAGTCCCGATATACCGGTGATTTCCCGCGCGGAGGATTATCTCTTTACGGGCGAATATTTTTACGATACGAACTATCATCTGAACGACCGCGGCGTTGCGGTCAGGACGGAACGGCTGATCGGCGACATCGAGCGATATTTTCGGGAAAACGGAAAGGAGGAACAAAAGGGAGCAGAAAAATCTGCTCCCTTTTGTCATACTGCCGTTTGTAGCGGTTGAGAGACATTTCGTGCAGTCGGAAATCCGTTTGTCCTTTGAATGAGCAGTCCGTTACCGAAATATTGAATCGGTAGTGGTTTTGTTTTATAATTTGCGTAGCATCGGCAGGAGTCGTGCCGAAATTCAATCACTAAATAAGGAGTTAAAAGATGCGGAAGAAGTTTTTTGACGTATTGATGGCGCTGGTCATGACGCTGTCCATCGGAATTGTCTGCCTTGCGGGTTGCGGCGAAGGGGAGGAAAGCTCGGAGACGCCCTCCGACAGTTACACCGTCACGTTCGACGTCAACTACGAAGGCGGAGAAAACATAACGCAGTCGGTGAAAGCGGGCGAAAAGGCCACGGCCCCCGAAGTCGAGCGCAGCGGTTTCGAGCTTTTGGGCTGGTATACGGACGAGGAATTAGTAAATCTTTACGACTTCGGCGCGGTCACGGAAGACATCACGGTATACGCGGATTGGAAAGATTTGAGCAAGACGTACTATACAGTCACCTATAATTACAATAACGGCGAAGAAGCGTTCGAGCGCGAGCTGGAAGAAGGAAAGCGCGTCAACGAACCCGAGCAGCCCGAATGGGAAGGCTATGTGTTTTACGGCTGGTATTCGGACGCGGAATTTACGGAGGAATACGTGTTCGGTCATAAAATCGAGGGAAACGTGACGCTGTATGCGCGTTGGGCGACGCTCACCGCGTTTGAAGCGGAAGACATAAATTTTAAGGGTTTGAGAAGTCCCGTCTATTCGGGGACGGTCACGGGGACGGATTTCATCGTTTATGACCGCCGCGGCAACGGCGCCAGCAACGGTTACTATGTAATGGGCCAGTATGCGAAGGACG
This sequence comes from uncultured Clostridium sp., assembly GCA_900555925.1. GTDB lineage: Bacteria > Bacillota > Clostridia > Christensenellales > Borkfalkiaceae > Scatosoma. The sequence goes on along the minus strand of USMU01000019.1, from coordinate 11,814 downwards.
GCGGGGAATATCAGACGACGCTGGAATTTCACATCAATGCGACGGAGGCGACGAGCGACGCGACGCTGTATCTTCGTCTTTCGGCCGCATACGGCGGGTTTACCATCAACGGAGACACCTATCAGGTTTCCGTAAACGGTACGCTGTACAATTACAGCGACATTACGTTTGAAAACGCGGCGCAGGGCGTGGACAGCTATTCTGCCTACCTTCCGTTTGAAGATTATCTCATTTCTTCCAAGGTAAATCTGAAAGAGGGCGATAACGTGATAAAGCTCATCGTGAACAATTCGACGTCCATGGGCGGAACGACGAAAGCCTTCGGCCCCTGCGTGGATTGCATCAAGGTTGCGACGGCGGACGGAGAACTTTCTTGGGGCGAAGGCTATCCGGTTTCGGGGAATTATGACGAATAAAAGTTTCTGAACAGGGAAATGTATCATGAAAAAATGGTTTTCATTCAAGAGTATAAAGGCTTGGTTCATATCGGCGGTGACGTTTGTGGTTTTGGTGATCGTCGTAGACGTTTTGGCCTTCGGGGTATTTTATAAGCCGATCGTCATGGCGCTCGGTTCTGAGCGTCCCGTCTACGGCGACGACGTGGATTCTCCGTATGTTCCCGAGGCGCAGAGCAAACAGGAAGCCTATGACCTTGCGAACAGCTATAACGAGTGGTTTTGCGAAGAAGGCTCGGTGCTGTTGAAGAACGCGAATAATGCCCTTCCGCTCGCGGAGGGCAGCAAGGTGAGCGTGTTCGGAAAGAGCTCTGTAAACCTCGTTTACGGGGGGACGGGTTCGAGCGCGGGCAACCTTTCGAATGCAAAGACGCTGTATGAGAGCTTAGAGGCGGCGGGGTTTGAATACAATCCGACCTTGAAGAGCTTTTATGACGACGATAAGAAATCCGGAAGCGGCAGGGGCGAAAATTCGGACGATCTGGACAACGGAGAAGAAGTCATGATGAGTACGGGAGAAACGCCGTACAGCTCCTATGTTTCCAACAATATAACGGCGTCGTATGCGGGATATTCCGACGCGGCAATCGTGGTCTTTTCCCGTGCGGGCGGGGAGGGCTTCGACCTTCCGAAAACCTCTTCGGACGATCCCGACCGCCATTATCTCGAACTCGATCCCAACGAGCAGGAATTGTTGAGACAGGTGACGAACGTGTTTGAAAAAGTAGTGGTGGTCATCAACAGTTCGCACGCGATGGAGCTAAATTTCGTGGAAGACGGTACATACGGCGACATCGACGCCTGTCTTTGGATCGGTGCGCCGGGCGCTTCGGGAATCATGTCTCTCGGCAGAATTTTAAGCGGGGAGGTCACCCCTTCGGGGCATACCGCGGATACGTACGCGGCGGATTTCACGAAAGACCCGTCTTATAATAATTTCGGCTATACGGCCAATGTGTACGATAAGAAGGATTCCTCGGACAGATCCTATTGGTTCAGCCAGTACGAGGAGGGCATCTACGTCGGCTATCGCTATTACGAAACGGCGTGGTACGAAGCGGAACAGGGGAATTATGCGGACTTCGATTATGATTCCGCGGTCGTCTATCCCTTCGGCTACGGCCTGTCCTATACGTCGTTTTCGTGGGAAATCGTGGACGATTCCTCGCTGAACGGCAAGGAAATATCGGAGGACGGCTCCTATACCGTCACGGTGAAAGTGACGAATACGGGCAGATACCCGGGCAAAGACGTCGTGCAGATGTATTGTGGCGCGCCCTATACGAAAGGCGGAATCGAAAAGGCGTATAAGGTATTGTGCGGCTTTGAAAAGACGCCCGAGCTTTATCCCGCATCGGAAAACGCCGCACACCCCGAGGACGCGGCGGACGGAAAGGATAAGCCGAATTCCTGTGAAATCACGCTCACTTTTACGCCGTACGACGTGGCGTCTTACGACTATTCGGACGCGAACGAAAACGGCTTTGTCGGTTACGAACTGGATAGCGGGAATTATACGATGTTCGTTTCCTTCGACGCGCACGACGATTTCGCGGAAATCCCGTTTACGGTCGGCGCGGACGGAATCCGCTATGAAAACGATCCCGACACGGATACGAAAATCGAAAATCTTTTCTCCGACGCGGAGGAGGGATTGGTCACGGAGAGACTGTCCCGTTCGGATTTTGCGGGCACGTGGCCTCGGAAGGCGACCGACGCGGACAAGGCCGCTTCCGACGAACTCATCTCGGCACTGACGTCCACAAAGAGCAACAATCCCGAATCGGATTCCTATACCATGCCCGAACAGGGCGTCGTTTCCGAAACGCCGTTGACGCTCCGCGATTTGCTCTATGACGAGGACGGAAATTTCGTCGGCAGGGTAAGCTATGACGACCCTCGCTGGGAACAGCTCTTAAATCAGCTCACCATAGCCGATCTCGGTAGCCTGTTCAACGACGGGTGCTTCCACAGCGTGGCGGTGCTCGGAATCGGGAAGCCGCTGACGATAGACACGGACGGTCCCTCGGGCTTTACGAACTTCATTCAGAAAGATCTCGTGACGAATACCTGCGTGTATTGCAGCGAAGTGGTTCTTTCGAGCAGCTGGAATAAAGAGGTCCTCTATCAGATGGGCTCCTCCATCGGCGACGAAGGAATTTGGGGCAATATGGAGTCGGGCGGCTATCCCTATTCGGGCCTGTACGCTCCCGGCGCGAACATTCACAGAAGCCCCTTCGGCGGCAGAAACGGAGAATATTTCTCGGAGGACAGCTACCTGACGGGCATCTGCGCGGCGAAGGAAATCGAAGGCGCGGCGGATAAGGGCGTATATATGACGATAAAGCACTTTGCCGTAAACGAGCAGGAGACCAAGCGTTCCGTCTCGGGGCTCGTGAATTGGCTGGACGAACAGTCCCTGCGGGAATTGTATCTGAAAGCGTTTGAAATCGCCATAAAGGAAAGCGACGGCAAAGCGAGCGCGGTCATGAGCTCGTTCACGAGAATCGGAACGGTCTGGGCGGGCGGCGACTATCGCCTTCTGACGACGGTTTTAAGGGACGAATGGGGCTTCAACGGCTTCGTCATCTCCGATTTCAATACGAATTATTACATGAACTGTAAGCAAATGGCGTATGCGGGCGGAGATCTCAATTTGTCCAGCACGCGGTTCTGGAACGGCGCGGAGAACGCGAGCAGCGCCGCCGACGTCACGGTGCTTCGGAAGGCGGCGAAGAACATTCTGTATACGGTCGTGAACTCCAACGCGATGAACGGAAACATTATCGGCTATAAAATGCCGATATGGCAGGTCATCGCCATAACGGTGGAAAGCATTTTGGGCGGAATCGCAGTCGGCACGGGTATCTTCGTGTTCGTGCGCGCCGCCAGGAAACGCAAGGCGGGCTCGCCCGACGATACGTCCGCGGACGGTGCGGACTCTTCCGAACAAGGGTAACGCGCCCATGGTCGGTACACACTCTTCCGTAAAAGGGGATTCCGCCCTTTTGCGGGAGCAGCGGAAAGAATTTCCGCGGAAAATCAATCAGATTCAATCGACGTCATGTTGAAAGAATAAAATAAATCCGGGAGGAAAAGTATGTCAAAAACACAAAGCAAGAAGTTCAGGACAGTCCCCGTTTTGGCGGCGGCGCTGTCCCTGGCCGCCTGCGTGGCGGGAACGTCTGTGATGACCGATTATGTTTCGGCGTTTGCCGAATCGGAGTCGGGCGTCAAAAAGATTTCGGCGGATTATACGTCCTACGAAGAAACGCTTCGGGCGGGCGAAGACCTCAACGTCGAGCTTCAAAGCGAAGGCAGCGTATTGTTGAAAAACAATAACGACGCTCTGCCCCTTACGTCGTCGGAAAGGAAAGTCACCCTTTTCGGCATTTGCAGCAGCCATATCGTCACGGGCGGCGGCGGTTCCGGCGGCGGAACGGTGACCGACAAGATGAACGATTACGACCTGCACGAAGGTTTGGAAATGGCAGGCTTTGAGACGAATAAAGCCGTCAAGGCATTTTATGATGCGCAGTCGAATACGAACGAGGTGGACCAGACCGGTCTCGACGGATTAAAGACCTATGAGGATTCCTTCAAGATGTATAACGACGCGGCCATCGTGGTGATCGGCCGTACGGGCGGCGAGATGAGCGACCGCGCGAGAAGCGGTTACGATACGACCGAGGAAGACCCGATCGGAAAACACTATCTGGAACTTTGCGACAACGAAAAGGCGTTGATCGACTATGTGACGCAGCACTTTGAAAAGGTAGTCGTGCTGATCAACAGCTCCAACGTAATGGAGCTCGGCTGGCTGGAAGACAACGAAAAGGTAGACAGTATACTTTGGATCGGCGGCACGGGTACGACGGGCACGGTCGGTGTCGGGAAGATTTTGAGCGGCGAAGTAAATCCTTCGGGCAAACTCGTGGACATCTACATGGCGGATTTGAAGAAGGATCCCACTTGGTTCAATTCGGGCGACCTGACGCATATCGACGGCGGAACGAGCGCCATGTATACGTCCGAGGGCCTGTATGCTCCCTCCAATACGCAATATGACCAATATAACGCGCTGGTGTATAAAGAGGGCATCTACATGGGCTATCGTTTCTATGAAACGGCGGCGGCAGAGGGCTATTTTGCCGAAGGCAAGTACGATGCGAAAATCGGCACGATTCCCGAAAAGTACGACGGCGACGCATATTACAACAGGGATACGGGCGTCATTTATCCCTTCGGTTACGGCATGAGCTATACGAGCTTTGCTTGGAGCGATTATACGGTCGATATTCCCGAAGATGCGAACGGCGACATAACCGTGACCGTGACGGTAACGAACACGGGCGAGGTCGCGGGCAAGGATGTCGTTCAGGTATACGCGCATTCCCCTTACATCGAGGGAGAAATCGAGAAATCGGACGTAGACCTCGTCGCATTCGACAAGACCGACCTTCTCGAACCGGGCGAATCCCAGACGCTCACCATTACCTTTGAATACAGTGTGCTCGCGCAGTTCGACTCCGAGGACGCGAATAAGAACGGCAAGTCCGTGTATGAAATCGACGGCGCGGAGGAGGCGTATAACCTTACGCTTCGCACGGATTCCCACACCGTCAAGACGGACGCGGAAGGCAAGCCGCTCAAATATGAATGGAGCATAGACGACGATATTTGTTACGAATACACCGTGGACGGAAAGCTGATGACCGCGGACGGAGAGGGCGCGAAAGACGGAACGAAGGTCTACGCGATGTTCTCTCAGGGCGATATCTATGATTCGCTCCTCGGGAAAGACGCGTCCGACATGGGCTTTGTGACCCGCGCGGGCGGAAAATTCGGTCTCCCGACTACGGCGAGCCAGGCTGATTTGACCTATGACAAGAAATATCTCGAATACATGGATTTGACGAACGAGTTTACTCCCGACGAGGATTACGCGGCAGACGGCAGCGCGAATACGGCGATCGGCGCCGAGAAGTGGGTTCGCGAAAGCAAGCCCGCGAGCTGGACGCAGGCCGACGAGACGGCGGAAGGGCTCGACGCGAGCACGCTTGCGGGAAAGAGCTACACGGCGCCTACATACGACCCCGAGACCAAGACATGGACGGAGTCGGACGACGCAGACACGAAGGCTTGGGAAGAATTTCTGAACAAGATGAGCTGGAATGACCTCGTGACGCTCGTAAGCAACGGTCAAAACGGAGCCGTGGCGCTCGAATCCATCAATCTTCCCAATGCGGACTATAACGACGGTCCCGGGCAGTTGAAGGGCGGCGGAAACAGCTCCAAGACGGGCGATTACGGAACGTACTATGTCAGCCATGTAGTCATCGCTTCTACGTGGAACACGGATTTGGCGGAGAAGCAGGGCCAGATCATCGGAAACGAATCCCTCTATCTCGGAACGGAAGGCTGGTGGGGCCCCGGCGCGAACATTCACCGCACTCCCTTCGGCGGCAGAAACTTCGAGTATTATTCTCAGGACGGCTTGCAGGGCGGAAAGATTGCGGCAGCGGTCATGAAGGGTGTACAGAAGAAGGGCGTGCAGGTATTCATCAAACACCTCGGCGCGAACGAGCAGGAAAATCTCAGAGCCGAACCGAACAACGCGGTAGTTGCAACCGAACAGTCTTTGAGGCAAATTTATTATAAGTGTTTCGAGCTTGCCTTCACGGAAGGCAAATGTAACGGTTCCATGACGTGTACGACCCGTACGGGCGTCGTGGCCTCTGCGAACAATTACGCGTTCCTTACGGAACTCATTCGCGGCGAGTGGGACGCGGGCAACGCGCTCTTCATGGAAGACGTCGAAGCGGAAAATTGGCACGTTATGGATCATAACCTCCGCGCGGGCAACTCGCTGCCTTTGACCGACAGAACGGGCAAAATCAGCGGAACGTGGGATTCGGCGAATAAATATGTAACCGTCAATAAATCCGCTTCCGACACGACGCAGGTCGCAAGCTATACCCAGTGGTATGCGGTTAGAAGCAACGCGCAGCGCGTCATTTATAGCACGATCAATTCCAACGCCATGAAGAACGGCTATGATTTGAGCGCGTTTGCGGGCAGCACGCTCGCCACGGTAAAGAAGGGAGTAAGCTATAACGCTTCCGTTGCGGCAAAGGATATTTCTGGCGTTTCGATTCAGTCGTATTCGATCGTGGACGGAGCGCTTCCCGAAGGATTGACGCTTTCCTCCGACGGAACGATTTCGGGGAAAGCGACGAACGCGGAAGCGAAAGCATATACCTTTACCGTTCAGATGAATTGCGACCTTTGGGTAACCAAGACGGCGGACTTCACTATTAACGTAGAGGAAGCGTTGACGATCGACGAATCGTCTCTGGCAGACCTGACGGCGGGAACGGACTCCGAATTTCAGATTTCGGGGGTCGATGCGACAAATTACGACGAAGTCGTATACACGGTAACGTCGGGCGCATTGCCGGAAGGCATGCAGATCAACTCCCAAGGGCTGGTATACGGTACGCCGACGGCGGCGGGAGATTATACTTTCACCGTACATGTCTCGGCGACCAAGACGACGGGACCTGACTTCTCTCCCACAATTACGCAGGATTCGTTCAGTCGTGAATTTACCGTAACGGTAGCCCCGCAGGAGTTCACCTACACGGTGACGTTCGATACGCAGGGCGGCAGCGCGGTAAGTTCTCAGTCGATAGCGGCGGGCGAAAAAGTCACTATTCCCGCGGCTCCGACGAAAGAGGGCTATGAATTCGGCGGCTGGGATTATGACGAAGCGGGCACCGCGGTTGCGGATTTGGGCAACGCGGTAGACGGGGACATCACCCTGTACGCGAAGTGGGTGGCTCCTGCTGCTGCGGCGGCTGATACGGAGAGCGGCTGCGGCTCGGCTCTGAACGGCGGAGCGCTCGCTTTGGCGGGAACGTTGGCACTCGGCATGGGCGTCGTCATGCTGCTTCGCAAGAAGAAAGAAAATTGACGGACTCCTTATCCCGAACAAAGGGGGGCGCGGTTACCGCGCCCCCTGTTTTTTTGCCGCTTTTCCCCGAAAACTCCCCGTTCGGGCGCTTTGGCGCCTTTTGTCCTTCCAGAAATACCGTTTGACGCAGAAATCTTGAATCTGTGGACAGAGAATGATAGAATATATTTGCGGGAGGGGAAACATGGAGAATGCGGTTATATTTTCTTCGCCGATACTGCTGTTGATTTTTTTGATTTCGTTTCTGCTTCATGCGTTTGCGGAACGGACGGATAAAGGGCGGTACTTTTTTTTGTTTTGTTCGGCGGCGGTTTTCGTGTTCGGAGAAATTTATTCTTTTTTAAGCGGAGCGGAATATCTGGAAATCTGTATTTTTGCGCTTCTCTATTTTTTGACGACGGTTTTCGATCCTCAGTCATTCGGCGGTAAAAACAAATGAACTTCAACTCTTTGTCCTTTTTGATATTTTTGCCGATAACGGTCTTTCTGTATTGGGTAATTCCGCATCGCTTCCGCTGGATACTGCTGCTTATCGCGTCGTATTTTTTCTATATGAGTTGGAATTTCTGGATGGGCTTTCTCATGTTCGGGACGTGTCTGGTGGCGTATCTCTGTTCGCTCCTGATTTCCCGAACGAAGAAAAAGAAAGTCAGGAAACTGGGGCTTGCGATAGCGGTCGTCTTTTGTTTGGGGGTACTGATTTTCTTCAAGTACATCAATTTCCTGTTGGAGAACCTGACGGGCGTGATTCGGCTGTTCGGCGGAGAGATAGACGATATTTCCCTGAATATTCTCCTGCCCGTCGGAATCTCGTTTTATACGTTTCAGACGCTGTCGTATGTCATCGACGTCTATCGCGGGGATTTCGAGGCGGAGAAACACTTCGGCTATTTTGCGCTGTTCGTATCGTTTTTCCCCCAGCTCGTGGCGGGGCCCATCGAGCGCCCCGGCAAACTACTCCCCCAATTGAAAGAGGAGCGGAAGTTCCGAAAGGAATACTTTACGGAGGGAATGGAATTTTTATTGCTCGGATTTTTCCGTAAATGCGTGATCGCGGATATGTGCGGGGTGTTCGTGAACCATGTCTTTGCGAATTTATCGGAGGCGACCGCTTTGTCCGTGATTTTGGCGGCATTGCTGTTTTTCGTGCAGATCTACTGCGATTTTGCGGGGTATTCGGAAATCGCGATGGGTTCGGCGCGGCTGATGGGAATGAGCCTTTCCCGCAATTTCAATAAACCGCTGCTTTCGGCGAGCTATACGGAATTTTTCCGCCGTTGGCACATTACGCTCAATCAGTGGTTTACGCAATATGTGTATATTCCCTTGGGGGGAAATCGCAAGGGCAAGGCGAGAAAGATAATAAACACGCTCGTAGTCTTTTTCCTGTGCGGGCTGTGGCACGGCGCGAATTGGACCTACGTGTTTTGGGGGCTCTACGCGGGGATTATGGTAAGTTTGGAGAGCGTGTTATTACCTCGGATATCCGCAGTTTTTCAAAGGAAAAATGTGAACTTTGAAGGGAAAACGGTGCGTTTTTTCAGAATATTTATCGTCTACATATTCATGATTCCTTCTCTCTTATTGTTCAGAGCGCAATCCATCGGGGAGTTTTGCGAAGCGTTCGGAAAAATTTTCACGGCCTTCGGATTCGGGAACGGTTATTTTGAATCTTCGTTCGAGTCGTTGGGAATGAACGGTCTGCAATTTATGTTCGTCGGCGTTTCGTTGTTTGCGATGAGCCGATTAAACAATCTGTATCCCGATTGGGAGAAAGCGGGCGTTTCTCGGGAGCTGACCGAAACGGAAGCCTCTCGCCGTACATTGACGTTTTTGTTTATCTAGTGTATACGTTTCTGCCGTATGCGTTCGGGTTGGAAATGGCAAAAATCGAATGGATATGGCCGGGGATAGAGTTGCCGTGGGGAGTGAAATGGACGATCATCGGATTTGCGCCCGCGTATAACGCCGCGGGAGAAGTGATTATCGGCGGAGGTTTGGGGTATACGATCTCGTTCTGGATCGGTTCGTTTCTGGCGCAGTGCATCAATTTCCCTCTGCAAAGGAATATCACGTATAAATCGAAGGGGAATATTCCGTTCCAGATCATGTGGTATTTTATCGCGTGGGTATTGATTACGTTTGCGACGACGGCGTTAAATAGTTTATGGCTGCCGCTGGCGGCGGAACATCTGCCGACTGCACTGTATCAGGTCATCAATACCGTGGTGGTGGGAGGAATTTCCATGGTCATCTTCTTCCCCATTTTCAAGATTGTGTTCCCCGAAGGCGAAGCAAAGAAAGAAAAGACAGAGGACGAGAAAAAATGAAGCTGATAACGTTTGCGGTGCCGTGTTATAATTCGGAAGAATATCTGTCGAGGTGCATGGAGAGCCTGCTGAGCGCGGGAACCGACTGCGAAATTATTCTGATAGACGACGAGTCGACGGATAATACGGGAATTATAGCGGACAGGTATGAGACGGAATATCCGAATATCGTGAAGGCAGTCCATAAAGAGAACGGCGGCCACGGTTCGGGAGTGAATAAAGGCTTGGAGCTTGCGACGGGGCTGTACTATAAGGTGGTGGATTCGGACGATTGGCTGGATAAGGAAGCGTTGAAAACGCTGACGGACAGGATAAAGCGCGATATAAACGAGAAAAAGCTCCCCGACGTGTATATTGCGGATTTCGTGTATGAGAAAGTGAGTACGGGGGATAGATATGAAAGGAGCTTTCGGAAAAATTTTCCGAAAAAGGACTTGTTTACGTGGGAAGAGGTGAAACGTTTTCACGTCTCGTCCGTATTGCTGATGCACGCGCTCGTATATCGTACGGAGAAACTTAGGGAGAGTAAAACGGTATTGCCGGAGCATACGTTTTATGTGGATAATATCTTTGCGTATAAACCGCTGCCGTATATGGAGAAGCTGAGTTATATGGAAATACCGCTGTATCGGTATTATATCGGCAGAAACGACCAATCGGTGAGCGCGGAGAATATCACGAAGAGGTATTTACAGCAAATCCGAGTGATGAAAGAGCTGATAAAGGCATATACGTACAGGGAAATAACGCTTTTTCCGAAAGGATTGAGAAGATACATGCTGCACGATCTGGCAGTGGTGATGACGTTGACGGTGACGTTTACATCGGCGGGGAAAGATAACGTAAAGAGACGGAAAACGGAACTGAAAGGGCTTTGGGAGTACATAAAGGAAAGGGATAAGAAGCTGTATAAATATTTGAAATATCATACGTATACGAGCATCGTGAATTGGCTGCCGTTTAAGCTGCAAGGGAAAGCGACATGGCTGGGGTATAAATTTTTCCGAAAAAAACTCAAATGCAGTTGAAAAAAGATTGACTTAATCAAATTTTATCTTAAAAGTAATCTTTCGCAGATGAAAAATACGAGATAACGACAGGCAGGATACCAAAGCATGTTTCATTCCGTACGACAATGTGATGCGCCGACGGCTTGTTGAGTTAATAAGAGGCATGAAAGTCAAGTTAACCATCATTTTCTTAAAAAGGGGGGGATTGAGTATAACTGAAATAGTAGAATAAAAGAAAACGATCGATGACATTGACTCGCTTTTTCTGATTTAGCTGAAAGAAAAATCATTGACAGAGTAATTCGCTTTTTGTATAATAATAAAAAACGAGTAAATAGCGGGAGCGCATTTTTATCCTCTGAAACCAAATTTCCCGTTTTGATTTTTTTATCGAAACGGGAAATAATCGAAAGCGGAAGCAACACAAGTTTGGAATTATTCCGAGGAAATTATGTAAATAAGGGGAGGAACCGAATGAACGAGACGGATTCGAAATTTTATTGTAGAATCGATGCGAGTATGATAGACTATTGCGATGAAAAAGAAGTCAGAGAGCACAGTCGTGAACTGGCATCGTTTTGCGATTTGTCTGAACGTTTTTCGCTTTTGAAACGCGCTTATGAAACGGCGAATAAAGAGCATACGAATATTGTTATAAATCCGCTTCCGCCCATGTCGGGAGTGGCGGAATTATCGGTGTTTCACTGCGTCAAAAGGAAAATTTTTTCGCGAAAGGTTAAAGCGAATTTTTTTTATCTCTCTATAGACAGATACGATTCTTTCGGTGAAATGGGTTGGTATGAATGCAAGACGGAAAGTATTGAAAAAGTAGAGGAAATTTTCAGGGACTTTATCGAAAAGCGTAAGTTGCCGTCTCTTTTAGGATGGAAATATAAGTATATAGGAAAATTGGACGTCTGATATAGGACATTCCGTTTCTGAATATTTTGCCTGAAATCATATTTTATATTCGTATTTTTTGATCCCCCTTACAAAACAATAAATCTATAATAAACAGCCGCGGGAAATTTTCAAAAGAACCG
>USMU01000018.1 GCA_900555925.1 uncultured Clostridium sp. | reverse complement strand
CTCTTTTTGAGCGGACGGCTTTTCTTTAAGAAAAACCATTTGTTATCCTTTCGCTTTTTCCAAAAGCGCATTGACTTCCTTTTGCAGATTTTCAAGTTCGTCGTTCGCGGTTTTTTCATCCTTGGCGCGTAAGGAATAATAAATTTTGAGTTTGGGTTCGGTTCCCGAGGGACGTACGCAGACGAAGGAGCCGCCGGCAAGCTCATAATAGACGCAGTTGCATACGGGAATATCCATCGATTCCGATGCACCGGAAGGATATACTGTTCTCTTTGCCGCGCTGTAATCGCGGAACGCTTCCACCTTCATGCCCCCGAAGGCCTCGACCCTCATGGTTTTCAGAGCATCCACCACGGCGTTCATCTCTTTCATGGCATTGAGTCCGGAGTATTGAATAGACACATTTTTATCCAATACATAGCCGTATTTTTCATAAATTTCCGTCAGCCTGCGATACAGCGTTTTTCCGATATACGTATAATAGCAGACCATTTCCGCGCAAAGCATAGACGCAACCACGGCGTCCTTATCGCGCGCGTGAGTGCCGCGCAGATATCCGCAGGATTCCTCGAATCCGAAAACGAAAGTATATTTTCCGTCCGCCTCCCACTGTTTGATTTTTTCCCCGATGAACTTAAAGCCCACGGGCGTTTCAAACAGCTTGACGCCGAAATCGTCGCAGATTGCCTTAGCCATACCCGTAGTGACGAAAGATTTTACTACGGCGGCGTTGACGGGCATCGCGTTTTCCTCTTGCAACCGCGTCAAAATATAATCGAGCAGCAGTATTCCCACCTGATTTCCCGAAAGCGCGACAAACTCTCCCTTGTCGTCCTTTACGGCCACGCCGAGCCTGTCGGAATCGGGATCGGTACCGAATACGACGTCGGCATGAATTTTATCAGCGAGCGCTATGCCCATGGAAAGAGTTTCTTTGAATTCGGGATTGGGTACCTTAACGGTCGAAAATTCGCTGTCCTTGGTCGTCTGTTCTTCGACGACGGTGACGTTGATTCCCAATTTTCTGAGAATAGTCGTCACGGGGACATAGCCGCTGCCGTGTACGGGCGTATATACGAGTTTGAGATTCGCCCCGCACTTTTTGACCGCTTCGGGCGACAGACGGAGTCTGGAAAGCTCTTCTATATAATCCTCGTCCAGTTTTTCAGGCACGGGAACGATCAGCGGGCTGTTTTCCTCACAATCGACCGACAGATAATCCTTTATTTTTTCGATATATCCCACTACTTTTTCCGTATCTTCGGGCGACATTTGAGCGCCGTCCGCGCCGTAAACCTTGTATCCGTTGTACTCTTTGGGATTGTGGCTAGCGGTGATCATAATCCCCGCGACGGTATGCAGGTAACGCACGGCAAAGGAAAGCATGGGAACGGGATGCACGTCGTCGAAAAGATAGGCTTTAATGCCGTTTTTCGCCAAGACTCCCGCCGCCGCTTTGGCGAACACGTCCGACTTTCTCCGCGTGTCGTAGGAAATCACGACGCCCCGCTTTACGGCTTCCGCGCCCAGCTCTTTGATAAACTCCGCGAGCCCTTGTGTCGCGCGCATGACGGTATAGACGTTCATCATATTCATGCCGTAGCCGATAATGCCGCGCATGCCCGCCGTTCCGAATTCCAATTCTCCGCCGAATCGGTATTCCTTGGCCTTTTCGTCGGAAGCGATCGCTTTGAGCTCCGCTCTCCCTTCCTCCGAAAGGCGGGGATCGGACAGCCATGTTTGATAATTTTTCCGATAATCCATATTCTTTTCCTCTTTGATTTCGATTTTGCTTAAATTCCGATATGCGATAAATCGACCTTGCTATTTTATTCTTTGAAATTTCCGACTATTCTTCTTTTGACGAAGTCAATTCTATCCGCTCTGTTTTCGCGATCTCAATTTTTGCTTTGAACTCCCCGATTATCTTTTCGCCTCAACCTTCGAGTCATGGTTTTCACCTGTCGCCTCTGTTTTTGAATCGGTTTTCCGTGTTCCCTCTTCAAACTTTTCGTTTTCTTCTTCCGGCCCGTTTTTTAAGTTGTTCATTTCTACGTCTGTCTCGGTCTTGCCGTTACGCTCTTCCGCTTCGTCTTTCGAAGCGTTTGCAGTTCCGCCGTCCTCGCCGTCCGCACGAAGAATCCCGAAATCTTCGGGGTCCTCTACGGTCTCGAAGAAGCGTTCGCTGTCTCCTCGGTCGCGATTCGTCGCTATCTTTTCATAGGTGATGAAATAGGGCTTACCCTTTACGGTATAATAGCTGACGAATTGCTCACAGATGAAGAGGAAATAAGAAGCGGGTACGGTAATGAGCAGCGCACTCCCGAAGGTGCAAAGCGCCCCGACCACATTGACGATGATGACAATATAGACCGTCACTATATAGGTAGAAAACATTTTTCTGCGCCGCTTGCGTTCCGTCTTGTCGCTGAGCCGTATAGCGTCCTTGATAGAACGGTTATCCACGGCCATGGAGGGCAGCCACATAGAGGTAAACGTCAATTTCAGAGCCTGACAAAGTACGATAAAAGTCATCGACAGGAACAGTGAAATGAATACGTTACTGACGAAGGACAAAAGGTAAAAGAAGAGGAACCAGCAGAGTGCGACGGTACAGACGTCTATCAAAAAAACGATGGGGACGTAAACGACGCTGTAAACGCTAGCCTTTCCGAGATTGCGGATATAAGCGGAAGCAAACGGCGTTTCCGCGTAGGTGGACATTCTGTCATTGAGAATGCTGCCGATAGAGAAATAACATAACGTATCCGCGAAGCGTTTCAAAAGATATACGGCGGCACAGCCGACGATAGACCAGACGATCTGAGACATTCTGGAATCCAACAACCTCCATAAAGCGGAGACAGATTCATTAAACTGAGCCTGAAATCCTTGAAGGAATTCGCTGTTACCGCTGACGATGGCTCTGAGGAATTCTTTGAGGTCGGAAACGACGGCCGTCATTTCCATACTGTCGAGAATTTCGAGCAGGTTGGGAAGAAGGAAAGTGCAAGACAGCGCGATAGCGACCAAGGCAACCGCCAGAGTATACAGTAAAATTTTATAGACGTTTTTGAAATTCTCCGTAAGGAGTCTCGTACTGTTGCGAAAACGCATGGATAAACATCTCCTTGAATTTCTTTGTTGAAGGCCGGCGGGCGTCCGAATCAGAAATGGTAATAATTTTTAAGGTCCGCCCGTTCGAGCTGAGCGCGGTCGAAATAGATGACCTGCATACGGACGCAGAACATAAGCGTCATAAAGGCATAGAGAATGGCAGCGATGACGATTGCGGCGATTTTTCCGGGGATAAATACAGCCGCGACACCGAGGAGCACCTCTGCGACGAGCATACTGAACAACTGTCCGAAGATAATTCTCGGTTTAACGGGCGCCACGAGCTGATAGGAATAACGGAGTGCCTCAAACGCTCTGAAGCCCGTAATTTGCAGACACGGGAGCCAGAGATAGAAGATAGAGACGATATAGAGAAGGATAAAGTGCATTCCGAGAAATACGATGACGGAGAGCACATAGATTGCCGCCTTGCTGCCGATCAAAGAGACGAGGAAGAGCAAGGAAGACATAATGAGCGCCCAAATTTCATAAATGAACACATAGAGAAGACAGATACCGCAGGTAGACATCAAGTTATCGTTGAGCTTTGAAAAAACGCCGTTAAAGGTACGTTTTCCGATGCGCATATGTTTTTCCATGAGCGCGGTCATTAAAGAAGCACAAAGGATCATGAGGACGACGCCGATAAGACCTGCGAAGAAAACGCCTACCGATCGAAAATTGAAGATAGAAACCGCGTGAAAAATATCCGTAAAAATCGCGGTAGGATTTCCGGTAAAGTAATTTGTCAATAAGGTATGAATAGCCGTTTTATCGAGCGAAAACGACAAAAACAGCGCCGGCAGGAGTGCAAAGGGAAATATGTATAGAAAATTTTTCAGAATATATTTTATAGTGGCTATCGTGTATTTCATAATCTCGTTCCTTTTTTTCTATTATACACCATAAAGTCTTTCGTGTAAAGTATTTTCGCGGAAAAAAGCAGGAATTAAGCCTTTCCGACTTTTTCCGTCCCTTTCTTTTCTTCTTCGCGATTTTTCACTGTTTTTCTTTTTCTCGTTTCTCCCCTTTTTTCTTCCGTTTTATTTCTGTCTCCTCTCAAGTATACTCTTTACTTGCCTTTCTTCCCCTTTCCTCTCGCCTATTTCTCTTTTCCGACCTTTTCCCTCCCCCTTTATTCTTCTCTCTTCCGCTCTCCCGCCCCTTTTCCTACCCCTTTGTTCTTCTCTCTTCCACTCTCCCGCTCTTTTCCTGCTGTTCTTTCTCATACTCCGCCGCCTTACTTTTCCGTTTCCGCAAGGTTTATTTGTTTTCTTTTGTCTTATTGCCCGGCCTGCGCCGCATACAGCTCGTACAGAGGCGCATATAACTCACCCAGATAATTCAAAGCGACTTTATCCTGTTTGAAAGCGGGAAATTTTTCTTCGGGGTCGGAATAGGTAGAATCGTAATATTCTCTTACGATTTCCAATCTCTTTTCATAAGACAGGGAATAATCGACTTCATAGGGCGCGGAGGTTTCTTCGGGCGGTTTTGAAGCGAAGCGCAGATAAAACAAGAGCCCGTCCCTCAGCCACTCTACCTCCCGTTCGTAGCTCGCGTCCAACGAATCGCAGATTCCCGTCCAAATTCCGGAGCGGAATACTCCGGCTTTCAGAAGGCGAAATTTTTCTTTTCGTTTTTCTTCTTCCAGATCTTCCGTCAACCGATTTTTCTTCATCTGGACGTTTTCCACTTCGAGCAGTTGTTCCTCCGTAAGAGCGGCAAACTGTTCGTCCGTAAACGAAATAATATCTATTTCCATCATATATTTTTATCCTCCCGCCGATTCAAAGACGTCGAGAACGATTTCCGCGCCGCTGAAACGAGTTGCTTTTTGCGGATAGAGCCGCAGTGAAAAGCGTTCTCCTTTCAGAAGCGGCTTTACGGAAAGTTTCCCGTCCTTGAATTTTCCGTCAAAGGAACGTTTCTCATATTCGTTTCCGATCTCTATGCGACAGGTGCCCTCACCGTCCAGAGTCAAAGTTTTCCACAATTTCCGTCCCGAAATCCCGAAATCGGTGTTTTCTTTGCAGGCGACATACAGATTTCCCGACGGCAGATCTCCGTCCTTGTCTGCCAAGCAGATGTTATTTTCCGAAAGGCATATAAGAAGACTTTCCGTATCCGAGAGCGCCCGTATCGACGGGACGGAAAAACAGGCTTCCCGGGTTTCGGAATCTAAAATCAGTACTTTGAATTCCCCGTTTTCGTCGGCATATCTTAGAAAATATTTTCCGTCCCAAGCGGCGCATTCGCATACCTGCCCCTTGCGGGCGGGAAACACGGGAACGTCGACGCGGGAAATTTTTCTTTCCTCGAAAGCATAGACGCCGCTTTCGGCGAGGAAAAAAATTCTTTCTCCGCAAGCGGCAATCGAGCCGCTGAAAATCCGTTCTCCGCCGTAAGGGAGCAGCTCCGCCGAAAAATCTCTGGCCGCACCTTTCGCATCGAGTTTTATGATTCCCCTTTCCCGAAAGAGATAGACGGTTTCATTCAATACTTTCAGTCCTATAAGCTCGCCCTCCTCGGACGGAAACTCGATATATCCCGCGTCGTCCGCATTTTCTTCCCGGTCGTTTGAATCTAAGGGCGCACAATAGCGTACCGTAAAGGGCTTTTCGATAAAAAACAGTCTCTCGTGAAATACGCAGGCGGCGTTTGCGGCGCTTTCGGCATATACTTGCGAAAACTCCCTTTCCCTGTCGTACAGCCATACGCCGTCTTTGCCGCAAAAAGCGAGTGCCGCCTTCCCGTTTTCGTCGTATACGGGGAGAATGGCGGGAACGTCGTCAAATGTTTTCAAGGTAAAATCGAACGTGCCGTACTCTTCGTTCCAGATATAAGAAACGCCCGTTTCGGAAACGTACATTAAAGCCGTCTTTCGTTCTCCCGCGTCCGTATAGGGCAGCAAAGCAAACGCCGCGGGCGGATCTTCGGGATCGTTTACGGAAGGAATTTTCCCCTCCGCCGTATAATAGGGCGAAAATCCGAACCCCGTCTCCATTTTCCCGTCCCGAAACAGACAATTCCGCACGTCGGAAAAAGAGAATATGCCCGCCTTGTTTTCCGTTCCGAGCGCAAAGCCGTCGAATCGGATTTTCCTTTCGTCCGCCCTTGCCTCGGGAAATGTTTTCCGATAAAATCTTCCCATCATGCCCACCTTCTGGAACGTATGATTCTCGATGGTTTGGAGCGATACGCCGCCGCCAGAGCGTCCTTGTATTTCTTATCCCAGACCGCCGCTTCCTCAAACAGCCCCGCCGCGAGGGAATATTCCGACGCGATGCCGTAAGCGAACAATCTGGGAGAGACGGACAGGACGAAATCGGATTCTTCTTCCGCGTTTTTTTCCCGAGGGGTATAAGTGTAAGAGACGTTTACGCGCCCCGGCTGTGTTCTCAGATATTGAGGGAACAGCTTGAACGGGACGGAATTTCCGTATTCGTCCGTAACGCGGATAATTCTCACGCAGGGCATCGTCAGGAGCGAATATTCTATCGTTCCCGTGTCCGACTCCGCTTCGTCCTCGCAACAGAGGGGCAGATAGTCGAGCGCGATTTCGTTTTCCACGATATTAAAACACCTTACGAGCGTTTCCGTCTCTCTCTTTCCCTCCTCCCCCCCGTTTTCGTAATAATTTTTGACCTTATCCCCGACGCCGAGCTCCTCGGCGGCGAGAATCACGGCTTCTTTCACCGTCATATATTTTTTACCTCCTTTATGTTCCGTCCGGGCAGGGGAAGGGCTTTCGCCCCTCCCACGGCGCGGATGATGGTTTCGGTCAATATTCTTCTATTCCCGACAGCATTCCCTGTCCGAAGGGCCGATTGCAGATGAGTTCGGCATATTTCACCAAAGTTGCGGTATATACGGGCTTTCCGGCGGTCTGTTTGAGGATTTTCCCGTCCTCGCTTTCCAGCCACTGCCAGTCGCAAAGCTGATGCAGACAGAAATCTTCGGTATTGAGCAGATACATTGTTCCCTCGGGGCAGAACCGATCGGCGACCACGGGAATCCCGTTAAAAATCAAAGCCTTGTAACCGCCGAGGATTTCTTCGGTCGGCATGAACGTCCTGTATTGGGTATAGAATTCGGCCAAGGCCCTCTTCACGCCCCAGGAGCAGACGATAAAATTGACTTTTCCGCCGGAATTTTCCTCAATGGTATCGATGGCGGTCTGTACGATATTTTCGCTGATGGTGCCGACCTCTTCTTTGATGTAAGGTTTGAGCCAAGGGTGTTCCTCCCTGTCTACGCCGTACAGAGTTCCCGAATCGGAGAACAGCGCGCCGAGGCCGGTAATTTCATAGCCGTAGGAATTTTGCAGAGCGACTTTGGATCCTGCGGGAACGGTCTCCGCGGAAATCGCCGCCCCGTCGACGGAGAACGTCTTATTTTCCCTGTCGATTTTCAGAATTTTCCTGCCTCTGGCGGAAGCGATAATTGCGCCCGTGGAGGAGCAAAAATCGACGACCATACCCTCGGCCAGAGCCCTGACGCTGTCCGCGGTAACGAGATTATCGGAACCTACCGTTTCGATGGTACACAGCGATCCGGAACCGTCCCCGTAGAGCATTCTGCCGAAATTGAAGGACGAGCTTCTGATGAGGGACTGCATTTCGTCGTTGAGCAGATTGACGAAAGCGCCCTCGTTGTTGGCGGAAGCGCGGATCGCCTTATCGGAAATTTCTATCGTTCCGTAGAGATTTTTAAGGGAAGAGACGAACTGAACGTAATTATTACCGGAGGCCTCGGGCAGATTACCGGTTTCGGTGCCGGCGCCGATGCCGCCGTTGATGCCGTATCGCACCAATTTTCTGACGTCTTTTCCCCAGACGTCGGCGGTAGAGCGTTTAATCTGTGCGAGGAGCGGATTGACGTTCATGTTGAGCGCCTCCGTCACGGCGTCGAGATAAAAAGATTTCAGTGCGTTGTCCGCAGTTTGCATTGTAACCATAATGAAATTCTCCTTTTTGAAAATAGTTTACGCTTGATGGTCTTTTTTGAAATAGTTCAGAGCCATGGTACCCGCTTCGGAAATGGATTTGGCTCTGACGGGAGAAGGAGCAAGCGTACCCGTTCCCCCGCGCATCAAAGGCGCGTCGGCGCCCCTCAAAGACGAGAGGTAATCCCCGATGATTCTCAATCTGACCGCTTCGGAATTTCTGGCGGCCTCATAGAGCTCGTTTTCGGTCTTTTCCTTCGCCGTATCGAATTTTTGAGCCGTCGTCCTCTGCGCGGTATCGGCTTCGGACAGGCTTTGGGCGGGAGCGGGTTCCGCGTCGAGGTTCGCCTCCTCTTCGGGCTTTTCCGCCTTCGAAGGAGCGCCGTCGGTTTTCAGGGAATTATCCGCTCGTTTTTCCAGTTCTTTGAGGCGTTGACTGCGACGGGTAAATTCCGCCTCCAAAGCGCTGTAAGCCTCTTTGAGGGCGTCCACGTCGCGGAATTTTCCCAAAACCGCCGAGCCCTTTCCCTTTTCTTTTTCTCGTTCCGCCTCCGCGGCATGCTCCGTTTTGTTTTCTCCGCATTGTAAAACGTTCTCCTCTTTTTCCATAATTTTTTCCTCCTTTTGTCTCATTGATTTTTTTCCGCCTCTTGTTCCCGCAGCATTTTTTTGTGCTCGGCGATGTGGGAGACGTATCTTTGTTTGAGTTCCCCCGACTCGATTTTTTTGAATTCCTCCGATAAGAGGAAGCGCACGTGCTCCGCGACGTGCAGAGCGTGATCGTCGTAGACGTCGGGGGAGACGTCCTCCGACTTCAACTGTAGATTTTCTTCTCCCGCCTTGGTTCTGTGCAGGGCGGAAAGATCCTGTGAATTTTCGTAGTTTTCAAATCCGAATTCTTCGAGGATTCGCGTTCGGTTTTCTTCGGAGAGCGTGCCGTCCTTTCCGGTCAGAATCCCTGCTTCCAAGAGCTTCATGAGCGTTTCCCTCCGTTCGAGGGGAGTATCTTTTTCCTCGCTCTCGAAGAGGATGTCGTTTGCGGCGAGATCGGCGGCGTTGAAGTAATAGACCTGTGTCTTTTTGTTCTTGCCCGTGAGGGTGAGCAGCCTTGCGCTCCCCGCGAATTGTCTGTAAAGTCTCAGAATCTGCCTTCCCGTTTCCCTCAGCGCGTCGGAGACGTTTTCGGCGGTGGCGGCAAGCCTCAGTTCGTCTTGGGAAAGCAGCAGTTGCAATCCCGAAGCGCTGGTGACTCTGGACGGGGTGGAATTTTGCGACAGATCGCTGATTCCGCTCACGACGACGAATTCTCTTTCGAGCCATTCCTCCTCGGCGGCGAATTCTGCGGGCACGCTGCCGCAGTCGAGCATTTCGGGTGGTTTTCCGCCCTGCCTGTAAATGAGCACCTTTCCCGGCGAAAGCCCCTCTTCCGCGAGTTCGTCTGCGTCCACGGAACCGTCTTCGACGGTCAGAACGCCCATAGAGATACGGTTAAGGAATTCGTGTTTTCTGTTTCTGACGGCGTTGTAAGCGCGCTGTATGGGGATGAGCCTGTCCACGATACTGCCCGAGAAGAACGCGCCGGGTAATCTTAAACAGTCCTGTTTTACGAAGGGGAAGCGCCTTTCTCCGCGTTCCCCGTTCAGATAGGGAAGGGGGCCGAGATACAGGAGCTTTCCGCCCGCGACGATTTCCAACCTTCCGTCAGGTTCCTTGGCGGAGGGGCGGGAATATCTTTCGATGAGAATTTCCGAATCCCCCTCCTGTTCGGGCGGATGACTTCCCCCTGTCTGCAAAGCGGGATTTTTTCCGTTGGAAGGTTCGCTGTACCCTGTCAAAGCGAGCTCGGTAATTTTTCGTCCCTTCAAAACGACGCCGAATTTTTCTTCGATGTAAGCGACGGGAACGGCTTGGGCGTGAATGAGGCTTTGCAGCTCCTCGATATTTTCCGCGCCCATGCGGTCGGGAAAGATTTCAAAGGGCGGTACGGCGGTGACGGAGACTTCCCCTTCGTATACGGGCAATCCGCCGTCGACGGCCACCTGCCTGCCGCCGTCCCGATCCCAGGTGATTTTGTAAAAGGCGCATCCGCACGTTTCGGACCATAAAAGCGCTTTTGCCTCGGTCTCGTCGAGTCGGATTCTCTCCCGTACGTAATCGAGAATCCCCGTGGAGAGTTTCGCGGCATTGACGTCCGCTTCCTCGTCGGAGAAAGGCTTCACGCGGAGCCGCGGCCGCATATTCGTCAATTTGGCGATTCTCGAATCGATCGTGGGCGCGATATGGTTGAACACCCTCCGCGACTGCCAGTAAAAACGCTTGTCCTCCTCGACGATTCCGCCCGCGGACGAAATGTCGCAATATTGGTTTCCGCTGAAAAAATTCATATTCAGCAGCCAGCCGCTCTCGACGCCCCGCCTTGCCTCCCGTCTCCTTTCAAAATCCTCCGTGACCTCCGCGGCAATTTTTTCCCGCCGCCGCTCTTCTTTTTCTGTCTCTGTCATATCTTTGTATCCTCCTGTTTTTCCCTTTCCTTTTTCTTTACGGCCCGCCTTCGCTTTGCCGCTCTCCGCGCCGTTCTCCTCTTCGGAGCACTTTTTGCCGTCTTTGAGCTTTTCTTCACCGTTCCTTTTGTGCCTCTCTCTTCCGTCCCCGCCTTCTGAGCTTCCCCGTCCTTTTCTTTCTCCTTTTCCTCTATATTCCCGCCCTTGTTTTTTTCCTTTTCTTCCGTATCCCCGTCTCCGTGCTTCTCAACCGCCGCAATCGGTTCTTCCTCGATTCCGTTTTTTCCCTTTTCTTCCGTGTCCCCTTCCCAACTCTTTTCATCTGCCGCGGTCGGTTCTTCCTCGATTCCGTTTTTTCCTTTTTCTTCCGTGTCCCCGTCTCCGTGCTTCTCAACCACCGCGCTCACTTCTCTCCCGCCTCTGTTTTTTTTCCTTCGCTTCCGTATTCCTCTCTCTGCTCTTTTCATCTGCCGCGCTCACTTCTCTCCCGCCTCTGTTTTTTTCCTTCGCTTCCGTATTCCTCTCTCTGCTCTTTTCAACTGCCGCGCTCACTTCTCTCCCGCCTCCGTTTTTTCCCTTTTCTTCCGTGTCCCCGTTCCTGCTCTTTTCAACTGCCGCGGTCGGTTCTCCCCCGTCTCCGCTTTTTTCCTTCGCTTCCGTGTCCCCGTCCTCGTTCTTTTCAACCGCCGCGGTCGGTTCTCCCCCGTCTCCGGTTTTTCCTTTCGATGCGGGGGGCGTTTCGGGTTTGCTTTTTGTTCCCGCCCGCTTCTTGTCTTCGGAGCTTTTCAATTCGTCCAGCAAACGTTGTCTTTCTCTTTCTAGCTGTTCCTCGGACATCGAGGATAAGTCCTCGCTATCCGATGCCAATAACAGCTGTACCGCTTTCAAGTCCGGCGGAATATCTTTTTTCGTTTCCTTTCGCCTCGTGAGCTTGAATTTTCCGTCCACTTCGGCATATTCTTCCGTAATTTCCTGCAATCGATAACCGAGAGCGACTTTCAAAAGTGCATCTCCGATTTTTTCCTGTTTTTTCTTTCCGGCCATAAGGTCCCCCTTTTTGAATATTCAATCCGTGAATCTCCTTGCGGAGATTTGTCTCCACCGCCTTTCCTTGTCTTTTTGAATGAGTGATTTTTCCGGTTCAGGCGGCAATTTTTTCGGTCTCGACATCAAGAAATATCTGAGTGCGTCCAAGGCATGATCGTCGGTCTTTTTCGGTACGTCTCCGTTTCCCCAGAAATATCCCTTGAATTCCCGAATGAGGTTGACGCAGGAAGAAAAGATATATAGATTGGGCAGCCCGTTCTTTTCGTTCAAATAGCTTTTTACGCGGGAGATTCCCGAAAACAGATCCTTGTCCACATCGGGATTGACGAGAATATCGCGTTCATAAAAGAGTTCGCATACGCTTTTGACGCCGGATAAGGTATGTTGTTTTGCGGCGCTGTCGATGAGCGCGCAGATTCGGCCTCTTCCGTCCGTATGCCAATCGAGATTTGAACAAATGCGTTTGATTTCCGCCGCGTGGTAATCGATATCCTTTCCCGCGGCGAAGTGTTCGTATACGACGTAAACGTTGTCGTCGTAATCGACGGCGAACCATAGAGCCGCGAGCGGATTATTCAGCCCGGGATCGATGGAAATGCCGTCCTGCCATTCTTTCGGAACGGAAAAAGGCTGTATGACGTGAATGTGTTCGTCGAATTCGGGATATACGAGCCCCGCGACCGAGGAAAATTTTCCGTACCTGCGGCTTTGCAGCTGTTCCTCGTCGAGGCAGTTTTCGAGCCTTGCGATTTCCTCTCCCGAAAGGTAGGGATTATCGTTCCATTCCATAAATTCGTACCATACTTCGCCGTCGCCGTGTCGGTTGAGAAAAATCTCCTCATAGACGAAGGTCAGGCCTTTTAACGGAGTCATCGTCCCGAAAATATCTCCTCTGCGGTCGATGACGCGCATGTGGCATTCCTCGTAGATGTCGCGGGGCGGCTCTTCGTCGAACCAGACGAAATCGAGGGAAGCGCCCTGAAATTTTTCCCGTCCCTGATCGCAGCTCTTAAAGCCGATGGTGGAGATTCCGCCGAAGACGTTGCGGATGCGGATGAAGTCGATGACGCCGTTTTCGGGGCTGTCCTTTCTGCCGCTCTGCATGACGATTTCCTCAATCCAGTCGGGGCGGAGGTAATAAAGAATTTTCCTCTGTGCGACATCCCGCTGCACCTGAGCGGAGAGGGAGACGACCCATCCGACGGTATTTTGTCTGTTTTTTCGATAGGGGTGAACCCCGCGGGAGATATAGATACACTCCACGGCGCCGCACTCCGTCTTTCCGGAGCGATTTCCCCCAAAGACCCAGCGGTTGCGTTTGGGGCATTTGTGGAAAGCGAGCTGTTTCTCGTGTTTTTTCTCTCCGACGTTGTATCGAGCCAGACGGTCAGCCGAGCGCCTTTTTTCCAATTCGTTTTCTATCCTGCATAACTTTTCTACAATTTCTCTCATAATCCCCGCCAATCGGTCAAAAACTCTCTTTTCTGTATTTTTATAATAGAAAGCATGAAAAAGTTTATCTTATCGGCATTGCTGCCGCTGTTATATTTTATCGTTTCGGGACTATATCCGTCGGTTCGTGCTCCGGCCGAAGCGGAGAGCTTTTCGTATGCCTGTATTCGTTCGGAGAACGTATATTTATACTCCGAGGAGAACGACAGAAGCGGTCTTTTTCTTCTCCCGTACACTTATTACGTCAAAGTATTGGCAACGGGAGCGGAATATTCTTACGTAGAATATCTTTCGGACGGACCGAACACGCGCAAAATCAACGGCTATTGTAAGACTGCGGAGCTGACTTTTGTCGATTACATACCCGAACGTCCGTATCTGTATTATACTTTTGACGTGACCTATCACATCGAGGATTCCTCTTCCGAGGAAGGCGACGATTTTTTGACGAGTATTACCGTCACCTGTGCGTATTACGGAGATTATCGGGTAGGCTCCAAACTTTATTGCTATGTTTTGCGCGAGGATGCGTTCGGATATATTCCCAAGCCCTCGGATTTGTCCTATGAATTGAGCGATGAATATGACGACCACATGTCGGAAGAACCGAACACCGACGCAGGGAATTTCGGAAACGGCGAATCGATGCCGCCCGCACAGATAGCCGTTCTCGTTCTTTTATGTATTTTGGTCCCCGTCATTGCGACTCTGATTCTCCGTCCCCCGAAAAAGCCGCCCTACGAATCGGAGGAATAAACTTTTTTTGCTTGCGGCATTTCCCGCCGCTCTCTTTTTTCGGGCAATTTTTCCGTTCTTTTCGCGGCGTTATTTCGCCGCGATTTTATATTTGTTCCTTTTTTCCCTTTCAGCCAGACCTCCGTTCCCGTGTCGTCGCTTTTTCCGGAAAGCAATCCGACCAACGAGCGTTCCCGTCCTGCGGCGTTTTTTTCTTTTCCCTGTTCTATAAATCGACACACGGACATGAGCCATTCAAATTCGCCGTATTCCTTTCGGAATTTTTCCTCCGTAAATCCGCGGCATTTCAAAATTCCCTCTAACTTATTCTGTAATTTTGCCTGTTTGCGAAAATATGCTCTCTCACTGCCGATTTCTTTCAAGTCGACTTTCTGACAGAATTGTTTCAGCCTCCCTTTTCTTCGGAAATATCTCAGTTCGAGCAGAAATCTTTCTTCTTCCGTCAGCCGTTCCAGTGCCTCGTCTATCGTATTTCTCAGTTTTTCTATCTTTTCTTTTCTCAAAATTTCTTCCGCCAGATAAACGGATAACTTTTCCGTCGTCACCCGATAATCGTAGGACATAAAGGCCTTGTTTTTGATGTGCTCCTCCCAATCTCTCTCTATCCTCTCCAATCTCGGATATACATACAGCGCCGCTTTCAGATAATTTTCCAATTTTCCTTCCTCCCTCTTTGGCTCCCGCGCTTCGGGAACGCATTTATTATCGCACATCTTTTTTATTTGTCCAGCAGATACTGCCAGCTTTTTCCAAGATAAGCGAACATTTGTTTGTATTTTATTCTATTATAACACATAAAATATGACAGATGTACGCAGGTTTTTAAAAATAATTTATTGATTTTGAAGAAAAATTTTTCTGATTTGGAAAAATATAAGACGGGGGAATTTTTTTGACAATTTGTTGCGTTTTTTGTCGAATTATGATATAATTTGTTCATGAAACGTTTTTTGGCGGCAATTTTATCGGTTTGCCTGCTTTCGTCAGCGACTGTGAGCGGGTTTTTTTCCGCATACGCCGAAGGGGCGGAAAGTTCGGAGCTTTATAGAAGCGAGCGAATATCGTCCGACGATAAGGACAAACTGTCCGAATACGAGCAAGTCTCGGCGGACGAGCTGATATTGCCGTCGTCTTATGAACAATACCTTCCCCTTTCGGAGCCGTCCGACGTATCTGTAACGGAAAATTACACGGCGATCGCCGACGGCAGCAGGATTTACGTTTACGATCGGAGAGCGGGAGAATATCGGTGCTATGAGCATACGGCAAACGAGGACGAAAGTAATAATAAAATAACCAAGCTGCAATTTTCCGAGACAGGGGAGCTTTATTTTCTCGACGTTTCTCTTTTCCTGTATTCGCTCGATCCCGTCACGCTGGAATCGGAAAAGACTTCTCTGACCTGCAATACGTTCACGATTTTTTCCGATACCGTTTACTTTACCAACGTTTCCCAGATTTTGCGGACGACTTTGGACAAGCTGGATTCTTCTACGGCGGAATCGGTCGTGAGCGATGTGACCTCGAAAGCGGCTCTTGCGCAGGATAACGGTGTTTTATATTATACAGACGCAGGAAAATACCTGCGCAAAATCGATTCGACGAACGATACGTTGATCGGCCAGCTCACCTCGGCGGAAACGGTGGTTTCCTTGGCGGTTTACAGCGGAATCCTCTACTATACGGATACGGCAAAAACGCTCTATGTCTACGACCTGACGACAAACGAGCAGCTGAATTCCTTTGACGGCGGTTACTCTGCGCTGTCCGTTTCGGACGGGTATATTTACGCCGTAAACAACGATTCGGTCAGACAATATTCCCCGTCGGACGCGGCGTTCACCGATTTTGAAATCTGCGCGTCCTCTTCTTCGCAAAACCGTTTGAGCGGCGCTTCGGATACGATTTTAGTCGGGGACAAACTTCTCTTTGCGGATAACGGAAATAACCGTATTTCTTCCTACGATACGAAAACGGGAGAAAGGCGGGTTTTTCCGACGGAAATACAAACGGATTTTCTCGCTTCCGACGGAACGACGGTTCTCGCGGCGAGCGCGACGGAAGCCGTTCTCTATGATTTTGACAGCGGAGAAAAAACAGCTACTTTCGACGGCTTTAACAGCAATCTCGCAGGAGTCGCGGCGGTATACGGCAAATATTATTTCATAACGGACAACAATTATTTTTATTGCGCCGAACAAAATTCCGAGGGAAGCTGGACGCTGAACCGCACGCCGAAGCCCTCCGCTTCTCACACCGCGCGCCTTTTGGCCGCGGACGTATACGGCGCGTTATACGTGGCTTATTCCGACGGGAGCGTGTATCGCTTTGAAGAAGACGAATTTATGGCACCCGCGGAAGTCGGCGAAAAAACCGCTACCGTACCCGTTCAGGCGGAAAAAATCGCCGTCGATTATGAAGAAACGGTCTGCGCGCTCTACAAAAACGAGTTGTACGTATGTGCAGATGCGCAAAAGAAATATTCCCTTTCAAAAACAGCGGTTTACGGACAGACGGCGGAAACGAAAGTGCTTTCCTTTACTTTTGGAATAGAAACGGGAGACGTCTATCTCCTGTATGAAGGAGACTTTGTCCTTTCTACGCGGGACATTCCCCTGCCTACCGTGAGGACGATCGAAGTCGGCGGCGCGGACGAGGACATTTTCAGCGAACAGAGCGCCGAATTTTCCCTCGTAAAGACAGCGGAAAACAGTCTGATGGTGACTTTCGACATCGAAGCCCTTTCGGGCGCGGAATATTTCCCCTATCTTGACTATTCGCGGGAAACGGAAAGCCATACGGCCTTGAAACTCGGCGAAACGGACAAATACAATCTGATCGCCGTATTCGACGAAACCGAAAAAACCTATTCCGCCGCGCTCATTCTCAAACGCTATTGCGAGGAAATCCCCGAATCGGAATATCTCATGCCCGCGGAAGGCTTCACCGACGGAATCGGTTATTTGACCAATTCCGTAAAGCTGTATAAATATCCCTATCTGACATCGCTGCTCACCGTAACCGAATTGGAAAAAAATACCGCCGTCACAGTATTGGGTAAAATCGATACCCTCGATTACCGCTACTATTACGTTTCCTATACGGACACGGACGGCACCGTTCGCACGGGATACGTTCCGCAAGGCTATGTCACGAATTTCGACGGCGCTCCGCCCGACAGTCAAAACTTTGAAGTGGGCGCAGGTAAGGCGGATTACGACTCCCTTTGGAGACTCGCTTTCCTCCTTCTGGGCTGCGCGTCTATCTGCGTTTTGACCGATTATCTCATTCTGCACAAGCGGAAACCCTGACTCAAACAAAAAACAAAGCCGACTGGTTTTACGAAACGACCGTGCTCTATAACAGACGAATATTGCAAAATCCATGCGCCCCATAAAGTAAAACGGAATCTCTGTTCCGATAATCAAAACCCTGCCCCCGCATAAAACGTTTGGAGAACGAATCGTTTTCTTGCCGATCATTTCCATGCGGATACAAAAAATGCTCCGAAAATATATTCGGAGCATTTTTTTATAAAATACTTGACAAACTGTCCGTTTTATTATATAATGAATCTATATTTTATCAGGGAAGGGAGAAATTTGTGGGGATTGTTGCTATTCTGGCTTCATTGCTTATTCTATTCTATTTTATTTTGTCGGCAGTTTGGTTTTCCCGCGTAAGAGGAAAAAAATTCGACCAATTATGTGAAGAAGATAAGCGCCGCATATACAAATTAATGAACAAGGGGAACTATAAAAAAACAGCGGACGACTTTGTGAAAAGAATCAAAATCGCGTTTATAGTATGCTCCGTTGCTTTCGTTTTCGTGTTGATTATATGGATAGCTATATTTGTCCATTTGCTCGCTTAAAACACAGCCGCCCCTTTCGGACTTCTGAAAGGGGCGGCTTTTGATTTTCAAAAATCAGAGACAGATATTCGTTTCATTCGAAATAAGCGATTCAATTTTTATCGAATATCGGATTCAAATAAGTTCGTTGGATTGGATTAAACCAACTCGATGATAGCGGTCTCCGCCGCATCGCCGCGGCGCTCGCCGAGAAGATAAATTCTCGTATATCCGCCGCCCTGGCCTTTCTCTTCCTTCCTCGCCGCATACTTGGGTGCCAGCTCGTTGAAGAGTTTATCCATTAACGGGTGCTGCACGTCCGCCGTTCTCGCTTTGTACGCGCTCTTCTTTTCGTTGAAGCCCTTGATTTCCTGCAAATCATAGGTCTTTGCCATAATCGCGCGGCGAGCCGCAAGTTTCTTGGGACCGTCCTTGATATTCGTGACTTTTATTTCTTTGCCTTTTTTATCTTTCTCGGTCACTTCGAATTCGATATTGTCGTCATAGGTGTTGACGGCTTTGGTAATCAATTTTTCAACATAAGATTTCAGTTCTTTGGCTTTTGCGGCGGTCGTTTCGATTTTGCCGTACCAAAGCAGCTGGGACGCCTGGTTTCTCAAAAGCGCCGCTCTCTCTTTGGAAGTTCTTCCCAATTTACCGGGCATAATTTTAATCCTCCTGTTTATTTAATGACAGACCGTAAGACTCCAATTTCTGAATGACTTCGTCCAGAGATTTTCTGCCGAGATTTCTCACTTTAAGCATATCGTCTTCCGTCTTCTTGGTTAAATCTTCTACCGTATGAATATTTGCTCTCTTCAAGCAGTTGTACGAGCGGACGGAAAGATCCATCTCCTCGATTGCCATTTTGAGAACCTGCTGCTGTTTGTCGTCCTCCGTCTTGACAAGGATATCCATGCCCTTGATCGTCTCGGAAAGATTGACGAACAAACTGATATGATCCTGCATGATCTTCGCGGCCAGAGAAATGATTTCCTTGCCGGAAAACGTTCCGTCCGTCCAGACTTCGAGCGTCAACTTATCATAGTCGACCGCCTGCCCCACGCGCGTGGGTTCGACCGTGTAATTCACCTTCTGCACGGGCGTATAAATCGAGTCGACTGCAATATAATCGACGACGGGCTGTTTATTCTCTTTCGCGGGCTTATAACCGCGGCCGCGGCCTATGGTCAACTCTACATCGAACTTCCCGCCTTCGTCGATCGTACAGATATACTGATCCTTATTCACGATCTCGATTTCAGCGTCTACGTTGAGGTCCTCGCCTTTGAGCTCGGCAGGGCCCTCTTTATAGATATGCAGAACCTTTTCATAGTCTTTATCAACGACCTTCGTTTTGATGGCAAGCGATTTTAAGTTGAGGATGATTTCCGTGACGTCCTCTTTGATGCCTGCGACGGCGGAAAACTCGTGCTTTACGCTGCCGTCCAGAAATTTGATCCCTTCCACCGCCGCGCCGGGCAGAGCGGAAAGCAAGATTCTTCTAAGGCAGTTTCCTATTGTAAGACCGAAACCTTTCTCCAAGGGCTCGCACACGACTTTCGCATAGAAATCGTCGTTTTCGAGTACTTCGAGTTTGGGCATATCCATTTCGATCATTATGCAACCTCCTTATTCGGTTCGATTATTTGGAGTACAACTCGACAATCATATGCTCCGCAATCTGGCTGTCGATATCTTCTCTCGTCGGGAGCGCTAATACCTTTCCTTCAAGTTTTTCTCTGTCGAACTCAACCCACTTGGGCATATTGGAGCCTGCCTTCGTTTCTTTGAGCGCCGTAAAATATTTGTTGCCCTTTCTGTTTTCCTTTATCGCGACCACGTCGCCGGCCTTCACGATGTAGGAAGGAATGGTGACGGTCTTTCCGTTGACGGAAAGATGCGCGTGATTGACGATCTGGCGAGCCAGCGTCCTCGAAGGAGCGATGCCCATTCTGAACACGACGTTGTCCAGTCTTCTTTCCAACAGCGAAAGCATGTTTTCGCCGGTGACGCCCTTCATGCGGTCCGCCATCTCGTAATACTTTCTGAACTGTCCTTCCTGGACGCCGTAGATTCTCTTCGTCTTCTGTTTTTCGCGGAGCTGCAATCCGTATTCGGAAACCTTCTTTCTGTCCGCGCCGTGCTGACCGGGAGCAACCGGACGCTTATTGAAGGGGCATTTCTCCATATAGCATTTATCGCCTTTCAGAAAAAGCTTCGCGCCTTCTCTTCTGCAAAGTTTGCATTTTGCTTCTCTGTATACTGCCATAATACTCTTTTAGCCTCCTATTAAACTCTACGACGCTTAGGCGGTCTGCAACCGTTGTGAGGAATGGGGGAAACGTCCGAAATCAAAGTGATTTCCAGATCGCATGCGGCGAGCGCGCGAATCGCGGATTCTCTGCCCGCACCGGGACCCTTGACGTACACTTCTACGCTTCTGAGGCCGTGTTCCTTCGCTGCCTTTGCCGCCGTTTCCGTAGCCATCTGCGCCGCGAACGGAGTGCCCTTACGGCTGCCCTTATATCCCAAAGAGCCTGCGCTGGACCAAGATACCGCGTTGCCGCTCATGTCCGTGATCGTCACCAGCGTATTGTTGAAGGTGGACTGAATGTGCACCTGTCCTTTATCGACTTTTTTCAGTTCCTTGCGCTTGCGAGGAGCCGACGTCTTTTTTGCGTTTTTATTGTCTGCCATAATGCTCTATCTCCTCCTTGGATTACTTCTTCTTTCCGGCGATCGCGCGCGCGGGACCCTTGCGGGTGCGGGCGTTTCTCTTCGTGCTCTGTCCGCGGACGGGCAGGCCCTTTCTGTGGCGGATTCCGCGATAGCAGCCGATTTCCATCAGGCGCTTGATATTGAGCGACACTTCGCTGCGAAGTTCGCCCTCCACGCGGACATTATGGTCGATATATTCTCTGAGTTTGGATACGTCGTTTTCGTCGAGGTCCTTCACTCTCGTATCGGGATTGATACCCGTCGCGGCGAGGATCTTCTTCGACGTCGTCAGACCGATGCCGTAAATATAGGTGAGACCGATTTCTACTCTCTTTTCTCTGGGTAAATCTACACCGGCAATACGTGCCATTTGATTTATAACCTCCGTTAATGTAATTGGGTGTGTTTTATTTTAATCTATCTTGAACGAATGTCCCGCGGCGGGCAGTGGAAAATGCCCCGCGGCGCCATTGTATTGTTTTCGATGCGTTTCGCCGCCCTGTTTTTTGAGACGCAACAAAACTGAGTTTCCGTAATTTTTTACGGAAATTCAGTTCCATTTACGCTATTTTTACCCGTATCGGCGGCCGTGACGGGTGCTCGTCCCGTTTTTCAGTCGCATAAAAAAATTATACCACAAAAAACGCCCGACTGTCAAGCGTTTTTATCAGCCTTGTCTCTGTTTATGGCTCTTGTTTTTGGAACAAATTACCATGACTCTGCCGTTTCTTTTGATGACTTTGCACTTGTCGCACATAGGTTTTACAGAAGGTCTGACTTTCATTGTTTTTCTCCTTGTTTTATAATGCTTTTTGCGTTTATGCGCAGGCGCCCTCTCAGGACTTGCTGCGCCAGGTGATTCTTCCTTTCGTCAAATCGTACGGACTCATTTCCAGCTTTACGTTGTCGCCTTCGATGATTCTGATATAGTTCATTCTCAGCTTGCCGGAAATATACGCCGTGATCGTATGGCCGTTGGAAAGCTGCACCTTGAATGTCGCGTTGGGCAGCGCTTCGATTACTTTACCCTCCGCTTCGATTACGTCGTCTTTGGACACAAAAACTCCCTCCGAATTTTTTTATTATGTTCTACGCTACCCGTCAAAGGGTCAGGATTTCCACTCCGTCTTCGCGGATTACCAACGTGTTTTCGTAATGCGCCGCGGGCTTTCCGTCCACCGTCACCGCGCCCCAATCGTCGTTTAAAAGCCGCGTGCGATAGCTTCCCATCGCTATCATCGGCTCGATACAGATGACCGTGCCGGCTCTGAGCCGCACTCCCGTGCCCTGCTTCCCGAAATTGGGAACGGACGGATCCTCGTGCATCTCCCTGCCGATACCGTGCCCCGTATACGAACGTATGACGCCGTACCCGAAAGATTCCGCATAGGTCTGCACCCTGTATCCGATATCGTAGAGCGGCGTTCCCGCTCTCAACCCCTCGATGCCCTTGAAGAAACATTCCTCCGTGACCTTGACGAGCTGTTTGACCTCCGGTGCGACTTCGCCAATGCAAAACGTCCGCGCCGCATCGCCGTGAAAACCGTTCTTGTAGGCGCAAAGGTCTACCGAAACGATATCTCCGTCTCTCAAAATCGTCTCGTCGTCGGGAATCCCGTGCACGACCATGTCGTTCACCGAGACGCACGCCGAAGCGGGAAATCCGCCGTAACCGAGACACGAAGGGTATGCCCCCGCCGAACGGATATACCGTTCTACCAGTTCGTCCACTTCCTTGGTGCTCATGCCCGCCTTGATTTTCGAGCCGACGAATTCCAGCGTGTCATGGACGATTTTGCAGGGCTCCCGCATCAGATTGATTTCGCTTTCGCTCTTTACGTGAATCATAATTATTTGAGTTCGTCGAGCTTCGCGGCGACCTCCGCAAACAGGACTTCCGCGGGCGCTTCGCTGCCCGTGAAATTGAGAATGAGTCCCTTCCGCGTATAGTACTCGATGAGGGGCGCCGTCTGCGCTTTATAGACATCCAGACGCTTCTGCACCGTTTCGGGATTGTCGTCCTTCCGCTGGTACAGCTCCCCGCCGCAACGAACGCATTTCGTCTCGCCGCCAAGCGTGGATACGTGGTAGCTTTCGCCGCACTCCTTGCAGACGCGGCGGCCGCACAGCCGATCCATCAAAAGGGAAAAGTCGATATTGATATTCACGACCGCGTCGATTTTTGCGAACTTGTCGAGCTCTTCCGCCTGCGCGATAGTACGGGGAAATCCGTCCAAAAGATAGCCGTTTTTGCAGTCCTCGCGGCCGAGCCGCTCCTCCACGATTTTGCAGGTGACTTCGTCGGGAACCAACTGACCTTTATCGGTATAGGACTTCGCCAAAAGACCGATGGGCGTTTCGTTTTTGATGTTCTCTCTGAAAATGTCTCCCGTGGAAATATGGGGCATGCCGTAGCGGTCGGAAATTTTCGTCGCCTGCGTGCCCTTACCCGCGCCCGGGGCGCCGAGTAAAATGATATTCATGCTGAAATTCTCCCTTCTTTTCCGCCAACGTCGCGTTTTCACGTCCATAAAAGACGGAAAACGCTCCGTCAGATTTTATTGTCTGTCTGATAAGGCAGAAATTACTTTAAGAAGCCTTTATAATTCTTCATCATCATCTGCGCTTGAAGCTGCTTTTCGAACTCCATGGCCACCGAGACGACGATCAGGATACCCGTCGTGGAGAACACGTTGACGAGGTCCATGGACGCCCAGGCAAACGCCAGAGAGGGAATGAACGCGACCAGCGAGAGATAGATGGCACCGAACAGCGTGATGCGGTTAGAAATCTTTTTGAGATATGCCTCCGTCGCTTTACCGGGGCGAATACCCTGAATAAAGCCGCCGTTCTGTTGAATGCTCTTGGATACGTCTTCCGGGTTGAACTGCATCTGCGCATAGAAGAACGAGAATGCGAAAATCAAAATGCAGAGAACCACCGAGTAGATGATACGGCCGCCCGCAATATCCGAGGAACCGGACATCCACCTCGTCCACCAAGTCTCAAATCCAGAGCCCGGCCAGAACAAGCTGGCAAGCATCTGCGGGAAGCTGATGATGGAAAACGCAAAGATGAGGGGCATGACGCCACTGCCGGCGATTCTAATCGGAATGACCGACGACTGACCGCCGTACATTTTTCTACCCTTGATCTGCTTGGCATACTGTACGGGAACTTTTCTTTCGGACAAATCCACGTACACGATTGCGAAGAAGATGACCACGCACACGAGCACGAAAGCCACGAGCTCCCAGATTGCATCGAGGTTGGAGGGGATCTCCGCAAACTTATTGACAATCGCCTGTCCCGCCGTAGCGATGATACCCACGAAAATGATCATGGACTGACCGTTGCCTACGCCGTAGTCGGTAATCCGTTCGCCCAGCCACATGACGAGCACCGCGCCGCCGGTATAAACGACCGTCAGGAATAAACCTGCCAGCCAAGTCTGGTCAAAGAAGAGCTGTGTCTTAATGGAACCGCTGTCGCCGGCAAAATTGACGATGATACCGATAGACTGAATCACCGCGAGGAGAATGGTGAGGTATCTTGTATACTGAGAAATCTTTTTCTGTCCCTCTTCCCCTTGCTTTGAGAGCCGTTCGAGCGGGGGAATCCCCACGCACAACAGCTGCATGATAATGGATGCGTTGATGTAAGGCCCGATACCCAGCGCGAACAGCGTACCGTTTGCGAGCGCGCCGCCCGTGATACTGCTCATCAGCGTAAGGAAATCGTTCCCCCCGTCGCCGAAATTCGATTGAAACAACTCTCTGTCCAGTCC
The DNA here is from genome assembly GCA_900555925.1 of uncultured Clostridium sp. Classification (GTDB taxonomy): domain Bacteria; phylum Bacillota; class Clostridia; order Christensenellales; family Borkfalkiaceae; genus Scatosoma. The sequence continues at coordinate 1,517 of USMU01000018.1, read as the reverse complement.
GGGAACCGGAATATAACAGCCAATGCGGAATACCAGCAGCAGGAGTAACATCATCCATACTTTTCGCCGGATATCCTTGACCTTGAAAGCATTGATAAGTGTCTGTAACATTTTTTTCTCCGATATTGGGTTTTTACGGACGGAAATCCGTCCGACAGCGTCCGCGTATGCCATACGCGGTTTAGGAGAAATAAACGCGAATCACGGAAAATCGCCGAAAAGGCAATCTTCCGCGTCTCCTGTTTATTAAAGGGTCTCCGCAGTTCCCTTCGCCGCCTCGATTGCTTCTTTGGCGGAAGCGGAGAATTTCGCCGCCTTTACGGTGAGCGCGACTTTCAGTTCCCCGTTTCCGAGAACTTTGAGTCCGCAATTATTCTTGACTTCTTTCGCAAGTCCGTTTTCCATGACGAATCCGTAATCGACCACCGTTCCTTCGGGAAGTTCCGAAAGCGCGGAAAGGTTGACGATGACGTATTCCTTTTTACCGTTATGGTTAAACCCTCTCTTGGGTACGCGGCGCGCAATCGGCATCTGGCCGCCTTCGAAGCCCGGCCTTACGCCGCCGCCCGAACGCGCCCACTGTCCTTTATGACCTTTACCGGAGGTCTTGCCCAGCCCCGAACCGATACCGCGGCCGAGTCTCTTTGCGGGCCTTGTTGCTCCCTCTGCGGGAGAAAGAGTATCTATTCTCATGATAAAGCTCCTTAGATGTTTTCTACTTTGACGAGATGCTTCACCTTCGTGAGCATTCCGCGGATTGCGGGCGTGTCTTCGAGTTCTCTGCAAGAACGGATTTTTTTCAGGCCCAGTGCCGCGACCGTGCCCTTTACGGCAGCTACTTCGCCAATCGTGCTCTTAACGAGCGTCACTTTGATTTTTGCCATTTTCTCTGTCCTCCGTTCCTTAACCCAGAATTTCTTCCACGCTCTTGCCGCGCAGCGCAGCTACCTGCTCCGCCGTTTTCAGCTCGGCAAGGCCCGCGACCGCTGCCTTTACGCAGTTGCCGGGGTTCTGTGTGCCGTGGGATTTCGTTCTGATATTCTTGATTCCGACCGCTTCCATGACCGCACGCACGGGACCGCCCGCGATAACGCCGGTACCTTCCGTGGCGGGCATCATGAGCACTGCCCCGCGGCCGAATTTGCCGATTACCTGATGAGGAATGGTGGAATCCACCACCGCGACGGAAATCATATTCTTTTTCGCCCGCAGAGTAGCTTTCTCGATTGCCTCGGGAACTTCTTTCGCCTTTCCCGTGCCCACGCCGATTTTGCCCGCGCCGTCTCCGACGATGACCAGCGCCGCAAAACGCATGTTCTTGCCGCCCTTGACCGTCTTGGATACGCGGTTTACCTCGATGAGCTTTTTAATCAGGCCGTCGTCCTCCGCCTGTCTTCTCTGAGGTCTTCTGTTTTCTCTTTTTTCGTCTGCCATTGTCGTTTCTCCTCTCAGAATTTAAGTCCGGCTTCTCTTGCGCCGTCTGCGACTGCCTTTACGCGTCCCGTGTAAAGATACCC